>NZ_LFGT01000013.1:153260-161518 GCF_002078115.1 Halomonas sp. BC2 | reverse complement strand
TACACCGTACGCGACGCCTACGGCAGGCACTTCGATTACCGTCGTTTCTGGGCCAAGGCAACGGCGAACCGGGAGGTGCTGGCCGCCCGCTGCTATGCCATCGACAAGGGCGATGCCAAGCAGCGTGAGTTCCAGAATATCCTCCGTTCGATTGGCTTCGAGGTCAGGTTAAAGCCGTTCATTCAGCGAGCGGACGGCTCCGCCAAGGGTGATTGGGACGTAGGCATCACCCTCGATGCCATCGAATACGCCGAGAAGGCGGATGTGGTGGTGCTGGTCTCCGGCGATGGCGACTTCGACCTGTTGGCGCAGAAGATCCGTGAGGCCCACGGCAAACGGGTGGAAGTCTACGGCGTGCCCCAGCTCACCGCCGCTTCCCTGATCAACGCCGCCAGCCAGTTCATTCCCATCGAGGGTGACTTGTTGCGCCATCACATCTCTTCAATACCCTCTACTAAGAAGACGCGGTAATCGGCGCCCAGGAAGCGGTGTTGGCGGGCTTCCTGGTAGGCGGGGCTTTGGTACCAGGCGCGGGCGGCGGCCATGTCGGGGAAGCGCAGGATCACGGCGCCTTCCATGGCGCTGCCTTCCAGCACTTCGAAGTCTCCGTAGAAGGCCAGTGGCTGCGGGTCGTGGCCTTCCCGAGCGGCTTTGGCCTTTTCGCTGTAGCGCTGCATTTCTTCGCTGTTGTGGGTGTGTTCACGGGTTAAAACGACATAAGCAGGCATTGGATTTCCTTGTTGGTCGACGCTACGGCGTCTCGGTCGGGTGGGAGTCATCGGCTGGCGCCTCGGGGTCGGCGTCGGCCATCGGTTCGATTTGACGGTTTTCCAGGGCGGCCAACGCGACCTTGTAGCAGTCTTCGATGTGGCTGTTGCCCATGTATTTCATGGCGGTAAAACTGATGCCGCCCGCCACGGCGCTGCCAATCAGCGGGACGAATTTGCTGGTGCCTTTGGCGGCAACTTTGATGCCCATCTTGCCGAGCAGGGTCACGATCAGGTTTTTGGTGATGTACCTGCCCGCCATCTTGCTGCCGGTATTGGAGATGGCGGTCATGACGAACAGCTTGCTTTCGGTATCCAGGCGGTCGATCTGCTCCGGCGTTAGCCCAAACTGGCTGTTGATCTTGGGGATGATGCGCATCAGGATCGCCACGTCCGAGCCAATGTCCAGCCCCGGCACGGGAATCATCGCCGTACCTGCGGAGAGGCCGGCGCTGCGCGTCACCATGGCATGGCAGGACTGCTTGATGGCGTCGAGTTCTTCCCTTGTTTCGATCATATGTAATTCCTTTTGGCTATGGCCGAGCGTCATTTTAATAAAGGTTGGCTTTCACCACAGGTAGTGTCGATGCAAGAAGGCTGGTGCTCATACAGTGTTTGAATGATTTGGCAGTCGGCAGCTTTGCCGCCCCGGCACTGATGAATCACTTGGCGTAGTTCATCCGCCAGCGCTTGCAGTTTGGCAATGCGCGCTTCCATATGCGCTAAATGACGACTGGCGATGGCATCAGCGGCGCCGCAGTCGGTGTCAGGGCGGTCGGAGAGCGCCAGCAGTTCTTGGATGCTGTGCAGGTCTAGCCCTAGGTTGCGGCCATGACGAATGAAGCTGATGCGCTCAAGGGCTGCCTGGTCGTAATGACGATAGCCCTGCTCACCCCGTTTCGGGGGTGGTAGCAGGCCCAGCTTTTCGTAGTGACGAATACTCTCCGGCGAGCAGCCTGTGCGGGTAGCCGCCTCTCCAATGCGGTAGATGAGTGTCATTGGCTTGACCCTGTAACGATGACAGGGTTTAGGCTAGCCCTTATTCCCAGAGTGGACAAGCAGGTGATGACATGACGCTGATAGCCGAGCTGCTGCAAATTGCGCTAACGGCAGCCCCGTGGCTGCTGTTGGGACTGGTCATTGCCGGGATGATTAAAGCTTGGCTACCGGACAGCCTGCTGCAGCGCTGGATGGGCGGGCGCGGTCTTGGCAGTATTGTGCGGGCGGCGGTGATTGGTATGCCGCTGCCGCTGTGTTCCTGTGGGGCGATTCCCACCGCCATTGCGCTGCACCGTGGTGGCGCAGGGCGTGGGCCTACTACCTCGTTTTTGATCAGCACCCCTGGTGTGGGTGTGGACTCGATCCTGCTCACCAGCGCACTGCTAGGCCCGCTGATGGCGTTGGTGCGTGTGGGCGGCGCGTTGGTAACGGCGATTGTGACAGGCCTGCTAGTAGGCTTGACCCGTGAAGCCGCCGTAGCAGCACCCGCCCCCGCGGTTTCCGGTGGCTGCTGCGCTTCAAGTGGTTGCCATGATCAACGCGCACACGTCGATGAGCCGAGCGGCCTTAGGGCAGGGTTACGCTATGCGTTTAGCGATCTGCTGGACGACATCAGTGTGTGGATGTTTGCCGGGTTGCTGCTGGCCGGTGTGCTGGTCACGCTGGTGCCGCCGGATACGTTGGTGCGTTTTTCGGGTGGCCTGTGGGCGCTGATGCTGATGGCAGTGGTGGGTATTCCGCTTTACATTTGCGCGGCAGCGGCGACGCCAGTGGCAGCAGGGCTGTTGTTGGCGGGGATCTCCCCTGGAATGGCGCTGGTGTTCTTGCTGGCAGGGCCGATTACCAGCTTGGCTACGCTGGCTATCTTGCGCCGTGAGTTGGGCACTCCTGCCCTGGCAGTGTACCTTGCCAGTGTGCTCTGCGTTACGGTGCTGGTAGGTTGGCTATTTGATGTGGCCGTTGGCATGGCTGGCTGGAGCCCAATGGAGCAGGCAAAACAAGTGCAAGAGTTGCTACCGCACTGGTTAGAGTGGCTGGCCTTGGCAGTGCTGATGATAGTGGCTGTTCGGCCGATACGCCGCCGCTTGTTGGGGTTTTAAACGCCGCTTCGGGTGTTCGGTGAGGCAAGGGTCGACAGCGGGCGGTGTGATCGCCGACTCACACCCCCAGTGTTCGTACTAGCTGGCCCTTTCACTGACTGGGATTGGCTTTCCGGACCTTGCCAATCCGGCAGTAAAGGCGAGACAGGCAAAAATGACCACCGTGTAGTCGAGATTTAGCTGATCCATCAGGAGTCCAAAAATGAGGAGCTATCGCGTTGGGGGAGTGCTGCCCCTTCACTTGATACGCATCATTTGAAGTGTATTGGCTAAGTCGTGGGCAGCCTTGCAATGACCTTGATTTCAAAGTCGAATCCCGCCAGCCATGTGACGCCGACCGCCGTCCAGTTGGGGTAGGGCTTTGCTGGGAACGCGCGGGCCTTGGCTGCCATCACGGTAGCGAATTGGGCCTCGGGGTCGGTATGGAAGCTGGTCACGTCGACGATATCCTCGAAGCTGGCGCCGGCCGCTTTCAGGACATTGGCCAGATTGTCGAAGGCCAGCTGCACCTGGGCGGCGAAGTCTGGCTCCGGTGAGCCATCTTCACGGCTGCCTACCTGGCCCGAGACAAACAGAAAATCACCCGAGCGTACCGCAGCAGAGTAGCCGTTGTGGTAGTACAAATCCTGGCGTCCGTTCGGGAAAACGACATCACGATTAGCCATCAGTCTCTCCACTAGTGCTGTTCGTAGGTCGTGATCGACCCTTGATTCATGGTGGGAGCACTGTAAATCTGGCGTGCGTGTGGATAAACGCGGGATCATGATCAACATTGTTTGCTGTGGCCAAACAATCATGGAGGGAAGACAACCGTGGATCGCTTTGATGCCATGCAGGCGTTTGCCCGCGTGGTGGAAACCGGCAGCTTTACCAAGGCTGCTGACACACTGCAGATCAGCCGAACCAGCGTGACGCAGCAGGTTCAGTATCTCGAAGCGCGCCTGCGGGTTACGCTGCTCAACAGAACGACGCGAAAAGTGAACGTCACGGCTGACGGGGCGGCCTATTACGAGCGCGTCATCAAGCTGTTGGCCGAGCTGGATGATGCCGAGACCAGCCTTTCCAATGCCGCCGTTCTCCCTCGTGGTCGGCTTCGGGTCGATGTGCCTAGCTCGTGCGTGCTGCACCGGGGCGGTCAGCGTGTTCAGACACAAGGCCGCTACATCGTTTCGGTCGATGATGGCAATGCCTGCTTGGCGAGCTGGCGCAATTGGTTGGGCGTATTCTGAGGGCTGAACAGGATGTCGGTGCCCCAGTCGTCGGCGGCCTCCACGGCGGCGCGCAGTTCGCGTTCGGTAAACTGGGTGCTATCGAGTGGGTCGTAGAGGGAAGCCACGCTGCCGCCCATCATCAGCTTGATTTGCGACGCGCCCAGCATGGACGGCTGCGGTGCCCCCCCCAATACCTGCCGACGGCTCACGTCGGCCATTAGCCGTTCGTGAAACTGTTGCAGTAGCGGTGAACCGCAGCAGCAGGCGCCGTGGGTATGGGGGGCAAAGAGCGGGGCGTTCAGCGCAGCAACCGTCATGGGTAGCCTCGTGTGGGTGGGGTGCTATCTCTGCATCTTAGGGCAGCGGTGTGGATTAAGCGATGTTGGCCCGTAGCGCACTGCTAAACGTAATGCGGTGGCAACCGCTCGGCCAGAAACTCCATGAACAGCCGTGTGCGATGGGAAAGCGTGGCCTGCCGGTAGTAGACGGCATGGATGGGCTGTGTGATCAGCGTGGTGTGGTCGGGCAACACTTCCACCAGCGCGCCACGCTGGCGGGGTGCCTGGGTCATGAAATCGGCCAGGCAAACGATACCAACGCCTGAGATTGCCAGCTCCAGCAGGGTGGTGCCGCTGGATGCCGCCAGGGTGGGCGCGATGTGCAGCGGCTGGCCATTGGCGCCGTTCAACGGCCAGCGGTTGAGGTGGTCCAACTGGCTGAAGCCGAGCAGGGTGTGCTGGGCCAGTTCCGCTACCTGAGAGGGGGTGCCATGGCGCGCCAGGTAGGCGGGGCTGGCCAGCACGCGCAGGGCGCTGTGGCCCAGGGGGCGCGCATGGAGCGACGAATCTTCCAGCGCGCCAATGCGAATGGCCAGGTCGACCCGCTGTTCCAGCAGGTCTACAAAGCGGTCATGGGTATCCAGCTCCAGGGTGATTTGCGGGTAGCGGGCGCGAAACTCCTCGATCAGCGGCACCACCACGAATTGCATGAAGCTGGGCGCGGCATTGATGCGCAGCCGCCCGCTGGGCTGCTGATGGCGGTCCTGCACGGCCTCTTCGGCCGCTTCCACGGCGGCCAGGATGCTGCGGCAGTGGGCCAGAAAGGTGTCGCCTTCCTCCGTCAGCTCCAGCCGTCGGGTGGTGCGGCGCAGGAGCGTGGTGCCCAGCTTCTGTTCCAGCCGGTACAGGGCGCGGCTGACGCCGGAGACCGTCATGGCCAACTGCTCGGCGGCGGCGGTGATCGAGCCACAGTCCACGACGGTAATGAAGGCTTGCTGCTCTTCCAGAGTACTTTTCATGAATATCAGACCTGGTCGTGGCAAGTAATTGTTGATTTTTGAGCAAGAGTCTCTTGCGGGAAGTACGCTGTTTTCATGGCATTGTTCACTGCACAATAGCGCCCACACAATGCTCCGCTGCTTATCATTAGGCGGGCCAGTCAAACACACAGTGAGGTGTCAGTCATGAAGATACTGTTGATCAATGGCGGTAAGGCGTTTGCCCACTCTGGTGGTGAACTCAACAATACCCTGCATGCCGTTGCAAAGGAAACCCTGCTGGAACTGGGGCATGAAGTGCGCGAGACGGTCATCGAGCAAGGCTACGAGCCCGCCGCCGAGGTGCAGCACTACCTGTGGGCCGACACCATCGTGTACCAGATGCCCGGCTGGTGGATGGGCGCGCCTTGGACGGTCAAGCGCTATATCGATGAAGTCTTTACTGAGGGGCATGGCGCGCTTTACGCAAGCGATGGCCGTTCGCGTCAGGACCCTTCCAAACAGTACGGCAGTGGCGGGCTGCTTCAGGGCCGCCACTACATGCTGTCGCTGACCTGGAATGCCCCCGCCGAAGCCTTCGATGAGCCGGGCAACTTCTTTGAAGGGCGCGGGGTCGATGGCGTCTACTTTGCGTTCCACAAATCCCAGCAGTTCGTCGGGCTGGCCGCCCAGCCCACGTTCATCGCCAACGATGTCATCAAGGCTCCGGACGTCGAGCGCGACAAGGCGGAGTATCGTCGCCATTTGCGTCGGGTGTTCGGTTAGTGCTACCTGAACTGACTGGCACGCTGTCGCAGCTTGGGCAGCGTGCGTGCCACCGGCGGTAGGCGGGTCGCCATGATCAGGGCGGAAACGGCGGCATACACGGCCCATTCTCGCAGGTCGGCGCGTACCACCCAGAAGAAGTGCAGCAGTACCAGAGCGAGGATGACGTAGGCAAACTTGTGCAGGGGCTTCCAGCGTTTGCCCAGCCGCTGCATCGACCAGCGGTTGGAGGTCGCTCCCAGCACGGCCAGCCCCAGCAGGGCGATCATGCCCACCACGATGTAAGGCCGCTTGACCAGCTCACTGCCCAGCAGGGCCCAGTTCAGCCCCAGAATGAACAGGGCATAGCTCAGCAGGTGAAGAGTCGCGTAAGCGAGGGTCCACAGCCCCAACTGCCGCCGGATCAGGTTGAAGCCTTTCCAGCGGGTGAGCTTGGTCAGCGGGGTCAGGCTCAGGGTCATCAGCAGCAGCCAGAGTGCGCCAATGCCCAGATTCAGTAGCAGGTAGCGCCCGGGTTCCGGGCCTGCGGCGTTGCTGGCCACCTGACCGCTCCAGTACAGCAGGGGGGCCAGCGCGGCCAGGAACACGCCGCCGCGCCATAGCCACCAGGTGCGTGGTGTGGCCATCAGTAGTTGGCTCTCAAGTCCAGGCCGGCATACAGCTCGGCCACTTCGTCGGCGTAGCCGTTGAACATCAGGGTGTCCATGGTATTGGGGCTGAACAGGCTGTTGGGCAGGCGGCGCTCGGTGGCCTGGCTCCAGCGGGGGTGATCCACTTCCGGGTTGACGTTGGCATAGAAGCCGTACTCGTTGGGGGCAATCAGCTGCCAGGAGTTCATCGGCTGCTCTTCGACCAGCGAAATGCGCACGATCGACTTGATACTCTTGAACCCGTACTTCCAGGGCACCACCAGGCGCAGCGGTGCGCCGTTCTGGTTGGGCAGCTCGCGGCCATACATGCCCAGCGCCATCAGGGTCAGCGGGTGCATGGCTTCATCCATGCGCAGGCCCTCTACATAAGGCCAGTCGATCAGCGAAAACGACGAGCGCTGGCCAGGCATCTGCTCTGGATCCACCAGGGTTTCGAAGCGCACGTACTTGGCTTTGCTGGTGGGCTCGGCGCGGGTGATGATGTCGGCCAGCGGAATGCCCAGCCAGGGAATGACCATCGACCACGCCTCCACGCAGCGCAAGCGGTAGATGCGCTCTTCGAACCGGGTAGGGCTGACGAGGTCTTCCAGCGCAAAGCGGCCGCCGTTGTTCACCTCGCCATCGACCACCACGCTCCAGGGCTCGGTTTTTAAACTGCCAGCCCGGCGGGCGGGGTCGGTTTTTCCGGTGCCGAACTCATAAAAGTTGTTATAGCCGCTGGCATCGTCGAAGGGGGTGAGGGTGTCTGTATCGGGGTCGCTGGGGGTCACGGATCCCCACTGGGTATCGCCGATCTTTTGCTGCAGCCACTTTGGGCCGCTGCCTGCTGGCACATCCGAATAGTCTGCATTGGCGCGGGCGTGCCCCGACAGCGCAAGCCCAGCCCCCAGCCCCGCCATGCCGCCCATGAATTGTCGGCGCGACAGATAGATGGATTCCGGGGTGACATCCGATTCTTTCAAATCACTGGGCTTGGCAATTTTTATCAGCATGGGGGAGCCTCTGCGTAGAAGAACATGTCCAAGGTGCAGGAAGAGCGTCACCTTTGACGATGGAGGAGAGGAGAAGTTCTCCACTTCTTTGTCAGTGTATAACCTTTATATCGCTTTGGCGCTGACTGGCGTCATGTCTTACTGGCCAAGGCCTTGGCCCCTGTGGACTCCATGCGTATGCCTTCAAGAGTTGATGAGCAGAACCCCCAGAGCTACCCAGCGAGCGCGGACTGGCACCAGCTGTTCATGCGGCTGCTGCCTTGGCTGGGCTGCCTGGCCCTTGCCGGTGCGCTGCTGTTTTTCGTGGCCTACCACTGGGCAGGCATGGGACGCTGGGCGCGGCTGGGCTTGCTGCAAGCCGTGCTGTTGCTGGCCGTGGGCATGGCGCTGTGGCAGGCTCGGCGGCCCAGGGGCAGGCAGTTGGCGCTATGCATGGCGGTGTGCGTGGTGGGTGTGCTGCTGGCGCTGATCGGGCAGGTGTATCAAACCGGAGCAGAC
>NZ_LFGT01000013.1:121352-152968 GCF_002078115.1 Halomonas sp. BC2 | reverse complement strand
AGCGGCGGGGCTGGCCAGCGGGCTGGGCGCTGCGCGTGCTGGCGTTGGGCAGCGGGGTGCCGGTGACCCTGCTGATGATGCACGGGCTGTCGGGCGCGTTGACCCATGCTTTTCTGCCTGTAGCCGTTTATGGCGCCTGGCTTGCGCTGCTGTATGGGGTATATCGCTACCTTCGCCTGGAGTTGTTCATGCTGGCGGGAGGGTGCCTGTCGGTGATGGTGCTGGTCCTGTGGCTGATGGCACGTTATTGGCTGTCGAGTGACGGCTACGCGATTGGCCTGCTGATGATGGCCATTGCCGTCACCGCGATGGGCATGTTGAGCGTGGCCTGGTTGAAGCGCATGGCGGGAGAAGGCCCGCTGCCATGGCTGCTGAGAGGTTTACAGGCCGTGGCCGGGTGGCTGGCCGCGCTGTGTTTGTTGGGGTTCGTGGCAACGGTGCTGGTGGCCGTCATCGACAGCGGCCCCCTGACGCTGATGATGGGGCTTGGCTGCCTTGGGCTTGGCTTTAGCGTGCTACGGAAAATGCGCTCGCACGACGTGATGACGCATCTGGCGCTGGTCTTCAGCCTCACAGGGCAGTTTCTGGTGGCGTGGGCATTGCTGGCGAGTAGTTGGGGAGCTGGCTCGGAGGGTGGTTGGAACAGTGCCTGGAACGGTACCTGGAAGAGCGTCTGGCTGCTGTGGATGCTGCAGGTCGGCCTGGCCGTGGTGATGCCCAGCGCGTTGCACCGTTTCGTGGCCACGTTGCTGGCCTGCATAGCGCTGTATATGGCCCTGGCACTCCACGGTATGGGAGCTGCCGCCAGCGGCCTGATCCTGTTGGCGGTGGTCAGCGTTTGGCATGGGTATTCGTGTGGGCGTGGCCACCAAGAGTCGATGCACGCCTGGGGGTTGGGCTTGCTGATGGGGCTGATGGTCGTGCAAGGCCTGCTATACGCCCTGGCGCCCAGCGGGCTGGATAGCTTGTTGGGTACGGCGTCCCGTTGGCCAGGGCTGGTGCGCGGTGTCACGACCCTGCTGGCAGGGGGCGCCCTGCTGTGGGTGGTACATCGTGCGCTCAACGCGTGTGCCGTGCCCCCCGCTTCACGCAGGCTTGCCTATGCCGCCGCGTTGGTCACGGCTGGGGTGGCCTTCTACGTGCCGGGGCTGAGCGCCGGGCTGGCGCTGCTGTTGCTCGGATACGCCCTGGGCCAGCGGCTGGTGTTGGGCGCAGGCGTGGTGCTGTGGCTGGTGGCACTGGGGCACTATTACTACTGGCTGGACCTGTCGCTACTGGCCAAATCCGGGCTGCTGCTATTGCTGGGAATAGCGGTGTTGGGGGCGCGTGGACTGCTGGCGAGGCGCGCGCTCAAGGCTGACTCCAGACCGCTGGAGCGCCGTGCTCGTGCCAGTCGCTTCCGCTGGGCGCTGATGCTCTCCACGCTGCTGGTGCTGGCGACCGTCAATGCTGCCATCTGGCAGAAGGAGCGCCACCTGGCCGAAGGCGAAATCGTCTACCTGGCGCTGGCACCGGTGGACCCGCGTTCCTTGATGCAGGGCGATTACATGGCGCTCGACTTTGCGCTGGCCCAGCGGTTGCGGCAGGCGCTTTACGAAGATCACTCCCAGGCCCTTCCTGATGCCCTGAATGGCGAGGTCGTGGTGCGTCTGGACGATGCGCAGGTCGCTCGTTTTCAGCGCCTGGACGATGGCTCACCCTTGGCCAGTGACGAGCGCCGCTTGGCGTTTCGCCTGCGCCATGGGCAGGTGCGCTTTGCCACCGACGCCTTCTTCTTTCAGGAGGGACATGCCGAGCGCTACGAAGCGGCGCGCTATGGTCAGTTCCGGGTAAATGCCCAAGGGGCGCTACTGCTGACGGGGCTTTATGATGAGGCGTTGCAGCGCCTGGGAGGGTTGGCACCGTGACCGCCCGCCGGGGCGTGACTTGCCTCACGGGCTATCGTGGTCTGTACTTGGTCCAACCATAAGCACGGATAGAGGCGAGAATGACGAAAATACACGGATGGCGATACTGGCTAGTACTGCTGGTAGCGCTATGTTTCTCGCACATGGGCCTGGCGCAGAGCCAGGGCGACGAGAGCGAAGATGAGCGCTGGTTCACCGCAGACACGCTGAATGCCGGGCTGGGCGAAGCGCCGGAAGAGGTCAAGCGGCTAACGCCCAGGGAGGCGATTCGCAGCTTCCTGACGCTCACCGAGGAGGGGGACTACGCGGCCGCCGCGCATCTGCTCAACCTGGCGGATATCGACTCGGGTGAGCAGCCCGGCCGGGGGGCCGAACTGGCCGAGCAGCTGGCCGAAGTATTGCGGCGCGGCGAGTGGCTCAACGCCTCCAACTTGTCCGGGCGCCAGGATGCGGCCATTGAAGACCCGTCCGGCCAGAACCCGATGACCGGCCAACCCCGACGTAATATCGAGCTGGCCTCGTTGCAGATCAATGGCGATGCGTACGATGTGCGCCTGGGCCGTTACCGCATCCCCGACGAAGACCCCGTGTGGCTGGTGATGCCGGAAAGCGTGTCAGCGATTCCCGAGCTGTACGAAGAGTACGGGCCTTCGGTAGTCGAGCAGTATATCCCCGAGCGGTTCAAGACCTCGTTCGGCATGCTGAAGGTCTGGGAGTGGCTGGCCATTCCGCTGTTTCTGCTGACGGTGAGCGGAGTGGGCGTCGTGGCCTACTATGCCGTGAGGCTCGTGGCGCGCCTGTTGCCCTCCGGCGTGTCGACCATCTTCGCTGACCAGATCGGGGTGCCCGTTGCGCTGATTGTGATGGCGCTGTTCACTCAGGCACTGCTGGATTACGTGGTGTCGTTTTCCGCCGTGGCCACTACCACCTTCCGGGTATTGCTGATTGCCGTGATGGCCTGGGGCGGGGGCACCATCGCGCTACGCCTGGTGGATACCATCATGCTGCGCATGACGCGTCGCCTGGTGGGGGAAATCGACGATACCAAACCCCGCGACAAGCGCCGTCTGCTGACCAGCCTGTACGCCTTGCGGCGCGGCATCATCCTGGTCACGGTGGTGTCGGTATCGGTGTACGTGCTGGGGCAGATCAAGCTGTTCGAATCCCTGGGCCTTTCGCTGTTGGCCTCGGCCAGCGTGCTGGCCGTGCTGGTGGGCATTGCGGGCCAGGCGGTGCTGGGCAACATTCTCTCCTCTTTTCAGCTTTCGCTGGCCAAGCCGGTGCGCATCGGTGACCTGGTGATCTTCGAGGGCCAGTGGTGCTACGTAGAGGGTATCTTCTATACCTTCATCCGCCTGCGCTCCTGGGATGAGCGTCGCTTGATCGTACCGGTGACCTACTCCATCTCGAAGCCCTTCGAGAACCTGTCGGTCAAAAGTGCCAAGATGTATCGCTTTCTGGAACTGACGCTGCATTTGAGTGCCGACATCTCCAAAATTCGTGAAAAGTTTATCGAATTTGCCGAGGCCGAAGAGTCCGTAGTCGAGCACCACAAGCTGCTGTGCTACGTCACAGGGCAAACGGCACATGCGCAGACCGTCACCTGCTACCTGATGACCTCGGACCCGCTATCGGGCTGGACCGCCGAAATGAACATCCGCGAGCAGCTCATGGCCTACATCCGCGATGAGCACCCCGAATGGTGGCCCCGCGAGGTCATGGTCATTAGCCACCACGACGTTGCCAAGGGCCACGGCCAGCGCTCGGGAACCACGTCGAGCGCCCGCCAGGAAACCCATGAACGCACCCCCGCGGGCCCGGCGAAGGCAGCAGCGACAACCGCGGAGACGCCAGCAGCGAAGGCAGCGCAGAAACCGGAGGCAACAGCGCCCCCGACTAGGGGCGCATTTGCCTGTGTCTGTGTCTGTGTCCGTGCCTGTGAAAGTCCTTGCCGTTTGCCCTCTGTCGGCCGCGCTACTGAGTATCAAGGCTCCCTGAGCTGCTGCTCTGCCAACCGCTTGGCGCCCGCGAAGTCGGCTTTCTTGGCAAAGCGCGTGTAGCGGTCGATGAGGGTCAAGAAGCCGTCTTCGTCCATGTATCCTTTATCGCCCGTGATGTACCACCGTTGCCCATCCAGTGTCTTGAGTGCCGAGGCAGTGCGTTCGGGGTCATTAAGGTAGCCTTGCATGACCTGAGGGCCACTGACGATCACCATACCGGCTTGCCCGGTGGGCAGTTCATCCAGGCTTTCCGGGTCGACCACTTTCACGCTGGTGCCCGGCAGCGGCATGCCCACCGTGCCCGGCTGATGCCCCTTTTGCAGCGGCTGCGAACGGGAGCCCAGCGTGTCGGGCAAGTTGACCGAGACCACCGGAGCGGTTTCGGTGGCCCCGTAACCTTCATAAATGGGCTTGCCGAACTTGGCCATGAAGCCTTCTCGTACGCGCTCATCCAGCTTCTCGGCACCGGCGACCACGATGCGTAGGCTGTGCAACTGCTCGGCTTGCACTTTGGGATGACGGTTGAACAGCCGCAGCAGGCTGGAGGTGCTGAACATGACGGTGGCCTGGTGCTGGCTGACGGTCTTGGCAACCCCGGATACGTCGGTCGGGTCGGCGTGGCAGACCAGGGGCAGCCCTTCCACCAGTGGCAGCAGCTGAGTCACCGTGAACCCAAACGCATGAAATGTCGGCAGCGAGGCCATCACCACATCGTCGTGTTGGGTGTTCAGTACGTTGGAGGTTTGCTTGATATTGGCCATCAGGTTGCGGTGGCTGAGCATGACGCCCTTGGGCATTCCTTCGCTGCCGCTGGAGAACAGGATGGCCGCCGTGGCGCGGGCATCCTGCGCGCGGCAGAAGAGCGTTTGCAGCAGCCAACCGGGGAGGCAGCGAACGGCTAGCCAGGTCATCAGCCGCTCCCGGCGCGTCATGCTGGCCTGCAGTCTTCCAGGTAAAGAACGCGAAGGCTGGCCAACAGCGGTGTGATGTCGAGGCCGCGCTGCTCCAGCCTGGTGACAAACCGCCGGGAGGTGAGCAGCGTGCGTACCTCTGCCTGCTGAAGTGCAAAGGCCAGGGCTTCCTGGCTGGCCGTATAGTTCAGGTTGACCAGCGTTTTACCCGCCAACAGCGTCGCCATATTGGCCAATACCCCCGCCGAGCTGGTGGGCAGCAACACCCCGACGACGGGCTCCTGGGCACTGTGGCGCATCAGACGCTTGGCGATCAACAGGCTGCCCGTGAGCGCCTGGCCGGCACTCAATGCGCTACCCAACGTATCTGCCACGGCAGGCGCGCTGGGGCGGCGTTTGACGCTTTTGATCCAGGCGCAGGGCAGGCTGGGCAAGGTATCCATGGCGTGCAGCCAGGAGTGGGTGGCCTGTTCGAAAATGCGCCGCTTGATCACATCGGCGGAGGTGTCTTTCGGCAGCGGCTTGCCAAAGGCGACCACCACGGCGCGGTGCAGCGGCGCGTTGCGCAGCTCCTTCAGCTTGCTGGAGGAGCGGGAGAACTGACTGCCCCACAGCCCGCGCAGATAGAAGGGCACGATGCACACACTCGGGTCGGCCTGCTGGCAGGCGCGCTGGTAGCCTCGGCGCAGCTCGCCCAGTTGGCCGTTATAGCTGATGGCACCCTCTGGAAACAGGCACACGACCTCGCCTGCATTGAGCATGTTGGCCACTTTGTCCAGCGCAATGTCGGCCTGCTCGCCGCGTTCGATGGGGATGCAGCCCAGGGCCTTGAAAAACCAGCGCAGGTACCAGCGTTGATAAATGGAGCGCAGCATCACGAAGCGCACGGGGCGTGGGCTGGCGATCTGCACCATGGCCCAGTCGATCCAACTGATATGGTTGCCCAGCAGCAGCACGCCCCCCTGGGCAGGCAGGTTCTCCAGGCCATGCACTTCTACTCGGTAGCGGCGGGTGAGTAGAAACCCCAATACGAAGCGCACCAGGCTCTGCGGCAGCTTCAAGATAGTGTAAGCGCCGCCCGCCATGGCAACGCTGGCAATCAACAGCAGCAGATAGTGGCTATCGACCCCTGCCAGAGCGAACAGCGCGGTAAGCGCCAGAAAGCCCAGCATGGCCAGGTTCTGGATCCAGTTATTGGCGGCCATCACGGTGCCCAACTGGTGGTCGGCCGCATGGAACTGAATCAGTGCGTTCAGCGGCACGATGAACAGCCCGCCCATGGTGCCGATGAACACGAAGTTCAACGCCTGGCTGGCGGGCGTCGTGAACAGGGGAAGGCACCACAGGCCGATGGCGACCCCAACGGCTCCCACCGGAATCAGCCCGGTTTCGATGCGGTTGCGGGACAGTGAGCTGGCCAGCAGCGACCCCAGCGCAATCCCGATCCCGCTGGCGGCCAGGATGGCTTGCAGCACCAGCGTGTTATCGATGGAAAGCGCATCCTTGGCATAGGACGGAAAGGCGGCCAGCAGCACCTGGCCCACCGACCAGAACGTGGCCAGGCCGATGATCGACAACCGCAGTACGGGCTGTTGGGCAATCAGTCGCAGGTTTTCCCTGAGGGCGGTGCCGCTGCGGTAGCGCGCCCAGGTCAAGGGGGTAGGCGCGGGGCGCGGTGGGTCCAGCGGCAAGCGGTACAGAGCGACCACCTGCAGGACGCTGTTGAGGACCAGCAGCCAACCCAACGGGGCAATGTGGCGCAGCAGTTCGGCAGGGGAGCCGCCGCCCGCAGGCACCCAGTATTCGAACAGCGCGGTAAAGGCCACGGTGCCTGCCAGTATCGCGGCGATGGTGACAGCTTGCACCAGCCCATTGGCCTCGGCCAAACGTGGCTTGCCAAACAGCCCTTTCACCAACCCGTACTTGGCAGGGGAGTAGAAGGCCGACTGAATGGCCAGCAGCAGCGTCATGGCAAACGCCAGCCAGAACCAGCCCTGGTAGTAAGCCGCCGTGATACCGAGCGACACCGCCACGGCCGCCCAGGCCGAGACGCGCAACACGCTGACGCGGGGGATTCGGTCGGAAAGATGGCCCGCAGGGCTGAACAGCAGAATGAACGGCAGCAGAATCAGGCCATTCACCAGCGCCGTCAGCACTACCTGTTGCGTACCGTCGTAGCTTTTGAAAATCGTGTTCTGGATAATGATCTTGTGCCCTAGATCCACAAACGCATTGAGGAAAATGGCCATCAGGTAGGGCCAGGCGCCCGCGCTGCGCAGCAATGCTTGCATGGTGTCTCGCCTTGTTTGCCGGATGCCTGATACACCTGCGCGCATTGTGTTGTGCGGGCTTTCCGGTATCGTGGTCGGTTTTGAAACTGATCGTCTTGCAGGGTGATGCAGTATAGCGTGCTTGCGCATACGCTCGACAAGGCTGCCAAGAGAATCCCCATTGATGAATAGCACCCCCTTTCAGGCGTTGGCCTGCCCGCTCGATGGCGAACCGCTCTATCTGGAAGGCAATACGTGGCGATGTGTCGCTCGTCACGCTTTCGATGTGGCCAGACAGGGGTATGTGAACCTGCTGCCGGTGCAGCAGAAGCGCTCGACGGACCCTGGCGATAGCAAGCCCATGGTGGCTGCCCGCCAGCGTTTTCTGGCGGCGGGGCATTATCGGCCGATTGCCGAGTCGGTGAGCGAGATCCTCCAGCGCCATGCGCATGGGCAGGAGGCGTATCACTGCCTGGATGCGGGGTGTGGCGAGGGGTACTACCTGCGTGAGCTGGCGGGGCGGTGGCCAGCCGAACAGTCGCTGGCGCTGATGGGGTTGGATATTTCCAAGTGGGCGGTGCTGGCGGCTGCCAAACAGGGGGCCGAGACGTGCCGCTGGGTGGTGGGCAGCAATGCGCAGCTGCCGGTACAGTCGGCCACGCTGGACAGCGTGCTGTGCCTGTTCGGTTTTCCGGTGCATGCGGAGTTTGCGCGGGTACTCAAGCCGGGTGGGCAGCTGCTGCAGGTGGAAGCGGGGCCTGAGCATTTGCGAGAGCTGCGCGAGGTCATCTACCCGACCCTGAAGCCCGCCCGTGACAAGCCCCCCGAGGTGCCCGCAGGCTTTGTGGCGCATTCAGCGCATGAGCTGCGCTATGTGGTCACTTTGAAGGGGGCCGAGTCGATTGGCGATTTGCTGGCCATGACGCCTCACCTTTACCGCGCCAGTGCCGAAGGCCGCGAGCGAGCGGCGAATCTGGAGGCGCTGTCGTTGACCGTGGATGCACGGCTCATCGTCTGGGAGCGAGTGTAGTTCGCAGATGACGCTCAAACGCAAAAAGGCCCGCCGAAGCGGGCCTTTCTGGTGGAACCCATCACACGAGGCGTGGGTTCCAGCAAATGCTCAAGTCCGAAGACTTAGGAGATTTGCTTGATGTTAGAAGCCTGCAGGCCTTTTTTACCCTGGGTAACGTCGAAAGAGACGTTAGCGCCTTCTTGCAGGGTTTTGAAGCCGTCAGACTGGATTTCGGAGAAGTGTGCAAACAGATCGTCGCCACCGTCAGAAGGAGCGATGAAACCGAAGCCTTTGGTGTCGTTAAACCATTTAACTGTGCCAGTTGCCATTGTGTAGATCCTTTGCGCTGATGCGCCTTAATAAAATTCCTGGTATGACCCAGATGAAGTAGCGGGTGAAACAAGGAATACAATATTCAGGCTAACGAAAAAGATCGTACGCAACTGAAACCATGCTGCTTGCTTACTAACCAACTGACGCTACAGTGTCATGCTTGCGCTGCCGGGTCAAAGCCTTTCGTGATTATTTTTTGAGTATTGCCATGGGAAGCGCTATTTCCAGCCCATTTTCCACGTCTGGTCATCCTTGAGCGCCTACCAGGGCAGCGTGGTTTCACGGTGGGAAAGCACGGCTTCCAGCACGACATCGACCACCTGCTCTTCCTCGTCGCGCAGCAGTTGGGTCACGATGAAATGTTTTTCCTTGTTGCGGGGCGTGGCGGCTGTCCATTTGCTGTGGTGTAGCTTGTTGGGGTTGATACGGTTCATTGATGCTCCGGCAAGTGCGCATGTCAGGAGGATGAGGGTACTCTGATAGATACACAGCCCGGCAGGGATAGGGCGGGTGGAGAAACGCCGCTGTGCGCGAGGCAAAACGGCGTTTGCTAAACCGAGTGGATACGAGAGGCCTAGTGCTTCAAAATGACCCTAGTGCTTCAAGATGACCCTAGTGTTTCAAGATGACATAGAACGCATGAAGGATGCCCGGTATGAAACCAAACAGGGTCAGCAGGATATTGAGCCAGAAATGTCCTTTTAGCCCGACTTCGAGAAACACCCCAAGAGGGGGGAAGATCACCGCAAAAATCATCTTGATCGGGTCTGTCGCTGTCAACGCCATAAAGCCTCCTTTGCTTTTTTAGCTAACCTACAAGACCAACCACTTACACTATCGTTCAGCTTAGGCTGAGCGCCAATCATTGGGAAGGGAATCCATGCATCGTTTTCAATTACCGTTTTCACATACACCGCTGGCGCTGTTGTTGGGGTCGGTGGTGATGACCCCGGCGGCGGCGCAAACTGCGCCCGAGGCCACTACCGTGCTGCCTGCCGTGGAGGTCAGCGCTCCCCGTTTGGCCCGTGAACTCTATGCCACGCCAGCGGCTGTTTCGACCCTCGACGCTCAGGAGATCCAGCAGGGGCAGCAGCGGGTGCGGCTGGATGAGTCGCTGAACAGGGTGCCCGGGGTATCGCTGCAGAACCGCGATAATTTTGCCCAGGGCCAGCGTATCGCCATTCGTGGTTTTGGTGCCCGGGCGCCGTTTGGCGTACGGGGGATTACGGTGATGGTGGATGGCATTCCGTATACCCTGCCGGATGGTCAAGCGCAGCTGGATGCCATCGATCTGGACAGCGCCGAACGGATCGAGGTGATTCGCGGCCCCTCATCGGTGCTCTACGGTAATGCTGCCGGGGGCGTGATCGACGTGACCACGGCCGATGGGCGCGACAACCCTGGCACACGCATCCGCCTGGGGGCGGGCAGCCATGGCTATCAGAAAGTGGCGCTGCAGCACGGTGGCGCGCAGGGGGATTGGTCGCATCATGTCAGCTTGACGGCTCTCAACGTGGATGGTTATCGCGAACAGAGCGCCACGGAAAAGTACCTGCTGAATGCCAAGCTGCGCCGTGAGTTGGGCAGTGAACGGGCACTGACGGCCATTATCAACGTGCTGGATAACCCGCGCTCGGAAGACCCGGGTGCCCTGACGGCCACTGAGGTTGCGCAGGGGCGCGATCAGGCTGCGCCCAACGCCCTGGCGCTGGATGCCCGGCAGCAGGCCGAACAGCAGGTGCTGGGGCTGCAATACGAAGACCTGGCGCTGGGGGACGGCGCCTTGTACCTGCGCGGCTTTGTGGCTCGTCGTGATTTCGAACAGCAGCTGCCGTTTGTCGGTGACAGCCGTTTGGGCTATCGCCGTGATTACATGGGGGCCAGCGCCGAGTATCACCAGGCGGCCATGCTGGGCGAGCTGCCCCTCGATTACGTGGTCGGCGTCGACCTTGCACGCCAGCAGGATGACCGCTATCGCAATCGGGTCAATGCCCTGGGCGCGGTGGGGGAGACCTCGGCTGACGAAACCCAGCGCGCCACCTCCAGCGGCGTCTTTGCTCAGGGGGACCTGGCGCTTTCCGAGCAGGTGACGTTTTCGCTGGGCGCGCGCTTCGACCACGTGGCGCTCAGGGTAGACGATGACTTTCTGGCAGATGGCGACCAGAGTGGCCGTCGCTCTTTCAGCGAATGGAGCGGCTCGGCGGGGTTGAGCTATCGTTACCTGCCTCAGCATCAACTCTATTTGAATACCGGCACCGCGTTCGAGACCCCGACCTTTGCCGAATTCGCCAACCCCGTGGGCGGGGGCTTCAACCCAGCCATCGAACCGCAAAAAGCCTGGAATCGGGAAGTCGGGCTGCGCGGGTATGTCGAGCCGCTGGCTATGGATTATGATCTGGCGCTGTTTTCCGTGCGGGTGCGCGATGAGCTGGTGCCTTTCGATGAAGGAGGGCGCACCTTCTACGAGAACGCCAGTGATACCCGGCGTGACGGAATAGAGTTGGCGCTGGGCTGGCAGCTGGCCGATGCATGGCGGGTGAACAGTGCCTTAACGCTGGCGCGCTACGAGTTCGATAACTTTGACGACTCAGGGGCGAACCTTGATGGCAATCGGCTCCCCGGCTTGCCCGAGCAGACCTGGATCAACCAGTTGACCTGGCAGCAGCAGGCGCGTTTTGCCACGCTGGAAACTGAATATATCGGCAGCCTGATGGCCGACAACGCCAACGCCACGCAGGTCGACAGCTATTGGCTGGTCAACCTGCGTGTAGGCGATGAGTGGCAGCTCAGTGGTGATACGCGGCTGAGCGCTTATCTGGGGCTGCGTAACCTGTTCGACGAGGAGTACAACGACAACGTGCGCATCAACGGCACCTTTGGACGCTTTTACGAGCCTGCGCCCGGGCGCAGTGTTTATGGGGGCGTCGAGCTGAGCTTTTAAAGCCTTGGAAACGGCAAAGGGCAGCCTGGGCTGCCCCTTGAGCATAAGAGGGGGTGGTAGAGAATGCCTGGTGAGTTACAGCTTCACCAGCATCTTGCCCGTATTGGCGCCTGAGAAGAGCGCCAGAAACGCCTCCGGGGTACTTTCCAGGCCTTCCTTGATGGTCTCCTGATAGACGATGCGACCATCGGCCACCTGGGGCGTCACTTCATTCAGGAAGTAGCGATAGCTGGCCCAGTGATCTGCCACGATGAAACCTTGCATCCTGGCCTTGCGGACCACCAGTTGTGACAGGTTGCGGGGGCCTGGCGCAGGTGTCTCGGCATTGTAGCCTTCGATCATGCCGCAAACGGCGATACGCGCCCCTTCGTTGAGCTGAGCCAACGCGGCTTCCAGGCAGATGCCCCCCACGTTTTCGAAATAGACGTCGATGCCGTTCGGGCTGGCAAGCTTGATGGCGTCGCTGAGCTCCTGCGCAGTGCGGTCCTGGTAGGTGACTGGCTCGACGCCGATGGACTCCAGCCAGGCCAGCTTATGGGCTGCCCCGGCAATGCCCACCACATGGCAGCCTTTGGCCTTGGCCAGCTGTACCGCCAGTGACCCCACGGCACCGCTGGCGGCACTGACCAGCACGTTATCGCTGGGTTTGCATTCGGCAATCAGGTTCAGGCCTGTCCAGGCGGTCATGCCCGGCATGCCCAGCACGCCGAGGTAAGCCTGCTCGGGGGCGTCGCCTTCCGGCAGCGGGGTGACGCTTTCGCCCGGCAGTTGGGCAATGTCTCGCCAGCCGCCCATGTGGCTGACGCGCTGGCCTTCCTTGATATCGGGATGCCTTGACGCGATGACGTCACCAATGGCGCCGCCTTCCATGGGCTTGCCCAGCTCGAAAGGGGCAATGTAAGTGCGCATGCCCGTCATTCTGCCGCGCATGTAAGGGTCTACCGAGAGCCAGCGATTCTGGATGCGAACCTCGCCCTCTTCCAGTTCCGGCAGCTCGGCACTTTCCAGCGCGAACGTAGAGAGGTCGGGTAAACCTTCGGGGTAGGTCGTGAGCGTATAGAAACGAGAAATCATCATAGCCTCCTGCTGTCAGGGAACGCGGTAATCCTTGCCTCATAAAGACCATTAGCCTGCTTTCAGGTTCATTACGCTATAAAAAAGCGGCCCCCGAGAGGGCCGCTTTTAGTTAGCAGGATCGCTTAAGGGGTAGCACACGCTCGCGGGTGTGTTATCCGTTAATCTACCAGAGTGATCATCACTGGGGCGGTGCCTCGGCGTACCATGCCTAGTGCGCGCGCCGCTCGCTTTGAAAGATCGATGACACGCCCTTGAACGAAGGGACCACGATCATTGATCATCACTTCTACTTCCTGCCCTGTGTCGGGGCGAGTGACCAGCACTTTGGTGCCAAACGGGAGGCTTGGGTGAGCCGCCGTGAGAGCTTGCTGATCAAAGGTTTCACCGCTAGCGGTGATGGCACCCTGAAAGCGATCACTATAGAAAGAGGCAACGCCTTCTTCGAGCTTCGGGTTTACTGCTGATTGACTGGCAACTGCTTGGTGAGCGGTAGAAAATACCAGCAGTGTGGCCAGGCAAGTCGTTCGTACCAGGTGTTTTAGGGCTCCCATTGGAGTACCTCAGAGGTTCGTGTCGCGGACTCCGCTTTTATCGATGAGGCGCCAAATTGGCCTGCTGATAGTAGCCCGCGCATGGAGCGTCGGCAAGCTTTAAGAAGATCGACGCAGATAGCTCCATAATTGCGCTTTTTGTAACGAATCATTATGCCTTTGTGTTTCAGTAAGTTAACCGGGGTGGTGTGCCATGGAGCACCGCCCGGGAAAGCGCGTTATTTTTGTGGAAAAGTTCCCTTTATATCGATGAACCGCCTTATAATCTGGTTTCGCTATATCGGCGTTTTTGCCTACGATCAAGGATGCACCTATGGCCAAGTCCTCTTCTCTTACCCTGCTGCTGGTTGCTGTCGGCGGCGTTGCCGTGGGGTACTTCGCAGCACAATCTTTTTCTCAAGCGCCCGCCACGCCGGACACAGTGGAAGTGTCGGATGAGGCGGCCAGTGATTCAGGCAGCGTCTTCGACGGGCTGGAGATCCTGACGCTTGGCGAGCGTGGCCGAGGCGAAATTACCTCCGCCAATGAGCTGAATGGCAATGACGGTAGCCGCTTTGCCCGCTACGTCATCCAACTGGATGAAGATACCCTAGTGGAAGTGTCGCTGCGCGGCGCTTTGCAGGGCATCGTGGCGCTGTACGATGATCAGTTGGAGCTGCTGTCCAGTGCCGATACCGTACGCTATCGGGTGAAAGAGAGCGGCGACTACATGGTGGTGGTTAGCGGTGCCGATGCCCAGAGCTATGGCCCTTACAGCGTCGAGGCCCGCACCATCGAGCTGAGCGATTCTGACACGCTGGCCGTGGGTACGCCCATGGATAGCTGGCTGGAAAGCACCCCCCGCGAAGTAACCTTGACCATCGAAGAAGCAGGCATGTACCAGATCGAGATGCGTGCCGATGAGTTCGATGCTTACCTGGAGCTACGTGGCCCCAACGGCTATTACCGGGAAGACGATGACAGCGCCGGTAACCTGAATGCCCGTATTGCCGATTTTCTGGAGCCGGGTGATTACACCGTGACCGCAAGAAGCGCCTTTGGTAATGGCAGTGGCCTGTTCACGCTGGTCGCAGAACCGCGTGAGCTGCCAGGCGAGGGCGAGCTGCGCAATGACGGTGCCATTCAGCCAGGTGAGTCGTTGAATGGCTGGTTCAGCGGGCAGCCCTTGAGCTACGAGCTGGAGATCGAAGAAGCGGGCATGTACCAGATCGAGATGAATTCCAGCGATGTGGATGCGTACCTGGTGCTGGAAGGCGACAGCGGCTATTACCGCGAAGATGACGACAGTGCCGGTAATCTGGACGCCCGTATTGCCGATTTCCTTGCGCCCGGCAACTACCAGATCACGGCCCGCACGGCGTACGGTACCGACAGCGGCCTGTTCACCCTCTCCGTGGCGTCACGTGAGCTGCCTGAAGACGTAGAGCTGCGCAACGAAGGCGAATTGACTCCCGATGAAACCATCAATGGTTGGTACAGCGGCGAACCGTTGACCTATCAGCTAACCTTGACGGAGAGTTCGCGGGTTACGCTGGCAATGAACTCCACTGACTTCGATACCTATCTCGAACTGTATGGCGAAGGCGTCTCCTACAGTGACGACGACGGCGGTCAGGGAACCAACGCCCTGCTGGAGCAGGCACTGCTACCGGGGACTTACACCGTGAGCGCGCGTGGTTTCAGCGCCAGTGGCAGCGGCATGTTCGAGCTGGAGGTAAGCGCAGAGCCTACGGAAATGCAGCCTGATACATAAGTGGGCCAGTAGGTAACGCAATGATTATGCCTCTGCTCTGTGCAGGGGCATTTTTGTGCTGACATGAACAGCATCGCATTCACAAGGAGGTTGATATGGTACGTCTGACAACGGTAATGAGCGCGGGCGCGGTGATCGCGGGCAGTGTCTGGCTAAGTGGCTGCCACACCTCATCGCCCTCCCATGAACAGGAGGAGCCGCTGGCCCTGGCCACGCTGGCCGTAGAGCAGCAGTTCTTGGCG
Source organism: Halomonas sp. BC2 (assembly GCF_002078115.1). Taxonomy (NCBI): domain Bacteria; kingdom Pseudomonadati; phylum Pseudomonadota; class Gammaproteobacteria; order Oceanospirillales; family Halomonadaceae; genus Halomonas; species Halomonas sp. BC2. The sequence continues at coordinate 137,971 of NZ_LFGT01000013.1, read as the reverse complement.
CCCGGCTGTGAGGGAGAGCGCTGCTCGACGGTGCGTATTTCAGCACTGGAGTTCCCCCAGGATGAAGCACTGACGCAGCAGTTGCAGGAGCGTCTGCTGACGCTGGGCATGGGGATTACCGAAGAACAGGCCGAGCCTGCTGCATCCTGGGAGGCGTATGCCCAGCACTTTTTCGAACTGGCCGAAGAGGGCAACCGCTTGACGCCCCCGGAAATGACCAGTGAGGCCATGCTCGAAGCCACGGTTCATGCCCATCACGACGACCTGCTGGTGTTGGAGCTGAACAGCTATGTCTACCATGCCGGGCAAGCCCATGGATTGCCCATGACGGCGTTCATGGTGATCGATGAGCGCCGCCGAGCAGTGGTCGAAGCCGAGGATATGCTGCTGGATGGGCAGGAGGCAGCCTTCGATAGGTTGCTGACCGAGGCTCACCAGCGCTGGGCAAGCGAGATGGGGCAGGATGAACAGTTCCTGGCGAACTGGCCGCTATCCCCCAGTCGCAACATTGCCCCGCTGGAGGAGGCATGGGAGGTAAAGTACAACGTATACGACATCGCACCTTACGCCGTAGGTCAGCCCACCTTGACGATCCCCGTTGAAGCCCTCGACGGCGTGGCCAAGCCGCGTTTTATCGGTGCAGAGTAAGGGCTACTAGCGGCCTGCTTTCAAACAGCCGACCACCACCAGTAGGGCGGCGCTGGGCAGCCGCCAGTCCAACACGCTGACGCCAGCCATGACCAGTAACAGGGCCGCCAGAATGGGTACCCCATAGGCCAGGCTGCCCACCAGGCTGGCATGGCCGAAGCGCAGCGCTCTATCCCAGGCCACCATGGCGATGCCGTAAGGCCCGAGGCCCAGGGCAATACCCGCAAGCAGCGCTTCTTGCTGGGGCAGCGCCGTGCTGCCTTCCAGCAGCATGCTGGCGGCGAAGGTCATGGCGCAGGCAATCAACAACAGGCGGGGCAGTAGCGGCGTCAGCGAGACCGGCGCTGCCTGGCCTGTCCAGGAGTAGAGTGCCCAGCAGCAGGCAGCCAGTAGGGCCAGGGCGTAGCCCGATGCGGCCCCGCCAACACCGCTACCCAGTGCTTGTGGCACCAGCAGTAGCGCGGCCCCCATGAAGGCGATCAGCGCTCCCGATACGCTGGCCAACGTCAAGCGGCCCGTGCGGTACCACTGGCTCAACAGGACGAACAGCACCGGCCAGGTATAGGTAATCAAGGCGGCTTCTGCCGCTGGTGCCCAACGCATGCCGATGAAGTAACTACTTACCGCCCCGACGATCAGCAGTGGAACGCCCAGCCAGATACCGGCCTGCCAGCGCCGCGGGCAGTGGCTCAGCGGCACCTTACGGCTCAAGGGCAGGGTGGCTAGCGCACCTGCCAGCAGGGTCAGAGCGGTGAGCTGCAGCGGAGCGACCGTGCGCGCTAGTTCCGCCAGTAACGGGGCGATGCTCCATAGCGCGACGGCCACCAGCGCGGCGGCAACACTGTATTTGGGGGAAACCACGACCGGGGAGTGAAGGGGCTGCATCACGCGTCTCCTTGAACCTTGAAATTGACCTCTTGTGCGCAGCATACTCATGGCTCATTCATCAAGATAACGATCTTTTGTGATGGTTTTCATCAAGGATGGTGATGTATGCGTGCGCCCACATTTGACCTGACGCTACTGCGAACGCTGGTGGCCATTGCCGACACCGGAAGCGTCACCGCGGCGGCGACGCGGCTCGCCTACACTCAGTCGACGGTCAGCATGCAGTTGCAGCGTCTTGAGGCCCAGCTGGAGATGCGCCTGCATGAGCGTGATGGGCGGCGGCTGCGCTTTACGGCGGAAGGAGAGCGTCTGCTGGCCCATGCACGGCACTTGTTGACCGTCAATGACGAGGCGTGGAGCGACATGCAGGCCCGTCAGGTGACGGGCGATTTGACGCTGGGGATTCCCGAGGATTATGCGTCGTTGCTGCCGTCGGTATTCGCCTATTTCCACCAGCTCTATCCCGCCGTGGGGCTGACCGTGCAGTGTGGTACCAGCGCCCACCTGGTGGAGCAGGTGAAAACGGCGGAGCTGGACTTGGCGCTGGTGACGCGCCAGCGCCATTCGCCGGGTGGGGAAGTCATTCGCCGAGAGCCGCTGGTATGGGCCGTGGGGGTGAATCAACAACCGCTGCTCAGCGACCCGGTACCTTTGGCACTTTATACCCCGGGGGCCGATGTGTTCAGGGAGGTGGCGGAACAGGCGCTTCAGGCCGCAGGGCGCCACTGGCGTGTGGCGTATACCAGCCAGTCCATGGCCGGGCTGGCGCCCATCGTCACCGCCGGGCTTGCCGTGGTGGTGGTCACCCGCAGCATGCTGACGCCCTCGCTGCGCCCGCTGGATGAAAGCAGCGGGCTGCCCGCCTTGCCGATGATCGAACTGGCGCTGCACCGAGCGCCGCACCGGCCCACCGAGCCTGCCCGGCGGTTGGCAGAGCTGATTCGAGAACAGCTGGCCGTGCCCAGTGAGGGTTGATTTGACGTGAGAAACAGGCGGTAGGCTATTTCATGCAGTACGCTATTCCATGACTATAGTAATTTAACGTCGTGCCGCGAAGGTGGCAGGCTGATGATAACGATGAGACGGGGCAGGGAGTCATGAATGCACGAGCTTGATCACTATATCTACCCCCACCGTGTGCTGCATTGGCTGGTGGCGGGGGCCGTTCTGCTGGGACTGGCCACCGGGCTGACGCTGGGCTTTCTGGGCTACGAGCGAACGCTGGGCCTACTGGGCAATACGCTGACCAACCTGCTGTATACCAGCCACAAGACGCTAGGCGTGGCCGTCCTGCTGCTGATGACACTGCGTATCGTAACGCGACTGGCATTCGTCGTGCCCGACCATGACCCGCCGCTGACGACTTTCGAGCGTTTAGTGAGTACCAGCGTACATCATCTGCTGTATGCGGCGCTGGTCGTCATGCCGCTGCTGGGCTGGGCTGCCACGGCCACGGGCGGCTTTCCTGTGGAGTTTTTCCACTGGCACTTGCCGGGCCTTCTGGGGCGCCACGAAGCGCTCTCGCAAACGCTGTTCATGTGGCACGAGCGGGTGGGCTGGGCGCTGGTAGTGCTGATTACGCTGCACGTAGCCGGGGCGCTGTTCCACTGGCGTATCAAGCGCGACAACGTGATGAAGCGCATGAGTCTATTCGACTAAACGAGTTCTCACCGCGTCACAAGGAGTGTGATCACCATGGCCCAGCAGCTTGCTTTCGCCCTGGGATTGGCGGCCATCCATCTATACGCTGGCAAGCTGCAGCGGCTCAATGCCCTGCCGCGCAGCGCCTGGCTCTCGTTTGCGGGCGGTGTGTCGGTAGGCTATGTCTTTATCCATATCTTTCCCGCCTTGAGTGACGCTCACGACACCATCACCGAGCATGGGCCGCTGTTCATTCTCGAGCACAATGCCTACCTGACGGCCCTGGTGGGGCTGGGCGTGTTCTATGGGCTGGAACAGTTGGCCAAGGTCTACTCCCATCGAGACATGCCTCAGAAACGGGTATCGCTGGGCAAGCTGCGGGGCGTGTTCTGGATCCATATTGGCTCCTTTGCGCTCTATAACCTGTTGATCGGTTATCTGCTGGTGTACCGCGACAACCAGCTGCCGGAAGCCCTGTTCTTCTTCCTGGCCATGGGGTTTCACTTTCTGGTCAACGACCACGGGCTGGTTCAGCACCATCGTCAGCGCTACCTGATGAAGGGCCGGTGGGTATTGGCGGCGGCGGTGTTCGCGGGTTGGCTGATTGGCCATGCCATTCAGCTCACGGATGCCCTGATCAGCCTGCTGTACGCCTTCGTGGCGGGGGGGCTGGTGTTGAATGTGCTGAAAGAGGAGCTGCCGGAAGATCGTCACAGCCGTTTTTTACCCTTCGCCGGTGGGGCGGCGGTATGCGCGGGGTTATTGATGTTTGCCTGAGCGTGGCTAACCTCTGGCAGAGTAGCGATAAGCGGCAGCGTCAGTGCGTGCCTTGGCAATATGCTGGTCGGCCTCGTGAATCATGCGCTCCAGCAGCGCGTCGTGGCCCTGTTCGTCGCTGCGCTGATAGCAATGCAGCCCGCTAACGCCAAGGCTGATGCCGACGCAGACGCTGACCCCACAAGGCAGTTTGATGGGGGAGCGGATGGAGTGCTCGATGCGTTGGCATACGCTGTCCAGGATGTCCGGTTGCTGGACACTTTTCAGCAGGACGATGAACTCATCGCCCCCGAACCGAGCGCAGTGGTCGCCCAGTCGCGCTGCATGGGCGAGCCGCTTGGCCACCTGTTGCAGCACGAAATCCCCGGCATCGTGGCCGTACTGGTCATTGATGGGCTTGAACCGGTCGAGATCGCACATGATCAGTGCCACTGGCTCGTGGGTGCGATAGCTCTGATTAAAGGCAGCCGCTGCGCAGCGTGTCAGTCCGTTGCGGTTCAATAGGCCCGTCAGCATGTCATGGTTGGCAAGCTGTTCCAGCGCCTGAGTGCGTAAGGCTACTTTGGCTTCCAGGATGGCCTCCTGCTTTTTGAGCATGGCCACCGTATCGGCCTGTGCCTGCTCCTTCTGGCGTTTGAGCTTGTTGAAGCGGGCGGCCAGGGCAAACGATAGCAGCAGCATTTCCAGTGCCGAGCCGATTTGAATGCCGTGCAAAGTAATGAAGTTGGCGGGCAGAACGCCCATGTTGCGTAGTGCAAACACCGCCGCACCCAGCAGAAAAATGCTCCACGCCAACACGAAGAGACGGGCACTGGGCACACGCCGCCAACTGCCGTACAGCCCGCATACCAATAGCAACAGCGAGGCGCTCAGGCCCGTGACATCAGTCAATACCAAAGCCAGTGGGATGGGTAACACCAGTGACGCTGCCAAGGCCAACCAGCAGTAGACCCGAAACAGTGAAATGACGCGATGCCATCGAGGGGTATAGTGCGCCGTGTTCAAGAAGCTCTGGGCGAACAGGGTCGCCATGGCGGACGCGAAGGTAAAACCAATGGCCACCAGTCGCGGTGTCTGTTCGGCCAGAAAACTCCAGAACATCAGTGTGCCAAGGCCGTTGAAGGTCAGAATGGCCAGCGTGAAGCCGAATGCAAACAGGGCGTAGTGTAAAAAGACCCGTTCCTTCAGGCCAAAGAACAGCAAAAAGTTGTAAAGCCCCAAGGCGAGCAGCATGCCAAAGTAGGTGGCCAGCCAGAAGTTGTAACGATCGTTCTGCGCATGGAACGCATCAGGGGTCATCAGGCTGTAGCTCAAGAACTTGCTGCCGGAGGTATTGGCTTGCAGGTACAGCGTGACGCTTTCTCCTCCTTCCAGCTGGATGGGAAAGACGATCTGCCGATGGGCCAGGGCACGCTCATCCACGGGCAGAGTGCTGCCCCCAAGCTGTACTTCGCTGAACTGGTCGCGCAGCGTATAGAGCGTAATCCTGTCGATGAACGGATACTCGAATTTGAGTAGCCATTGGACCGGATGCGGTGAGGCGTTATGTAGGCGAGTGGTTAGCCAGGTCTCTTCGGCGGTATAGCCAAAATGCAGGTCAGACGTTTGCGATACCGGCGTGAAGGCCGGGTCAAGTGCCAGCAGCTCGCGCAGCGTCAACGACTCCGGTGTGTGCCAGTAGCGAGTGTTGCTATTGAGCGAGTAAAACGGCTGGTCCGGTGAAACAGACAGTGCCGGTGCCGTGACCGCCCACGAGCTTGTGCTCAGGAGGCACAGCAGCAGGACGGCCAGCAGGCGCTTTACCCAACAGAGAGGACCCATAAGCATCGCTTTTTTGATTTTTCTTCTCGACAGGCCTCTGTAGGGTTCCCTTGGCCCGGGCGAGCGCTATACGTTGTCACTGGGTGTGTCGATGACAGTAGTAGCAAATTAGTCACGTCGCGACCAGTGCTTTGCCCCGTTGGCTACGTTTGATCATCCAACGATACACACGTGAGTGTAGCCAGCTTTGAAGCTGCAGGCATGAAGGTAAAGCCAGATTGGTGCTAAAGCGTGAAATGGTTCAGTCTTTCGGTTAGTCGATGCAGCAGGTCGCCACTGTGCCGCCAGAAGTGCCAGTAAAGCGGTACCGAGAGCGAACTGTCTGGTGCAATACTCACCAGTTGCCCACTGTTCAGCTGAGCAGCGGCCTGTAATTGGGGCACCATGCCATACCCCATGCCTGCCGTGGCCAGCCGCACGAAACCTTCGGAAGAAGGGCACAAATGGTACGGAAAATGCCCATGGTAGCCACACTGCGCCAGAAAGCGATGCTGCAGCTGGTCGTGTGGGCCAAACACGATGGCCGGTGCGTGTTGAAAGGCCGTGGCCGTTGGGCCATCCGGGAAGAAACGTGCCATATAGCCTGGGGAGGCCAGCGGTAGGTACACCATCTCGCCGACCTTGATGCAGCGCGCACCTGCCATGGGCGTGGGCGTTGAACACAGGCAGGCCGCCACATCGCCATCCTTCAGGCGTTTCAAGCCGATTTCCTGATCTTCGATCACCAGATCCAGCAGTATACCTTCGGCAAGGCAGATGGGAGCGACGGCATCGGCCCACCAGGTACCGACGCTATCGGCATTGACGGCGATTCTCAATCGGGAGGCTTGTTGATCCAGTGTCGGGAGGGTTTGTCGGAGGTCGCGTTCGAGCAGCCGTACCTGCTGATAGTGGGTCAGCAGGCGCTGACCTGCGGGGGTAGGAGCCAGCTCAGGGTGGCGTATCAGTACCGGTTGACCCAGGCGGGTTTCCAACGCTTTTATGCGTTGTGACACGGCAGATTGGGACAGGCCGAGAAGATCGCCTGCGCGCTCGAACCCGCCGCCTTCCATGACCGCTGCCAGTGCTTGAAGAGATTTGTAGTCCACCATGGCCGCTCTATTGGGGGTAAGGTAACCAGCCTATCTTCCCTCAATGTACGGCGGACTTGCCAGCACTCAATGTGGCTGACTGGCCTGGCCGCCCCTACTGGGCGACGGCAATCCGGTGCTCCCCATTGGGGTGGGGCATCACCTGCATGGGGAGCCCGTAAATAGCTTCCAGAGTGGCATTTTGCATCAGTGCTTCGGGGGCGCCATGGGCCAGCAGGCGCCCGCTGTGCAGCGCCATGAGGTCATCGCAGTAACGCGAGGCCATGTTGATATCATGGAGCACGATGATAACGCCCAGGTTCAGCTCGTCGCACAGCTGGCGCACCAGTGCCAGCACTTCCACCTGGTGGGCAATGTCCAGGGCGGCCAGTGGCTCGTCCAGCAATAAAAAGCGGCTGCCTTGGGCAATCAGCATGGCGAGCCATACGCGCTGGCGCTCGCCGCCGGAGAGCGTGTCTACCAGGCGGTCGGCAAAGGCTTCCGTATGCGTCAGGGCAATGGCACGCTCGATGGCTTCCTTGTCCTGCTGGTTGTGACGCCCCAGCAGCCCGTGCCACGGGTAGCGGCCAAAGGCCACCAGCTCACGGCCTGTGAGGTTTTCCGCGCTGGGCAAATGCTGCGGCAGGTAGGCCACCTGGCGTGCAAATTCGCGGCTACCCCAGGCGCTCAAGGGGCGCTGGTCGAAGTAAATATCGCCTTCGGTGATGGGCTGCTGCTGCGCCATCAGTTTGATCAGTGTCGACTTGCCCGAACCGTTGTGGCCTATCAGACCGTATACCTTGCCCTCATGAAAGGTGTGCTCAATGGGAGCAAGAATGCGCTTACCATTGATTTCAAAGGTGGCGCCTTTGACCTCGAACATGAATGACTCCTGACGATGAATAGACCGGAAGGTGCCATTCTAGTGCTAATGGTTCTCATTTTAATAGGGAGGGTGAAAAGATTTTACGATCACGCCCATGCACTTCGTACACATGATCTGTACATGGTTGCCAACATGGAACGCGTGGACACAGCTGCTACCGGTCTCTTGCCTCCACCATTCGCGCCAATACGTTGTCTTTCAGCCAGTAGCGGTGGATCAGTGCCATCGCGATATGGCCGACGACGAGTCCGCATAATAGCCATGAAAGCGGACCATGCAGAAGGTCGGCAGGGGCAATCATCCAGGAAATGTTGCGCTCGGCGGAAGGCAGTAGCTCCATGCCATAAAAACGCAGCGCCCCGCCACGGCCGTATTGGCGCAACATGGCGAAAGCAGGTAGCCACAGCAGGAGCGCATAAAAGGTGATATGTACCAGACGCGCTATGCGGCCACTCCATCCGAGCGGCTGCGGAGGGCGCTGCTTACGGTTGACCCACGCCCAACCAAGACGAATCAGCGTCACGATCAGTAGCATAAAGCCTAATGAGCCGTGCGGCCCGATGCTCGCCAACAACAGCGTGATAGCGTTTTCGCCTGTTCCCCGCCAGGCCAGCAGCACGGTAAATTGCAGCGTGACGAGCACAGCGGTCAGCCAGTGAAGTGTACGGCTGACCCTCCCATAGCGGCTGGGGCTGTCTCGCCAGCCAATGGGTGTTCGATCTGGCGCGCTCGTGCCGCCGTTATTCAGTGCTTCGTTGTGAGCCATTCCTTTAACCATTGGCCTTTCCCTGCCTCCAGTAGCCCATGCTGGTGACATACTGTTTGGGTAGCCCGAGTTCGTTCACCAGATAGCGGCGTAGCCGCATGGCGACTTTGGTTTCAGCAGCGATCCAGGCGTAGAAGGGCGCGCTATCGTCCAGTGTGGCGGGTTCCCAGAGAGGACCGTCCTCATCGTCGTATTCGTCGTTGGTAACGCCGGGCATGCCAGTGCCGCCCAGCGCTTGAATTTCCTTATGCAAATCGATATCGCGCAGCGCTCTCATCAGTAGTTCACCGTGTTGGCAGCCGTGTTCAGTGTCGCGGGGCAGCCAGCGCAGCTTGGCGGCCTGAGGCAGCGGCTGAACGTCGTCACTGCGGGGTACTTCGAGCAGCGCTTCGACCTTGGGTTTGAGCGGCAGGCCATCGAGGGTTTCCAGAATACCGGCGGCAGCGGGGAGAGCGGTTTCGTCGGCAATGATCAAAATACGGCGTACGCCTTGAGGCGGCTTCCATTCGTAGCCCTGCTTTGGGCCTTCTGCATTGGCGTCGGGGGCGGTCATGGCAAGCCGGTCGCCGGGCTGGGCATGCATGGCCCAGCGTGAGGCAGGGCCGTTGTCGCCATGCAGCACGAACTCAACATCCACTTCAGCTTGTTCTGGTCGCAGGGCACGGATGGTGTAGGTGCGTGCAGCGGGCCGTTGGGCATCTGGCAGCGCGCGATAAGCGCCGTACCAGTCGTGCTCTTCCAGCCTGGCGATCTCGAACAGTGGGTCGAGACTGCCGTTCCCCGTGGGGAAAAACAGTTTGACGCGTTGGTCAGGAGCGTAGGTTGCCATGCGGCCAACTTCTGGGCCGGTAAAGGTGAATCGGACTAACGAAGCACAGACCTGGGTGCGCCGGGCGAGGGTGATATCAAAAAGCCGGTAATTTGGTTTAGCCGCCATCGGAAGGTCTCCTGTGTATGAACGGTCAATTGTAGTGCTAATTATTATCATTTAGAGTCGCTGTTAATGATCTATGCAGCAATTTTCGTCCACGCGTTTTCATGCAGGTAAGGGTAAGACCATGAGGGTGTTGGCTATCACGACCAGTGTTGCGAGCGGCATGAGTCCCGCCAAAGAGGCCTCGCCATGTTAAGTACCGCGGGGCGCCTGGGCGGAGTGTCACCTGCCAAGGCCTGCCTATTGCTTAGCCTGCCCATGATGGCGCTGTTTTGGGTAGGCCTGGAGAGTCAGGGGGGAATCGCGCTGGGCTGGAAAGCGTTGGTAGCCCCCTCGTTCGACACCGTCGATGAGCTGCTGCTGCACTACGCCTGGTGGCCGCGTTTATCGATTGCGCTGCTTGCCGGGGCCGGTTTGGGGTTGGCAGGCGTGCTCATGCAGCAGGTGCTGCGCAACCCTCTGGCGTCGCCGACAACGTTGGGCGTGGCGTCGGGTGCTAATTTGGCGTTGATGACCGCCACGTTAATGGCTCCTGGCTTATTAGTGGTGGGGCGCGAATGGGTGGCTCTGCTGGGCGGCGCGCTGGCCGTGGGGCTGGTTTTTCTGCTCTCCTGGCGACGCGGTTTGGCGCCTATCGTGGTGGTGTTGGCGGGCCTGGTCGTCAATTTGTACCTGGGCGCGCTCTCGACAGCGTTGCTGTTGTTCAACCACGAGGCGCTGTCGGGGCTGCTGATCTGGGGGGCGGGGTCGCTGGCGCAAAATGGCTGGGACGGCGTGGCCGTGCTCTGGCCTCGGTTGGCGATTAGCTGCATTGCTGCCTGGTTCTTGCTGCGCCCGCTAGCAGTGCTGGAGCTGGACGATGCCAGCGCCAAGAGCCTGGGGGTGTCGCTTGCCTATCTACGCTTTGCGGGGATGGGATTGGCGGTATTCATTACCGGCAGTATCGTCAGCGTGGTGGGCATCATTGGTTTCATTGGCCTGGCGGCGCCCAATATCGTGCGCATGGCCGGGGCGCGCCGATTGGGGGCGCGGGTGTTGTGGTCGACGCTGCTGGGGGGCGTGCTGCTGGCGACCACGGATCTGCTGCTGCAGCAGTTCGGAGGCATGGTGGCTGCCTTCATTCCTACCGGGGCGATTACCGGTGCCTTGGGGGCGCCGCTACTGATGTGGCTGATTCCACGTCTGAAACTTCAGGGCGATCAGCCGCCCAGAGGGGCGAGTGTCGTTGCCCGCCGCCATGCTGCGCCGTCACGCTTGGTCACCGGATTGATCTTCGCACTCTTGGCGGCCACGCTGCTGGGGCTGCTCTTAGGCCAGGGGGTCGATGGCTGGTACCTGCTCTCGCCAGAGAGCTGGAACGTGATGCAGTGGCGCTTGCCGCGGGTGATGGCGGCCGCTGCCAGCGGGTTGATGCTGGCCATTGCCGGGACGATACTCCAGCGCCTTTCCGCCAACCCCATGGCCAGCCCGGAAGTGCTGGGTATCAGCGGTGGTTGTGCCATCGCGCTGATTCTGGGGATTTTTCTGTTACCCACGCCCACCAACATGATGCTGATGGGGGTCGGCACACTGGGGGCTTTCGCCACGTTGCTGGTGCTCGTGGGCATCAACCGCAAGAGCGGTTATCTCTCCGAGCGTTTGCTGCTCACTGGGGTGGCCGTCAGTGCCCTGTTCGATGCGGTACGCAGCGTGATGCTGGCGGGGGGCGATCCGCGTGGCCAGCAGGTGATCGCCTGGCTGGCGGGCTCTACCTACTACGTGGATATCACCCATGCGGTGGTGGTCGGGGGGATTGCCGCGGCACTGGCGCTGGTCACGCTGCCCTTTACCCGCTGGTTGGATATCTTGCCATTAGGCCCAGCAACGGCCAAAGCGCTGGGAGTAACGCTTAACCGTGCCCGCCTGGCGCTGCTGTTGCTGGTGGCGCTACTCACTGCCTGCGCCACCCTGGTGGTTGGGCCACTGTCGTTTATTGGTTTGTTGGCACCGCATATGGCGCGCCTGGTCGGCTTCTCTCGGGCAGGGCAGCATCTGTTGGGCGCGGCGTTGATCGGCATGCTGCTGATGGTGCTGGCGGACTGGGTAGGGCGCCAGATTATTTTCCCCTATGAGATACCGGCGGGCCTTGTTGCCTCCTTGATTGGTGGGGCTTACTTCATGTGGGGATTGCGGCGGTTGTGATTGCCCTCTCTATTGGTGGTGATATAAAAAAAGCCCAGGAGTCGTGGTGATGGAGCTGTTGAAGATCGTATGGCGTGATTATCGCTGGCCGTTCATCGCCGTATTGCTACTGAGTCTGGCCAGTGCAGGCCTGGGCATTGGCGTCATCGCGTTTATCAATCAGCGGCTGCTGGGTTCCTTCGTTGATCCCTGGCGTATCCTGCCCGAGTTTTTGGGGCTTATCGCGCTGCTGCTGGTGATTACCTTGGCATCGCAATTGGCGCTGACCACGCTGGGCCACCAGTTCGTTTACCGGCTGCGGGGGCAGTTGATCAAGCGCATTCTGGATACCCATCTCGAACGTGCCGAGCAGATCGGCAGTGCGCGCCTGCTGGCGAGCCTTTCCACCGATGTGAACTCGGTCACCGTTGCCTTCATACGTTTGCCGGAGCTGGTGCAAGGCGGGGTGCTGACGGTGGGGGCCACGCTTTACCTGTGGTGGCTTTCGCCTGCCATGCTGGGGATCTCCGCATTGTGGGTGATCGTGACGGTGGTGATTGGCATGCGTCTGGTGGCGCGGGTGTATGGGCACATGGCCAAACTGCGCGAGATACAGGACCGTCTCTATGCGGATTACCAGTCCGTCATCGAGGGGCGCAAAGAGCTGGCGCTCAACCGCGACCGCGCCGAATGGCTGTACCGCGATGTCTATACGCCCAACGCCAGGGATTGTCGCCGTCATTACATTCTGGGCGATACCTATCATCTCAGCGCCGTGAACTGGTTCAACATCATGATGCTAGGGGCGATTGGCATCACCTTCTTTTTGGCCAATGGCCTTGGCTGGGCATCGGTGCAGGTGGCCACCACCTTTTCGCTGACCCTGCTGTTTCTGCGCGCGCCGCTGATACAGGCGATAGGCGCTTTCCCGACGCTGATCAACGCTCGAGTCGCGTTTGAAAAGATCCGTAGCCTGGAGCTGGCCGAACACAGTGAAACCTTCGACCACGCGGCCCTGCGCCACGATTGGCAGGAACTGACCCTGGAGCAGGTCTGCTACCGCTATCCGGATGAGGAGTCGCGCTCAGGCTTTGCCATTGGCCCTATCGATCTGACCTTGAAGCGTGGCGAAGTAGTGTTCCTGATTGGCGGAAACGGCAGTGGAAAATCGACCCTGGCGAGGCTACTGACCGGGCTTTACCACCCTCAGCGTGGCTGTGTCCGGGTCGATGGCAAGCCGCTGCGCGACGAGGACTGGACACGCTATCGACAGCACTTTTCGGCCATTTACACGGACCTGCACTTGTTTGGCCGGTTGATGGGGCCAAGGGGCGAGGCACCCGACCCGGCCTTGGTGGAACAGTGGCTGGCCGCCTTGGCCATGCAGAACAAGCTCGATTTCGACGGCGACCGCGTCACTAATGCCAACCTCTCCCAGGGTCAGCGCAAACGCCTAGCGATGCTGTTAGCCGTTGCGGAGCAGCGCGACCTATTGTTGTTGGATGAGTGGGCCGCCGATCAGGACCCTCAGTTCCGGCGCGTCTTCTACCGCGAGCTACTGCCGCAGCTCAGGGCGCTGGGCAAAACGCTGGTCGTGATCAGCCACGATGACCACTATTTCGACCAGGCCGACCGACTGCTGGAAATGCGCGGCGGGCAGCTCGTCGAGCTCTCCGGTGAGCAGCGCGCAGCGGCCAGCCGCGACGCGGTGGCCCGAGTGAGCGGATGAAAGCACCATGACGGTCTCTCCCGCCGTCGGGCACTCGGTTTGTCGCCTCTTTTCTTGAGACCCCGGCACGCATGAGGTGCCTTGATCAGCAGTGTGGTGTTGCTCCTGCGTGGCAAGCGAGACATCACACCTATAAGAAAAGCTAATGGCCTATTCACAGTATGATTTTTATTTATTGACGTTGCCGCCTATCGTAGCGCTTCACTTCTTGCAGCAGCGATAGGGATAGGTCATGTGGCAAAGCTATATAACGGGGCTCGTGGTATGCGGCGGGATCATCATGGCCATTGGTGCACAGAACGCCTATGTGCTGGGGTTGGCCATTCGTCGGGAGTACCACTGGTGGTCGGCGGGTGTGTGCATGAGTGCGGACATAGTGCTGTTGACCGCGGGCATGTTTGGCGTAAGTGCGTTTCTGCTGACCATGCCCAATGCCATGGAAGTCCTGCGCTGGGTAGGGGTGCTGTTTCTGGGCTGGCTGGCCGCCCAGGCCTTGTGGCGTGCAGGTAGTGGCCGAGAGGGGCTGACCGCCAACCACGCGCGCACACGCAGTTTACGCGGCGTGCTGTTGGCGACCCTGGCTGTCACGGTGCTCAATCCACAAGTGTATCTGGATACGCTGCTGTTGATTCCTGCCGTCGGGGCCCAGCAGGAGAGCGCCGGGGTGTTCGTAGCGGGCGCCGCGACGGCCTCGGTTCTCTGGTTCAGCTTGCTGGCCTGGGGTGGCTCGGCGCTTTCCCCCTGGCTCTCTCGCCCCGGCGCCTGGCGCGTCATCGATGGCGCCATTGGCGTGATGATGCTGGTGATTGCCGTGCACCTGGCCTTGGGGTCGACACTGCTATCGTGATGCCGCCGCGTCGAAGTAGCGCCCCATGACCTCCAGCACACGCTCGACAGCGGCGTCATCGATATCGCGATGGATCACCAGTCGCGTGGCGTAAAGCAGCTGGATCAGAATGTCGTGCTCTTTCAGCCAGGCAGCCAGCGGGGCCACGTGGGCCTGATCGACGCGCAAGAACACCATGTTGGTGGCGTGAGAGGTGACCTCAAGCCCGGACAGCGCTGCCAACCCTTCTGCCAAACGCGCCGCGCGGCGATGATCATGGGCCAGGTCGGCCACGTGATGGTCGAGGGCATGCTGGCAGGCCGCAGCGATGATGCCCGCCTGGCGCATGCCGCCGCCTACCATCTTGCGCCAGCGCCGTGCGCGCTCGATCAACGCGTGTGACCCTACCAGCGCTGAGCCCATGGGCGTGCCCAGCCCTTTCGAAAAGCAGAGTGACACGCTGTCGAACGGTTGGCACAGCTGCTTCAGTGAGGTATCCGTGGCGACGGCGGCATTGAAGAGCCGAGCGCCGTCCAGGTGCGTTGCCAGCCCGTGAGCGCGCGCCAGCTCGGTGGCCTGCTGAACGTACTCGGCGGGCAGCACTTTTCCACCGATGGTGTTTTCCAGCGCCAGGAGCCGCGTACGGGCAAAGTGAACGTCGTCGGCTTTGACGGCGGCAGCGATTTTGTCGAGTGGCAGGCTGCCGTCTGCGGCGTTTTCTATCGGCTGTGGCTGGATGCTGCCCAACACGGCGGCGCCGCCGCCTTCGTAGCGGTAAGTATGGGCATTCTGGCCCACGATGTACTCATCGCCGCGTTCGCAGTGCGCCATGAGCGCCACCAGATTGCTTTGGGTGCCACTGGGGAACAGCAGGGCAGCCTCCTTGCCCGTGCGCTCGGCAAGCGTCGCTTGAAAGGCGTTGACCGTCGGGTCGTCGCCCCAGACATCGTCGCCCAGAGGCGCTGCCAGCATGGCTGCCCGCATCGCGGAGGTGGGGCGAGTGACCGTATCGCTACGTAAATCGATCATCGTGACTCCTTGTTCACAGCGTGGCTGTCGGGCAGATCACCGATAAACCACTATGGTTAATGGGTGACAGGATCACCCAGCATAGGCGAAAAAATGGATCTTAAAAGTGGCTACCCCTTCTGGACGGTCAGCAATGGCTTGTTGACCCGTTATCCTCAGCTTACCCATGATCTTCAGGTAAACATAGCCATCATCGGCGGCGGTATCACCGGGGCGTTGATCGCCGACGAGCTGACACGCCATGGCCATGACGTGGCCGTCCTCGAGCGTCGTGACGTGGGGTGGGGCAGCACGGCGGCCAGTACGGCGCTGTTGCAGTACGAAATCGATACACACTTGTATCACCTGGCGCAGCAATACGGTGAAGCGAGTGCCGTCATGGCCTATCAGGGGTGTGCCGAGGCGGTTCATGCATTGGCCGCCCGTGCGGCAGAGCTGGGCGATATCGCCTTTCGTCGCCAACAGAGCCTTTATTTTGCCAGTGAAGCGGGCCATCTCTCTTCTCTTCGGGACGAGTTTGCCATTCGCAAGCGGTGGGGGTTCGATGTGCAGTGGTGTTCGCCCGAGCAGTTGCAGGAAGCGTATGGCTTTAGCGCATCCGGCGGTATCCTCTCGCATCTGGCGGCTACCGTGGACCCTTACCGCATGGCTTACCAACTGCTCGATGAGGTCGTTGCCAGAGGTGGGCACGTATACGATCGAACCGCGGTAGAGTCGTTGGAGGCAGGCGGGGCGACCATGGGGGTTCGTTTGCGCAACGGCGCCCTGGTAGGCTGTCAGCAGGTGATCATTGCGGCCGGTTATGAAAGCCAGACATGGCTGCCAGAGCCGGTCGCCAGCAACCGCAGCAGTTACGCGTTCGTCACCGACCCTTTGCCATGCAGAATGCTCGGCAAGCTTCGCGATACCATGGTCTGGGAATCGGCGCGCCCCTACCTCTATTTACGCTCCACCCATGATGGGCGTTTGCTGGTGGGTGGTGAGGATGATGATGAGGATCTTCCTGAACGCAGGGACGCCCGAGTGCTTGAAAAAGCGGCATCGCTGGCCGAAAGGGTCTTCTCGTTATGGCCTTCTCTGCGTATGACGCCTGCCTTCAGTTGGGGAGGTACCTTTGCTGAAACCGAGGACGGGCTGCCTTATTTCGGGACCCATGAGGCGCTGGGGCCGAACGTGCACTTTGCCATGGCCTATGGCGGAAATGGTATTACGTACAGCATGATAGGTGCACATCTCTTGAGAGCCCATCTCGAAGGCAAGCGGCATCCGCTGAGCGACCTGTTTTCTTTCGAACGGCGCCAGCGGGCACGCTGAACTTATCGCTCACCCACCAGACAAAGCCCGGTAACCCACTGAGTCAATGCGATTGAATGAGACACCTATCATGAGCCCCGTACTGTATCTAAGGAAACGCTGCATAAATCCCGTCGGAGCTGCCTCATAG
>NZ_LFGT01000013.1:109827-120202 GCF_002078115.1 Halomonas sp. BC2 | reverse complement strand
AGAGTGCTTTAGCCGCTCAGAGACGAATTGATCAGCGGTTCCCTAAGGGCGCTGGAGCGCAACGACCTGCGTTTCGTGCATGAGTTGAATAATAACCAGAGCATCATGTCGTACTGGTTCGAAGAGCCCTACGAGTCCTTCGATGAGCTGGAAGAGCTCTATAACAAGCATATTCACGATAACGCAGAGCGCCGTTTCGTTGCCGAAGACAGTAGTGGTAGTGCGATTGGCCTGGTGGAGTTGATCGAAATCGATTACATCCACCGTAGCGCCGAGTTTCAGATCATCATTACGCCAGAGCATCAGGGCAAAGGGTTCGCACGTTCGCTGATACGGCAAGCGCTACACTACTCTTTCACCATATTGAACTTGCACAAGGTCTATCTGATCGTCGCGGTAGAGAATGTCAAGGCCATTCACTTATACGAGGAAAGCGGTTTTATCGAAGAAGGGCATTTGGTGCAGGAGTTTTTCATCAATGGCAAATATCGCGATGTAAAGCGTATGTACATCTTGCAAGAGCGCTATCTGGCCGAACTCGAAGCGCAACAACCGAAGGATTGAGCCAGAACTAGGCCTCCATGATCGTTACCAGGCATAGGCTGCCCAGTAACGATCAAATTTGCCGCGTCTCGTGGCCAAGCTACATTAGAGCTGGGCTTCCAGGCGGTCGGCGCGATCACCGGCAGCGGGGTGGCTGGAGAAGACGCTACGGCTATTGCCATACTTGGCCTCGAGCTTGCGCAGCGCTGAAACGGAGGCTTCTGTATTCAGGTCGTGGCGGCGCATGAGTTCCAGGGCGAAGTCATCGGCTTCGTTTTCCTGGCGCTGGGAGAACTGAGCATTGACGAGTTTCTCACCCAGCGCACCCAGCTCGGAACTGGAGAGTGCCGCTGCGGTGGTGCTGCCGCTTGCGGCAGCTGCTTCACGCGCGGCTGAGGCGGCATAGGCGACTTGAAAGGCGCGCCTGGAGTGGCCGAGCACCACATGGCCAATTTCATGAGCAATCACGTACTGTACTTCTTCGTCGCTCATTTCATCCATCAAACCGCTGTAAAGCCGGATAGCGCCGTTGGGCACCGCAAAGGCGTTGATTTCATCACGCAAGTAAACGTCATATTCCAGCGTGCTGCCATCGACGGTTTCCCAACCTTGAGTGAGATTAGCCAAACGCTGCGCGTACTCACTATCGCCAGGAGCCACCTGGTTTTCAGCATCCAATTGCGCAATCGTTTGATCGCCGATTTGCTGCATTTGCTGATCCGACATGGTGGCCTGTCGTTCCTTCTTTTATATGACTATTCCAGTTTGCATAATGCTTACTGCTGTTTAAAGCGAGGTAATGTTAAATGAATTTTTGATGTGTCTCTACCCAAAGCCATCTTTATTGTGCTCTGTGCGAATTCATAACAGGTCAATGAACCTGACGATCAGAGGTTCAAAATGAATAAAGAGGTGTCACGGGCAACGTGCTGGTAATGAGAAAAAGGGAAGTGCGGTAAAAGAAAACGCTCCTGCGTGACGTATCTATATATACGCACTGGCGGAGCGTTTTGGGGAGCCGTATGGCAAGGGTTATTGCTGGCGCATATAGTCGGCCAGGGCATCGAAGGCGGCACGCTGTTGCAGTGCGCGGGTTGCCCATACTTCCATGACATCGGGGTTGGCTTGGCTACGGGTAGTCGGCATGGCACTTACTCCTGGAGCAGAGGTTAATGAGTCGTTTTTGTTATACACAGCCTGCGTTGTGCGTTGCAGCAAGTTAGCTGTGATATGAATATTATTCGCTTTTGAACGAGCTGGCTAGTCCAAAGGGTGTAGGTGTTTTGCCATAGCCCGTAAGCGATTGCTTACATGTCAGTCTGAAATGCTCCTATTTGACTGAATGGAAAAGGTTTTCATAGAAAAAGAAGCCGACAGGTCATGTCGGCTTGGGGTGTTATCTTTTCGTCTAAAGGAGGGAGAGAAATACAGAAAAGTCGGGCGGCCGCGTGCTACTGATCGGACTGCCGCTGATCGACATAAGCACTGACGGCTTCATTGGCGGCCTGCTGCCACTGTGCGTATTGGCACCAGAAGTTGACTACTTCCGTATCCTCGTTCGTTAGATCCGTTGATAGTGTCATTGCGTACTCCTCTTGGGATACCGCCTATTCATTATAGACGTCTTTTGCTGCAATGCAGCATTTGCTTTGCGTTCATCCATTCGGCAAAGCCGCGTCACAGCAGCTAGGCTTAAAGGAGTGCCTAAATGTCATCGTCGCGAAAGGAGTCGCAAATGAGCGCAAATGTAGCTGAAATCATTGTCGAAACACTGCAAGACGCCGGTGCCAAACGTTGTTATGGCGTGGTAGGGGATACGCTGAATCACTTTACCGATGCCCTCCGGCAGAGCGATATCGAATGGATAGGCGTTCGCCATGAGGAAACGGGCGGCTTTGCAGCAGGAGGAGAGGCTTATATTACTCAGGAGCTGGCGCTATGTGCCGGTTCCTGTGGGCCTGGCAGCCTGCACTTTGTCAATGGCCTGTTCGATGCCCACCGTAATGGCTCCCCCGTGGTATTGATTGCCTCGCAGATATCACTGGGTGAAACCGGCAGCCAGTTTCCTCAGGAAGTCGATCAGAGCGCCATTTTTCAGCAGTACAGCGTGTTTTGTGAAACCGTGGTATCGCCGGAGCAGGCGCGCCGCATGGCTGCCTTGGCTGCCCAGGCCGCCCTTACCAAGCGCGGGGTGGCGGTGTTGATCGTGCCCGGCGATATCATGACGCAAACGCCCGATAGCACCCTGGGCTACCGTACCCACCGTTTCAGCTACTCCGTGCGCCCGAGTGCCGAGGCGCTGGTGCCCGCCGTCGAGCAGCTCAACAAGGGGGGCAATATCACCATCTTTGCAGGCGCAGGCTGTGAAGACGCCCGCGAGCAGGTCATGGCGCTGGCAGAAAAGCTCCAGGCGCCGATTGCCTGGACCTCTCGTGCCAAGGACTTCATGGAGTACGATAACCCTCATCAGGTAGGCATGACCGGCGTATATGGTCTGGAAGGTGGCTACCATGCCGTCGCGGAGTGCGACACGCTGTTGCTGCTGGGATGCAATTTTGCCTTCAGCCAGTTCTACCCGGAGCGCGCCTGTATTCTTCAGGTAGATGTGGACCCCGCCCAGATAGGCAAACGTTACCCGGTGGATGTGGGCATCGTCGGCAGCACTCGGGACACCTGTGAAGCGCTGTGCCAGGTGGTGCAACCCAATACGCACACCCGGTGGCTGGAAAAATGCCGCAAGCGTTATGCCAAGTCGCTGGAAAAGTCGGCTCATCAAACCAGGGATAACGATACGATCCACCCACAAGAGCTGACCCTGGCCATCGACCGGCACGCGGCCGACAACGCCGTGCTGACCGCAGACACCGGCAGTGTCAACGTGTGGATGCTGCGCCATATCCGTGCCCTGGAGGGCCGCCGCACCCACTCCAGCCTTCAGCATGGCACCATGGCGAACGCTTACCCGCAGGCCTTGGGGATTCAGTTGGCCTACCCCCATCGCCAGGTGATTGCCATGTGTGGCGATGGTGGCCTGACGATGCTCATGGGCGATTTACTCACCCTAGTCCAGCAACGAATCCCGCTCAAGATCGTGGTGTACAACAACAGCTCCCTGAGCTTCGTGGAGCTGGAGCAGAAAGTGGAGGGGCTGTTGGATAGCTACACAGAGCTGCAGAACCCCGACTTTGGAGAAGTAGCCAAGGCCATGGGGCTGTGGGGGCGCCGGGTAGAGCAGCAGTCGGAGCTGGACGTGGCCATCAGCCAGTGGCTGGCTCAACCTGGCCCCGCGCTGCTGGACGTAGTGGTCAACCCCATGGAGCTGGTCATGCCGCCCAAGGTAGAAGCAGGGCAGGTCGCCTCGACCGCGCTGTACTCGGCCAAGGCGGTGTTGAGCGGACGGATGGATGATGTGGTGCATCTGGTCAAAAGCAATTTCCTGAAGCGCTAGCACGGCAGTGGCATGCTATGTTGTCAGCAGCTCACACAACACTGACAACACAAAGAGCCATGCCATGACCTCACACTCGGATGCAGTGACCGTTCATGACCGCTGGGTAGATACCCCCAGCGGTCGTCTGTTTACCCGCACCTGGCAGCCGCGCCATGCACGCTCGGCGGTGCCGATTCTGCTGTTTCACGACTCGCTTGGCTGTGTGGAACTATGGCGCAGCTTTCCCGCCGCCCTTTGCCAGGCCACGCAGCACCCAGTCGTTGCCTACGACCGTGCGGGTTTCGGGCGTTCTGACGCTCGATTGGCGAAACCGCCCCATACCTTCATCGAGGACGAATACCGGCAAGCGGTTGCAGCACTGCTGGAGGCGCTGGCAATTACCCACTTCATCGCCCTAGGGCACAGCGTAGGAGGCTGCATGGCCGTTCACTGTGCAGGCCAACAGCCGGAGCGTTGCCGAGGCTTGATCACGATCGCCGCGCAGGCGTTCAACGAACCGCGCACTCGTCAGGGTATCGAAGCGGCCAAGGAAGCGTTTCAACAGCCCGACCAGTTTGCCAAGCTAGCCAGGTACCATGGCGACAACGCGCGCTGGGTGCTCGATGCCTGGATCGACACATGGCTGCACCCCGACTTTGCAGAGTGGACGCTGGTGCCCGCACTCGAGCGCGTGCTGTGCCCGACCCTGGTACTGCACGGCGAGCGAGACGAATATGGCTCCCACCGCCAGCCAGAACGCATTGCGCGCTACACCCACGGCCCAGCCCACTGTGACATCCTGCCAGGCGTCGGCCACGTTCCCCATCGTGAAGCAGAATCCACGGTAGTGGCCTTGATCGAGGAGTTTGTCACCCGCCTGACGCTCGAAGTAAGCGTTACGAATGCGTGAACGTTTTGATCACTAACTTTGCTTGCTAACTATTGTTGCTGCCTCTACCAGGGTCTTCCAGGCTGAACCGATGATAACGCTAATGTTTAACTTTTTTGGGTTCAAGGAAGGAGCACCGCATGAAGAAGTATTGCTGGTGGATACCCTGGGCCGTATTCGCGATGTGCTTCAACGCGCTTTTTCTATCAGCATGCCGCAGGAGGGCGCCGCCCAGCGGTGATCGGAAGTAAAGACCACATCGCAGACCACCGGGGAGTAGTGCCGACGCACCTCCTGGTCGATGCGTTGGCGCAGGGCGTCCTGCGTTTTCAAGGACAGGTTGGGCAGGTGCTCTGGCAGCACCACGTGCACGATCACGTACAGCAATCGACCTGGGCGTACCATCCGCACGCGAACCTCCTCGGTATCCACGTCTGCCAGGCCACGGGCCACCGCCTGGCGCACGGGGGCAGCAACGCTTTCCTCGGGTGTCTTGTTTAGTAGCTCGGCCAGCGCTTGTGAGGCCATGCGTACCGGCACGCCTAGGCAAAGCACCACAACGGCAATGACCAGTACCGAATCCACATACGGGAGCAGGGTTTGCCAACCCAGGTGGTCAAATACCAGAACCAGGCAAAAGGCAGCCAATACGGCGCCTGAAATCACGCTGTTGACCACCCAGTTGAGCTTGTCGGCGGCCACCAGCGGGCTGCTGACACGCTTTTGACTGCGGTGCATGACCCAGGCCGTCAAAGAGCACGCCGCGGTGGCAAACAGGGCATACAGAACTGCCAGCCCTGCTGAAATGGCGCGTCCCCCGGTCAGCAGTGCTGCCACCGCATCGACCAAGGCAAAGATGGAAACGCCCAGAATCAGCAAACCTTTGCAAAGATTAACCAATGACTCGAAGTAGCTGTAGCCGAACGGGTACGACTCGCTATCCGGACGGCTGGCGAGTTTACTGACCTTGATGGTCACCAGCGCTACGCTAAAGTAGATAAGGTTGAACAGGCCGTCCAACAGAATGGCTTGAGAATTCGAGGCCAGCGTGGCGATGATGCCCGCACAGCCGATCAAGAGGGCCATGAAGGCGGAAAAAGCCAGGGTCGAGGCTTCTGTTTTCATGAACTGATGGCTCCCATGCCTACCTAATCAAGAGGCTGGCAAGCATAGCAACAGGTTGGCCGGCAATGTCAGCGATTTCTTGCGGAATTGCCCGTACGCCCCCAGGGAAGGTGATACTCATGCAACATGCCCATGACGTGGCCTTTGATCTGCTCACCCCAGAAGATGCAATCGACTTGCTGCATTTCGAGCTAGCCGAGCGCGTCTGGTTCGAGCAGCATATCGAAGCGCGTCCAGAGCGCTTTTACACGCCGCAAGGCGTGGCTCAGCACATCGTCGAGTGTCTGGCGCTCCATGCTCAGCGGCGGATGAGCCCCTTGATCGTCCGTTGGCGCGGCAGGATCGTAGGCCGGGCCAATCTGCGTGATATCGACAACGGCCAAGCCCGCGTCGGGTATCGCATTGCGCAAGCGGCCTGCGGTCAGGGGCTTGCCCATAAAGCGCTCCACCGCCTGATCGAGGATGCCCGCTGCCTGTATGGCATCACCCGCCTGGAAGCCATCGTGGCAGAAGAAAACGCTGCCTCCAGGCGGGTGCTGGAGAAGGCGGGTTTCCGTGCGGAACAGCGTTTGACGGCTTACTCGACCGTATTGGGCAGCCCTCGGGATTGCCAGGTGTTTTGCCGCCGTTGGTGAAGCGTGTGGCTCACCTTACCCCTTTATCCACACCTCCTCCCCTTGGAAGCGTACCTGCCAGGTACGCAGCCTGATGGTGTCATCTTCCACGCACAGGCCATCCTCTAGGCGGAAGTGCTGTTTATACAGCGGGGAGGCCACGACGGGCTTGCCCTGCAGGTCGCCGACGATACCTCGGGCGATGACATAGGCGCCTGAGAAGGGGTCGCGGTGGTCCAGGGCGTAGAGTTCGTGCTCGTGGCCAGGTACGTAGAAAAGCGCCACCTGGGCGGGGCCTTCCGGCGTATCCAGCCAGGCGGCCACGCCTGAAAAAGCGACCAGGTCGGCCCTGGTGCACAAGGGCTGCCAGGTATTCGCGCTGGCAGTGGTGCTTATATCAGTGCTGGTGTCTGTACTCGGCATGGGGTCTGTACTGGACATTGTGTGCTGTGCAGTCGCGGTCATGGCGATTCTCGTGGCGGATGGGCGAAGTTATACGGGGCGCAGCTGGCCACGCTCGGAAGTCATGATGATCGACGGGTCGGGACGCTGGTCGTTGACGAAACTGCGGAAGCGCTTGAGCTTTTCCGGGTCGCTGATGGCGTTGGCCCACTCGCACTGGTAGCTGTCCACCACGTGCTGCATCTGGCGCTCCAGCTCAGCACCGATGCCGAGGCTGTCTTCCAGAATCACGTCTTTCAGGTAGTCCAGCCCGCCCTCCAGGTTTTCACGCCATACCGAAGTGCGCTGCAAGCGGTCAGCTGTGCGGACGTAGAACATCAGCAAGCGGTCGATGGTGCGGTAGAGCTGTTCGTCATCCAGGTCCGTGGCGAAGAGTTCCGCGTGACGTGGGCGCATGCCGCCATTGCCGCACACGTAGAGGTTCCAGCCGTTCTCGGTGGCGATGATACCGATGTCCTTGCTCTGGGCTTCCGCACACTCCCGGGTGCAGCCGGAGACGCCGAACTTGATCTTGTGCGGCGCGCGTAGGCCCTTGTAGCGGTTCTCCAGCTGAATCGCCATGCCGACGCTGTCCTGAACGCCGTAGCGGCACCAGGTGCTGCCCACGCAAGACTTCACGGTTCGCAGGGATTTGCCGTACGCGTGGCCGGTCTCGAACCCTGCTTCGATCAGTTCACCCCAGATGGCGGGCAGATCCTCCAGCCGGGCGCCGAACAGGTCGATACGTTGGCCGCCGGTGATTTTGGTGTAGAGCTGATATTTCTGGGCCACTTGACCCAATACCACCAGCTTGTCAGGCGTGATTTCCCCGCCCGCAATGCGTGGCACCACCGAGTAGGTGCCGTTTTTCTGCATATTGGCCATGAAGGTGTCGTTGGTGTCCTGCAGCGGCACGTGGGCGGCATCGGTAATCGGTTCGTTGAAGCAGGACGCGAGGATCGACGCTACGGCGGGTTTGCATATGTCGCAGCCCAGCCCGTGGGTATCGGCGTTACCGTGCCTTGCCATCAGCTCGCTGAACGTCTTGATGCCTTCCACGCGCACGAGGTCGTAAAGCTCCTGGCGCGTGTGGGCGAAGTGTTCGCAGATCGAGGTGTCTACCTCGACACCGCGGGCGGTCAGCTCGTGGTCCACGACACTTTTCAGCAGGGAAGTGCAGCCGCCACAGCCCGTGCTGGCCTTGGTGGCCCCTTTCACGCTGGCCAGGTCGCTGGCACCCTCGTCGATGGCGCTGCAAATACGGCCTTTGGTGACGTTATGGCAAGAGCAGATCATCGCCGTTTCCGGCAGCGCATCCGGGCCCAGCGCCGGGGCAGCGCCGCTTTGCTGAGGCAGAATCAGCGCAGCGGGCTCTTTGGGCAGCGGGATGCCGTTGGCGTAATACTGCAGCAGGGTGTCGTACACGCTGTTATCGCCTACCAGCATCGCCCCCAGCAGTTTCTTGCCATCGCTGCTGACCACCAGCTTGCGGTAGACCTGGGTGAGGGGGTCCAGGTAGCGGAACATGCGGGCTCCCGGGGTCTGGGTGCCGTGGGCATCGCCGATAGAGCCGACATCCACACCCAACAGCTTGAGCTTGGTGCTCATGTCGGCACCACTAAAGCAGGCGTCCCCGCCTGTCAGCGTCGAGACCGCCGTTTTGGCCATTTGGTAGCCCGGCGCCACGAGGCCAAAAATACTCTGGTTCCACAGCGCCACCTCACCAACGGCGAGAATGTTGGGGTCGCTGGTGCGGCACTGGTCATCGATCACCACGCCGCCGCGCTCCCCGATACGCAGGCCGCACTCACGGGCCAGCGTATCCTGGGGGCGAATACCGGCCGAGAAGACGATGAGGTCGGTTTCCAGCACCTTGTCATCCTGAAACACCATGCGCAGGCGGCTGGTGTCGCCGGGCTCGATGCGCTGCGTGGCCCGTTCGGTGAGTACCTGAACCCCCAGTGCCTCGATTTTTTCGCGCAGCAGCTCGCCGCCTTCGCTATCGACCTGCATGGGCATCAGGCGGGGCGCAAACTCCACCACGGCGGTGTCCAGATTCAGGCCGCGCAGCGCGTTGGCGGCTTCCAGGCCCAGCAGGCCGCCGCCCACCACTACGCCATTGGTGGCGTCCTGGGCGGCGGCGCGAATGGCGTCCAGATCATCCAGGGTACGGTAGACCAGGCAGCCGGGCTGATCGTTGCCGGGAATGGGGGGGACGAAGGGAAACGAGCCGGTGGCCAGGATCAGCTGGTCATAAGGGTAGGCGCCCTGGGCGGTGCGCACCGTTTGCTGCTCGCGGTCAATGGCGTTGACGGCTTCGCCACTGCGCAAGGTAATGCCGTGAGTGGCGTAATAATCGGCGTCACACAGGGCAAGAGACTGCGCATCACGGCCGCTGAAGTACTCGGAAAGGTGAACCCGGTCGTAGGCACGGTGGCGCTCTTCGCCAAAGATCGTCACCTCGAAAGTGGCCAGCGCACCGCTGTCGACGAGCTGCTCGACGACATGGTGACCGACCATGCCATTACCGACGATGATCAGTTTCTGTTTGGGATGTTGAGTAGACATGGCTAAGCCGCCTCGCGGTGTGAGAATGGGGAAGATGCGTGGGATGCCAGCACGGCCTGGGCATCCGCTGCGCCAAACAGCAGCAGATGGCGGCACGCAGTGAGATCGGTGGCGGCCAGCGCCTGTTCGAAGTACCAGGGCCCGTGCCGGGTATCACCGTATAGAATGGCGCCCTCCAGGCGTCCCTGATGCATCAGCAGGCGGCAGTAGTCGCCGTTTTCAGGGTCCAGGTAGTGCAGCGTGTCGTGGTGTGGTTCCGCCTCGGTGGGCCCGAACGCGTAGAGCTGCACGCCGCTGACCTTGAGCTTGGTGGCCGTGGGGGCTTCTGCATAATGGGCTGGCGTTTCGCCGCACAGTACGGCGGCCAGAACCTCGACCTGCCGCCAGATCGGTTCCACCAGCCCGTACGTGTGCTGTTCGAACTGGCAGCACTCGCCCAGCGCAAAGATGTGCGGGTCGGAAGTGGTCAGGTGGCCATCGACGAGGATGGCCCGCTCGCAGGCCAGCCCCGCCTGCTGGCCAAGGGCGCTGTTGGGGCAAACCCCCGCCGCCATGATGACGTGATCGGCGGGCAGCTGGCGCCCGTCGGCCAGCGTTACGGCACAGACCTGGCCCTGGCCGTCATCTTGCAGGCCGGTCAGCGTCACGCCGGTATGAAAGGTCATGCCTCGTTCCTGCAGGGTGGCTTCCAGCAATTTGGCGGCGGTGGTATCCAGTTGGCGGTTCATCAGCCGTTCACTGCGCTGCAGCAGGCTGACACGCAGT
>NZ_LFGT01000013.1:106551-109385 GCF_002078115.1 Halomonas sp. BC2 | reverse complement strand
GGGCAATGGCTTCCAGGGTGGCGACGTCCTCGAGGGTGCGAAAACCGTGTACGCCGCGCAGGGCGACCCCCGGCAGGTCGGGCATGGCCGAGCGGGAGCCGGTGGCTATCACCAGGCGGTCATAAGAGAGTGCATCGCCCGAGTGAGTGATGACCCGCTGACGTTGACGGTCGATCTGCGCAACGCGCTGGCCAAGGCGCAGGGTCACGCCTTGCCGGGCAAGGGCCTCTGGGTCTTGCAGGGTCAGGGCCTGCTGCTCCAGTTCACCGGCTAACCGAGGTGACAGCAGAATGCGGTTGTAGGCAGGCACCGGCTCCTCGCCGATCACGGTGATGCGTGTTGGGCGCGCCGGGTGACGCAGCAGCGTTTCGATCAGTCGATGGCTGGCCATGCCGTTGCCAATGACCACCAGATGCGCGTTGGGTGTGCATCGAGAGACCGTTTCCATGGTGGCTCCTGTGAATAAAAAACGCCCCTGACACGACCTTCACGAGGAAGGGTGTCAGGGGCGTCGTTGCCCATGGGCAGATTCAGTTACATGCCGCAACCGCCATTGGCTGCGCGATGTAAACTCGTATGACTAGCAGCAGCAAAAAATCGGCCAGCCGATGGCTGGAGAAGTATAGTTTTTTAAAATCAACTGCTTGACGTCATCAATAGCGGCCCCATTAGCCGTGATATGGGCCATGGCTGCACTGGTTTGGTGCCTTGTGGAGTGATTCTGCACCAGCGAAAGGCTCGCTGGCGTGTTGTGGAGGCACAGGATGTGAGAGGCGGTTTCTTTAGGTTTATGTTTTTGCTGATATTTATGAGTTTTTTGGAATATAGGGCCAATACTTGCAGTACTCCAGGTAACAACCAACAACGGCTCATTGCAGCACATTTGCCCATAATCAGCACAATGACTAATCGCGTCGAATAACGCTAAACGCAGCAAACCACTGATGAGTACGGCACGTGACGTGCCCCTGTGACAACGGCGTCCAGGCAAGCCTCTTGAGAGAGGCTGGCTTGGGCGCTTTTTGCTTTTTAGCGCGGGAGGAAATGCCATGCCAACGACCGCTCAGGTCAACACCACCTGCCCCTACTGTGGCGTGGGCTGCGGAGTGACGGCTACTCTGGAAAACGGCTGCGTTGCAGCGGTAGAAGGGGATCGCGGGCACCCTGCCAACCATGGCCGGTTATGCGTCAAGGGCACGGCGCTGCATGAAACCCTGGGCCACCATGGGCGACTGCTGCGCCCTCGGGTCGATGGCCGTGAGGTGAGTTGGGAGCAGGCATTGACCGCCACGGCCGAGCGGCTGCAGGCCCAGCGCAGTGCCCATGGCAATGCCTGCGTGGCGGCCTACCTATCAGGACAGCTGCTGACCGAAGACTACTATGTCGCCAACAAGCTGTTCAAAGGCTTTCTCGGCACCCCGCATCTGGATACCAACTCACGGCTATGCATGGCGTCGGCCGTGGCGGGCTACAAGCGTGCTTTCGGGGCGGATGCCGTGCCCTGCCAGTATGAAGACCTGGAAGAGGCCGAGCTGGTGGTGCTGGTGGGCTCCAATCTGGCCTGGAATCATCCTGTGCTGTATCAGCGTCTGAAAGTCGCCAAGGAGCGTAATCCACTGATGCGCGTGGTGGTGGTGGACCCGCGAGTCACGGACACCTGTGATATCGCCGATCTGTACCTGGGCATCGCGCCAGGCAGCGACGCCTTTCTGTTCAACGGGCTGCTGGCCTGGATGGCGGCCCAGCAGAAGCTGGACGACATCTATTTGCAGCGGCACACCGAAGGGATCGAGCAGGCGCTGGCCGCTGCCCAGCAGAGCGCCGGTAGCCTGCAAGCGGTCGCGAAGGCCTGCGACGTCGATGAAGAGCGGCTGGAGACCTTCTACTACTGGTTTGCCAGCCAGCTGCATGTGGTCACTCTCTACTCTCAGGGCGTCAATCAATCCTCCAGTGGTACCGACAAGTGCAATGCGATCATCAATTGCCACCTGGCGGGCGGCAAGATTGGCCTGCCGGGGGCCGGGCCCTTTTCGATCACCGGCCAGCCCAATGCCATGGGAGGTCGCGAAGTGGGCGGGTTGGCAAACCAGCTGGCGGCGCATATGGATTACCACACGCCCGGGGCACGCCAGCGTGTCAGCCGCTTCTGGTCGACGGAGCACCTGTCAGCCTCGTTGCCTGACGGGCCGGGCCACAAGGCGGTGGAGCTGTTCGAGGCCATCGAGCGTGGCGAAGTCACGGCGCTGTGGGTCATGGCCACCAACCCGGCAGTGAGCCTGCCGAATGGCGAACAGGTGCGTCGCGCCCTGGCCAAGTGCCCGCTGGTCATCGTTTCGGAGTGTGTGGCCCACACCGACCTGCTGCCCTTTGCCGATATCGTGCTGCCCGCGTCGGGTTGGTCGGAAAAGGATGGCACGGTCACCAACTCCGAGCGGCGCATTTCCCGCCAGCGGGGAATGCTGCCTCCGCCGGGCGAGGCGCAGCACGACTGGTGGATCATCTGCGAGGTGGCCAAGCGGTTGGGGTTCGCAGAAGCGTTCGATTATGCCCACCCCTGGGAAATCTTCGATGAGCATGCGCGGCTTTCCGGCTATGAAAATAGCGGTGCCTCTGCGCGGCTGTTCGACATCTCAGGCCTGAGCGGCCTGGGCCAGGCGGCGTATGATGCGCTGGCCCCCATTCAGTGGCCGGTCACTCGGCAAGCGCCCCACGGCACGCCGCGGCTGTTCGTGGATGGCCAGTTTGCCACGCCCAACGGTCGTGCACGGCTGCTGCCGATCGATCCGCGTTTGCCCCAGCAGGCGCTTTGCGAGCGCTACCCGCTGCGCCTCAAC
>NZ_LFGT01000013.1:82326-106171 GCF_002078115.1 Halomonas sp. BC2 | reverse complement strand
GATGAACCATCGCGCCGAACCCTTCATCGAGCTGCATCCCGAGGACGCCGCCGAGCATGGGCTCGAAGCGCAGTCGCTGGCTCAGTTGAGCGCGGCCACGGGGGAGTATCGGGGGCGTGTGCGCCTTGCCCATGGGCAGCGGCGGGGGGAAGTGTTCGTGCCCATGCACTGGACCGACTGCTTTACGGGCCAGGGGCGCAGTGGCACCTTGCTGCAAGGCATCACCGACCCGGTCTCGGGCCAGCCAGAATCCAAGCAGGGCGCTGTGGCCCTGCGTCGGTTACCCATCGCCTGGCAGGCCACCTTACTGGTGGCCCAGGCAGACGAGTCGCCCGCGTGGTGCGACAGCGATTACTGGGCGCGTATTCCCTTGCCAGGCTGTACGCGCTGGCAACTGGCGGGCTGCCAGCCGAGGGAGGATTGGCTGGCCACGCTCGCCCACTGGTGTGGAACCCCGGCCTCGCTATGGTGTGAAGACGCCGCCACGGGGCGCTTGCGAGCAGCCAGCGTGATCGACGGGCAGCTGCGCTGGTGGCTGATGGTCGGGCCGCCTGACGAGCTGCCAGGGCTTGCCTGGTTGGCGGAAAGATTTACCGATGCGGCCCTCTCCAAGGCTCAGCGGCGACGCCTGCTGGCCGGTTGTGACGATGGCGCAGCGGATGCTGGCCCGGTGGTGTGCAGCTGCCATCAGGTGGGGCAGGCCAGCATCGTCAAGGCTATTCATCAAGGGGATACCAGCCTCGAGGCGCTGGGCGCACGGCTGGCCTGCGGCACCCAGTGCGGGAGCTGTATCCCTGAATTAAACGCGTTACTCGAACAGGAGCGGCCACATGCGCACACTCGCCAAGCAGTTAACCCAGAAATGGCCTGAGGCCCTCATGCGTTTTGGCCTGCGGGCCCTGGCGCCGCTGCAAGACGACGCGATGACGAACGTTCGCTTGCCGCTCAGCGGCGAGTGCCGGGCAGGTACGGTCTACCTGGTGGGCGCTGGCAGCGGGGACGTCGAGCTGTTGACGCTGAAGGCGGCACGGTTATTGATGCAGGCCGATGCCGTGGTCTACGACCGTCTGGTCGGGGATGACGTGCTGGCGCTGATTCCCCCCGGCACCGAGCGCTACTACGTCGGGAAAGCCCGAGGCCACCACAGCGTGCCACAGGCCGACATCGGTCATTTGCTGGTGTCACTGGCCCTGGCGGGCAAGTCGGTGGTGCGCCTGAAAGGCGGTGACCCGGGCGTGTTCGGGCGCATGGGCGAAGAGCTGGCAGCGCTGGCGCAAGCCGCGTTACCGGCACACATCGTACCGGGCATTACCGCCGCGTCGGCAGCCGCAGCGGGGATGGGAATTCCTTTGACCGACCGCAGCCATGCCCAGCAACTGCGCTTCATTACCGCGCAGCTGTGCCGAGAAGGCGGCACCCCGGACTGGGCAGCGCTGGCCCGACAGGATGAAACACTGGTGTTCTATATGGGGTTATCCAAGGTGGAGACCATTTGCCACGGCTTGCGCCAGGCAGGACTGCCAGACTCCTGGCCCATCATGCTGGTTGCCAATGCCAGCCAGCCCGACCAGCAATCGCTGACCGGCACCCTGGCGAGCATGCCAGACCAATTGAGGGACCAACCGCTACCATCGCCTTGCTTGATCATGGTCGGCAGCGTGGTCAGCATGGTGGTGGGGGGCGCATCTTTAGCGGCCATTTCCAGCAGCCATTTCCAGTAGCGATTGCCGCTCCAGGGAACCAACCTGCCGATTCTCTGTCCAGAAGTGGGCCAATGCTCATTTGAAAGTCCGAAGGAATTTACATAGGTAAACGTATGAAAAAGCGACACGGTATCAAGGACAATGCCTTGAAAGCACAGCTGCGAACACCCATGTTCAAACTGCAGCAGCAAACGCCCAGGAAGGGCAAGGGCAGCTACTCGCGCAAAGGACGGGGGAGGTTGACTCGATCAACCGACAGAGGGCATCGCCAAGCCGCTTGACGCAGGCAGTTTTGCGATGCTTTCCCCAGGCATCACTGCACACGCTGACGCGTGATTGCAGACTCTCATCAGCTTCGCCGACCCAGGCACCTTGGGGTGTCGGTCGGCTTTTTCGCCTACCGAGAGCTGATAGCGCACGAAGTCCTGGAAAATGACGCCCACGCGGGCACGCAAGGCATTGACCGCGACGTAAACGCTGCCCGCAACATACTGCAATCGGGCAAAGCCATTCTGGCCGGGGCTGACAAGCTTCGCCAGCATGAGAAAACTACCGTGGGGCTCACGGGAGGTTAAGCCTGTGGAGCTTGTGTAAGACCTGAGGTGCTATCACCAAAGGCAACGGGCTGCGAAGCAGGAACCTGGAAGGCAGCAACCAGGGAGTCCCCTTCCTTTCCGTTGTCAGACGGCAGCGCAAGCTGAGGGAGGGGAGGAGGTCAATTGCCTGCAAGAGCCAGCCCGCCCTGGGAGGGGCGGGTGGGCAAGCAGCGCCAACGCGGAAATGCGCTAGAGCGGCAGCACGGCGCCGTCGGTACGAGGCTCTGTGCCCCCTTGAAGCACCCCGGTGTCCGGGTTGCGCAGGATGATCTGGCCACGGCCAAAGCTGAGTGAGTCAGCGACCTTGACGATGTGGTGTCCTCGTCGTGCCAGCGCCAGGGCCAAGTGGTTGGGGAAGTCGGCTTCGACTTCGACGGTCTTGCCGGAGGTCCATTTCCAGCGCGGCATATCCAGCGCTGCCTGCGGGTTCAAGTGGTCTTCCAGCATGGCCGTGACGACCTGAACATGGCCCTGAGGCTGCATGTAGCCACCCATCACGCCAAACGGTCCTACCGCCTGATCACCCTTGGTGATGAACCCGGGAATGATGGTGTGATAGGTGCGCTTGCCCGGCGCCAGTGCATTGGCATGCTCGGGGTCCAGCGAGAAGGACCAGCCGCGGTTCTGCAGACTGATCCCCGTACCCGGCACGACGATGCCAGACCCGAAGCCTTCAAAATTACTTTGGATGAAGGAGACCATGTTGCCTTGATTATCAGCCGTTGCCAGATACACCGTGCCGCCTTTGATGGGATTACCGTGCACGGGATCCAGAGCATCATGTCCGATCGTGGCAGCACGCTGCGACAAATACTCACGAGCAAGCATCTGCTCTACGCTTGGACGCATGCTCGAAGGCTCGGTGATATATTTCAGTCCGTCTACATAGCCAAGCTTGGTTGCTTCGATGCGTTGGTGCAGCGTTTCAATGGGATCATGGCGCTCATTGGAGAGCTGCTCCAGCATTCCCAGAGCTTGCAAGACGATCAAGCCGCTCCCATTGGGAGGAATTTCCCAAATATCGTGCCCCTGATAACGAACACTGACAGGCGTGACCCACTCAGGCTCAAAAGCAGCCAGATCCTCTTTGCGCAAAAAACCACCATGCTGTTGCGCGAAGTCGTCCATGGCCTCTGCCAAGTGGCCTTGATAGAAGGCGTTAGCTCGAGAGCTGCCGATGGCCTTGAGCGTGGCAGCCATCTCGGCTGAGCGCCACTCTTCACCGGCGTTGGGAGCTCGGCCATTCGGAGCAAAGTGATCGAACCACGGCTGGAATTCTGGGGATGAGTATTGGCAATACCGCGATACCGCGCTTTGCCAGAGCTGACTCACGGTAGGGGAGACAGCAAAACCCTCTTCCGCCAGTTTTACGGCAGGAGCTAGCAGTTGCTCGAACGGCAGGGTGCCGAACCGCTCCGAGAGCGCAGCCCATGCTCTTGGTGCTCCGGGCACCGTGACGGGCGTCAATCCATGGGCCGGCATGGCATCGTGGCCAAGAGCGTTGACGGCATCGATTGTCAGCTTCTTTGGCGCAGGCCCGCTGGCATTCAAGCCATGGAGTTCACCCTTGACCCACACCAGGGCAAAGGCATCACTGCCGATGCCGTTAGAGGTAGGTTCTACAACGGTCAAAGCAGCTGCGGTCGCAATGGCAGCATCAATGGCGTTGCCCCCTTGCTTCAATATGTCGACACCCACTTGGGCAGCCAGGCTTTGGGAAGTGGCCACCATGCCATTCTTCCCATAAGTGACCGTACGTCGCGAGGAGGAAGGATAGTAGTGAGGATCCAGGTTCATGGTCGAGATTCCTTTTTGTAAGAATGACATGTACGGATGTTAAGCGACGGCTTTACGCTGCTTTATGAGGCTGTAAACACTGTAAGCGATCGAGGCGACCGCTAGTGCAAGCAGTAAGGCGGATATGGGGCGTGTGAAAAATAGAGTCCAGTCAGTGCTGGTTTGAAAGGCACGCCTTAAATTTGTTTCGGCAATGGGGCCTAGCACAACGCCCAGCACAAGAGGTGCAAGGGGGTAGTCCAGTTTTTTCAATATATATCCGACAATACCAATGCAGGCCAATAGGTAAAGGTCCGATAGGCGGTTGTTAAGCGTATAGGTCCCGATAGCACAGCACGCTAACACAGTAGGCACGATGATATATTTAGGAATGTTGAGCAGGTTTAAAAAAGCCCGCATCAAGAGGATGCCGATAAACAGCATAAAGACAGAGGCGATGGCCATGGCGATGAACATGCTATAAACCAGGTCGGGATGGTCAAGTATCAACCGTGGCCCGATGCTGATGCCATGAACCATGATAGCTGCCATGAGCACTGCATCCGCCGGAGAGCCCGGAATACCCAGTGCTATCAAGGGAATTAAACTGCCACCCACCGTTGATGAATTGCCAGCCTCAGACGCCACCACGCCGTCAGGCTCACCTTTGCCGAATGTTTCTGGGTGCCTGGAAGCGCGTTTTGCTTGGTCGTAGGCTAATAAGTTCGAAATCGAGCTGCCAGCGCCGGGCACCGCGCCGATGAACACACCTATCAGCGAAGATCGAATTACGTTGATAGGGCGCATGATGACGCCTTTGGCTGTTTGCCATAAGTGAGGACGCATATCCCCGGAAATAAGTGAGCCAGAGGTTTGGCTGTGTTGGTCATGGCTAGGCTCTAGTTCAGAGAGTAATTGGCTCATGGCGTACATGCCAATAAGGATCACTAGAAAGGGAATACCCGCCGCCAGAATCTCATAGCCGAACGTGAACCGTTCTCTTCCCATGAGAGGGTCGGGCCCGATGGTGGCAATGCCTATGCCAATAAGTCCGGCAATGAGTCCTCGAATGAGTGAGTCACCCACCAGGCTTGCAATAATGGTGAGGGCAAAAATGATAAGGGCAAAGTATTCCCAAGGACCCAGTTTGACGGCCAGCATGGCCAAGGGCGGGGCAGCAATGATCAGCACGGCGATGGAGATGATAGAGCCTATGAAAGAGGCGAACAATCCTAGGGAAAGTGCTTTGCCAGGCTTACCCTGCCGAGCCATTGGAAAGGCATCGAAGGTAGTGGCTACCGCAGACGGTGTGCCGGGAATGCCAAGGAGTGCAGCGCTGAATAATCCACCACTTAGCCCCCCGACATAGACAGACAGCATGACGGCAATCCCCTGCATGGGGGGCATGGCGAAGGTCAAGGGAAGTGTAAGCACAATGGCCATTGTTATCGTGAAACCCGGGATCGCGGCTGCGATGATGCCAGCACAGGTTGCTACCATCATGAGCATTAGCGTGTAGGGCTCCATGACGCCCGACATTGCCGTTAGAAATGCATCGGTCATGTTATTACCTTACCATTGGGCGCGAGGGAGATAGATGTTAAATAGTTCAGAGAACATGAAATATGGGCCTGCTGAAAAAATCACCGCGACACATAAGATGACTGGCAGTGCCTTGAGCTTTTCCGTGGTCAAAAAAGTTTGTGCTGTAACGAGATAGATAAAAGTGCTGGTAATAAACCCTAACCAAGGCATAGCTATCATGTAGCAGGTGAACAGTATGATGTTAACGATAACGGGCTTTAGTCTGCTGAGTCGTGTCAGTGCAACGTTTAGAGACGCTCTGGGGAAACCGTTCCTGGCGACTTCGAGGACAGTGGCAATGCCACAAAGCACGGCTACACTCAAGAAGACTATCTGAGGAAATGTGCCTGCATTCATTGGCTCCCAACGGGAGGCCGGCAGTGAGCCGGCCTTGATAGCCAAGAATAAAGCACCAATAGCGATAATAACGTACGATAGTAATTGTAACGTAGAGGATAACGCCGCCTCAGTGCTTTTCTGCTCCATAATGTACTCCTTGATAGACGGCGTTTTTAGTCTAAATGGTGTGCGTTGTTTTCAACGAACTCATCGTTTCTTTCCAGGTAGTCGATATAGTCCTGTCGGTTGAGGTAACGCACGGTGCCACCAACGTTTTCGATATCCGTTTTAAATGCTTCGCTATTCGCAACATTTTCAAGTGCACTTTCTAGCGTGGCAATGATTGACTCAGGTGCGCCTTTCGGGAGAACAATGCCTCGAGTAACCAGAAACTCAAGGTCGTGTCCAAGTTCTTGCAGCGTCGGCGTATCAGGGAGTTCAGGGATTCGTTCAGAAGTTGCCGCGGCTAAAACGTTCATATCCCCATTTTCCACAAATGCGCGTGCTGAGAAGTAGTCTTCAATGGCAACGGTGATGTGTCCTCCCGCGAGTGCCCGCATTCGCTCGCCTGTACCTTCGTAACCAACGTAACCAAACTGCGTGCCTGTGGACTGTTCAAACTGCACCGCCCAGAGGTGAGGTATGCCGCCGAGTGTTACACCCATGCGGTAGTGGCCGGGCCGCTCGGTTACTGCTTCGAGCATATCGTCGAGGGTTTCCCAACCCGTGTCTGCATTCACTACGATGACAGAGTTATCACTGGTCATCATCGAGACAACGTCAAAGTCGTCCCAATTGAGCTCGGTGACACCTGAATGATGAGCGATCAATAGCCCCTCGTGTATCTGAGTAATGGTGTAACCGTCGTTGCTGCGTCGGCTTGCTTCGCGCAGGCCGATCGTTCCGCTAGCCCCTGGCATATTGATAATGGGAATGGCTTGGCCAAGCTCAGCTTCCAGATGTTTGCCGACAAGCCGCATTAATAAGTCGCTTCCACCGCCTGGCCCCCAGGGCACGATAAACTCTATGGGTTTATTAGGGTAATCATCTGCTGCTGAAAGCGACATGGGAAGGCACATGGCAGCTGCCAGCGTTGTAGCGGTAAATAAGGATTTAAATTTCATTTGTGGACCCATTCATTGTGTGGTTGTTGTGAGTGTTGGCGTTGCTGATGTTTGTTGTTTGGATCTTGATATCTTCAGCCCAGAAAGAACCCTCCATAAACCAGTGCGCCGATGACAACGAACGCGGGGTGGGTGTTGAATCGTACGAGGGCGATGGCCGCGACGATGCCGATGATCAGGGTGTGGGCGATGCCGCTGCTGGCGGTGCTTTCCAGCAGGAAACTGAGCGTGAGCCACGCCATCATGATGGCAATGACCGGGCGTACCCACTGGCTCATGCGCTTGACCCTGGGCGATTCACGGTGGCGGTAGAGCAGCCCCAGTGCTCCGATCATCAGCAGCAGGGAAGGAACCACCGTCGCGGCCACGGCCACGGCGGCACCTCCCAGGCCAGCGACTTCATAGCCGATATAGCCCGCCATCTTGGTGGCGATAGGGCTGGGAAGCGCGTTACCCAGGGCCAGGGTTTCGGCAAACCCCTGCGAACTCATCCAGCCGTAGCGGCCAACCACTTCTGCCTCGATGAGCGGGATGATGGCTGGCCCGCCACCGTAACCCACGATGTTGGGAATAAAGAACGCCAGAAACAGCTCCCAGTAGATCATGCGGCCTCCTTCGAGCGCGCTTGGCGGTTTGGCCGCAGCAGCGCTGCCAGCAGAATGGCGCCGATGACAAAGCCTGGGTGAACGCCAAGCCAGTAGATGACGCCACCCGCGACGACGGCCATGACAATACTGACCAGCCAGCCCAGCGCGGCGCGTGATTTATCGAAGAAATCCCAGGTGAGCTGGCCCATCATGACCATCACCACCGGGATCACGGCCTGCCCCATGCCCTGTATCCAGCCAATGTCGCGATAGCGACTGAAAGCACCCAGCATCACGACCATGGCGATCAGCATGGGCAACACCACCGCCAGCACGGAGAGCACGCACCCACTGATACCCGCCACGCGGTAGCCAATGTAGCCTGGCATTTTGGTGGCGATGGGCCCCGGCAGGGTATTGCCAATCGCCAGCACATCGGCAAACTCCTCGTCGGTGAGCCACTGATGACGTGTCACGACTTCTGCATGCACCAGCGGTATCATGGCAGGGCCACCGCCAAAGCCAAAAATGCCCACCCTGAAAAAAGCCCAGAAGAGCGCGGTTTGTTTCATGTGTCGAACGCCTGTGTAAACGTCTTCGAGGACGGCGTGGCAAAGGCCGAAGCGGGGGTGAATGGCATGCGGATGACTCTTTGATCGTTTATGGGTTAAAAAATCGATTATCTTGTCTAAAATAGAATATAGGCGAGCCTGTCGAGGGGCGTCAACACTTGGTCTCATCATCTCCGCCAACCGATGCAGAGAAAAACCTGCCTGAGGACTCGGTAATGAACAAACATATTCAGCTCTCCGCAGAGAAAGTGCCTGGCTCCATTTACGACGTTTTGCGCCGTGATTTGGTCGCGGGGCGTTTTGCGGCAGGGGAGAAGCTGGCCATCAATGCGCTCAAGGAGCAGTATCAGGTGGGGCTGAGCCCACTACGTGAAGCCTTGAACAAGCTGGCAGCCTATGGCCTGCTGATTCAGGAGAATCAGCGTGGTTTCAGAGTGCCCAAGCTCTCCCGAGAAGAGCTGGACGACATTGCTCGGATGCGCACCGAGCTCGAAGGCATGGCGCTGGAGCGTGCCATTGCCCACGGAGATGCGGTATGGGAAGCCGATCTACTGGCGGCGGCACACCGCCTCAAGCGGGCCGACCTTACACTGGACAAGGTAGAAGAGTGGGAACGGCTGCACACCCAGTTTCATCGTACGCTGGTGGCGCCCTGCGGCTCGGTGTGGCTGCTGCGCTTCATCGAGCAGTTGCACGACCAGTTCGATCGCTACCGTCGGCTAGGCCCGAAAATGCCCACCGTTCGTCAGGAACTGGACGATCAGCACCATCAGCTGGTAGAGCTTGCCCTGAAACGAGATGCGGTTGCTGCGCGGGCATTAATGGACGACCATATCCACAAATCCTACGAAGTCGCGCTGGCGCGGTACCACCAGCATGCCTGATGGCTGGGTTCCAAAAGAGTGTTAAGGATCGTTTTTAGTAATCGTTTTTAGGAATAGCTTTATGGATACCGCTTCCTCTGCTTCGCATCACTCTGACGATGCCCTGGTCGTTGCCCAGACGCTCACTTGGGTGGCCAACTTCATCGTCGGGCACAATATCTGCCCCTTTGCCAAGCGTGAATTGGAGCGCGAGGCGGTGCGTGTGGAAGTCGTGCGCTCCAAAAAGGTGGATATTGCGCTGGAGGAGCTGGTCGCCGAGTTCGAGTGGCTGGATGCCCACCTAGAGGCAGAAACCAGCCTGCTGGTGTTTCCCACGCTGTTCAAAAGCTTCGACCACTACCTGGATTTCGTGGAACTGGCGGAACAGCTATTGGAACAGCTGGGCTATGAGGGCGTGTATCAACTGGCGACGTTCCACCCCGATTACTGCTTCGCCGATGCCGACCCCGACGAGGCTGCCAACTACTCCAACCGTTCGCCGCACCCGATGATCCACGTATTACGCGAAGCCAGTGTGGAAAAAGCCATCGAGTTCCACGGCGATACGGCGGCCATTCCGGAACGCAACATCACTTACCTCACCGAGATGGGCCAGGATGCGCTGGAGCAGCAGTGGCAGCGCTGTTTTACTGGTCAGGTCGATAAATGACCAGGCGATGTTTGCCCTGATGCTTGGCCTGATACAGCGCGCTGTCGGCATGGCGTAGGATCTGTTGCATGTCCATGCCATGCTCGGGCCACACCGCAGCGCCCAGGCTGCAACCGACTTGGGCGGTCATGTTGCCGGGCAATTCGATAGGCAGTGCGATTTGAGTGAGTAAGCGCTGGCTTACTTCCTCGGCTAGAGAGTGACTATTTTCTGGCGTGCTCTTGATAACCATGAGGAACTCATCGCCGCCCAGCCTGGCGACCACAGCGAGAGCATTACGAAACGTATCGGTAATCAGCCGTGAGTAGTGATGTCTGCCGGTCATGGCCTCAATGCGCTATGTAAGCATTCACTACGAGTCACTTGTTGAGAGATTTGTGCATGACGTAGGTGTCCACCAGTCCCAGCGACGGATGGCGAAACGCCTGGGGTACGGTGCCGACAATGGCAAATCCCAGCCGCTGCCACAGGGTGACCGCAACGTGATTGCTGGCCACGACGGCATTGAACTGCATCGCCTCGAAGCCAGCGTCACCGGCCAGTACCTGAGAGTGTTCGCACATGGCGCGGGCCACGCCTTTGCCGCGTGCATGGGGTGTCACCATATAGCCGCAGTTGCAGACATGCTTGCCGGGGCCTGCGGCATTGGCCTTGAGGTAATAAGCCCCCAGCAGTTGACCTTGCTCGTCCTTGACGGCCAGGCTGTGCAGCGGCAGCGTACACCATAGGTGGTAGGCATCATCAAAGGTGATGTCGGGGTCTATCGCGTACGTTTCCTGTGCCGCTACAATACTCTGGAACGTTGGCCAGAACAGGGCGAAATCGTCGCGGGTCATCGGGGTAAATGCAAAACGCTGCATGAGTATTCCTGCATACAAGACATGGCATACGCTAGCATAAGCGGATGCCTGAAAGCGTCAACCGAAAGATGGGGAGCCGTCACATGACCCTCGAGAGTGCCCTGACCTATTTCGTGGCGATCTTCGTCTTCGCCATTACTCCTGGCCCCGGTATCTTTGCGCTGCTGGCCAAGGGGGTGTCCCAAGGCGTGCGCGCCTGCTGGCCGCTGGCTGTGGGCATGACCGTGAGTGATGTCATCTATCTGATGCTGGCCTTCTACGGGCTGGCTGCCTTGGCAGAAAACTGGGGTGAAGCCTTCACCGTGTTGCGCTATGTGGGCGCGGCTTACCTGTTTTATCTGGGCTGGAAAATGTGGACGGCCAGCGTCACGCCCCCGCGCCTGGAAGGCGGTACGCCCGTGGCGGCCACATCCGCTCGTGAGGCCCTCAAGGGGCTTACCCAAGGGGTCCTGATCTCGGCCTCCAACCCGAAGGTCATCCTGTTTTATGTCGCGTTTCTACCCACCTTCATTGACCTGACCACGCTGAACCATGGCGACATGCTGCTGGTGGTGGGGCTTACCCTGGTGGGGTTGATGATGGGGCTGATGCTGGTGGCGTCGTTTGCCTCGTCGGCACGGCGCTTTTTCCAGTCCGAACGCGCCCAGAAGGGCACCAACCGCACAGCAGGTTCCTTGATGCTGGCGGCAGGTGCTTTCTTGATTGCCAAAGGCTGAAGGTCACCAGGTGAACGTGTCAGGCGTCCTTGACGACTGACGCGACGATCTCATAACTGCGCAGGCGGTCCGCGTGCTGATAGAAGTCACTGTTGATCATCAGCTCGTTGGCCTCGGTACGTGCCTGGAAGTCGGCCAGCTGCTCCTTGACCGTTTCAGGGCCACCGATGATGGCCGCGCCAAGAAACTGGGCGACCTGGGCGCGCTCCATGGGGCTCCAGTCCAGATGATCGACCGGGGGTTGTGACTGCGTCGGACGGCCGCGAATCAAATTGAGAAACTTCTGCTGGGCAGTCGTGGCCAGATAGTGGGCCAGGTCGTCGCTGTCGGCCGCTATCACGGGTAATCCTACCATGGCATAGGGTTCCGCCAGATGCTCGGAGGGCTGGAATTGGTCGCGGTACAGGCGCAGCGCTTCGAAGAGATAGCCCGGCGCAAACTGCGCAGCAAAGGCGAAGGGGAGCCCTAGCCTGGCGGCCAATTGGGCGCTGTAGCCACTGGACCCGAGCAGCCAGATGGGCACATGGGTGCCCTGGCCCGGCACGGCCTTGACGGTTTGCTGGGGCTGGGCTTCGCCCAGGTAGCGGCGCAGCTCTTCCAGCTGTTCTGGAAAGTCATCGACACCTGACTGGGCGTGCCGCCGCAGGGCACGCATGGTCGCGCCATCCGAGCCAGGGGCACGGCCCAGCCCCAGGTCGATCCGGCCGGGGTAGAGCGTCTCCAGGGTGCCGAACTGCTCGGCCACCACCAGTGGAGGGTGGTTGGGCAGCATGATGCCGCCGCTGCCAACGCGAATGGTGGACGTTTGCCCTGCCACGTGGCCAATCAGCACGGCCGTGGCAGCGCTGGCGATACCCGCAATATTGTGATGCTCGGCCAGCCAGTAGCGCTGGTAGCCCAGCCGCTCCGTGTGCTGGGCCAGGGCCACGCTGTCTTGAAAGGTCTCGGCGACACTGCCGCCTTGACGAATGGGCGCCAGGTCCAGAACAGACAGCGCAGTGTGGGCAAGTTGGCTCATGGTGACACCTGTTTAAACGGTCATGGTCAAGCGGCTTGATTTATTAGCACGCTTTCGAATACACCGTTTATGCGGGTGCCCCTGGCAAATTGCAAGGGGCCAGACGGCCATCAATGGCGTTGGCGCTTGTCATCTTTACGCTGCAGCATCGCGGAAAGGTCGAGAATCGACTGGGCCATGTCGGCCATGCTACGGCTCTGGTCCATGGAGGTCTTGCGTAGAAAGCGGTACGCCTCCTCTTCGCTCATGCCCTGGTGGGCCATGATCAGCCCCTTGGCACGCTCGATCAGCTTTCGTTCTCGCAGGGCCTTGCGGGTATTTTCCAGCTCGTCGCTCAAGCCCTGCAGTCGGCTGGACTGAGCTTGCGCCAGCTCGATCAGCGACCGGCTGAGCGGCGAGTGAAGCGCGCTGGCCGTCAGGTCGCCCAGCGGTTGTGAGGGGGGCAGCATGAGCAGCTGCTCGCAGGGAGCGGGCAGTGGATGGCCCGGGGTGCTGGTGGCGTGCTCCAGGGCCTTGCGGGCCTCGGCGATTTTGAGATGGCACAGGGCGGTCAGTTGCGTGTTGAGCGTATCTTCCACTGCCTTGATCGTATCCAGCCGCAGCGTGGTGAGTTCGTACCAGGTTTCGCCCAGCGAGTCGCTGACGCCCATGGGCGCGTTGGCGCGCTGGCAGGCGATATCGCGAAGCTCGCGGATGCCCGCCAACGTCTTGGGCGAAAGCGCCTGCTGCCAGGTAGCCAACGCCTCGGTGGTGGCAAATTCGGCAAAGGTGTCGAAACAGCGCTGCTGCGCAGCCATCAGCTGGTTGAGTAGTTCACGGTGCGCGTCATCGAAGTGCCCCAGCGTAAACCCGAAGGCGCCGCAGGCGCGCTCTTGCCCGGCCAGCTCCTTGCCCTGCATCAGGTGGAAGATGGCCACCAGTGCCCGCGTAATATCGGGGTCTACGGCCGTGTCGGCGGCTTCGAAAACGATGGCCAGCAACCCGCTGATCAAGTGGTTGAACGCCTGCGTGGCCGCATCCGGCGAAATCGTGAACTGATCGATGGCGCGGCGCAGCGCCGGAAGTTCATCCAGGGCTTGCCACACACCCGCTATGCGGCGAAGTAGCCTTGCCTCTGCCTGTGAGCGAACTTCCTGGCCCAGCGCTTCCAGCCGCTGGCGCATGGCCGCCTCGGCACTTTGGCTATGTTCGAGGTAGGTGGCGCGGCGTGCCTTGAAGCGCTTCCCCTGGGAAGCCAGATAAATGGTCGAAGCGCCCCGTTCGCGCTGCAGAACGTGGATGAACTGACTGATATCGCTGACGATATCGGCGGTGGTGGCCAAATGATGAAGGTTGTCGATATCACAGCGCAGCGCGGTCAAGAGTAGCTGTTGGGCAGAAGACATAATAGTTCCTTGTTACTCGCCGCCTGAAAAGACGGCGCCTCACTGGATGACCAGAGACGCGCCTGCTTAACTGCTAGCGTAAAGAGAGAGCGCCCTGTTCATGACGATCACCGGCGGCCTCACGGTAGGCCTTGGCTTCCTCGGCCTCGGTGGCATCGCTGAAGCGTACCACCAACACGCAAGAAGCCAGCAGCAGTACGGTAATGCCCAAATAAAAGAGCCCTTGCTGGTAGCTGAGGCTTTCATTACGAAACAAGAACGCGGCGGAGACGGCACCAATGTTGCCCCCGGCACCAACGATACCGGCCACGGCTCCCAGCGCCTTCTTGTTGATGAAGGGGACGACCCCGTAAGTGGCACCTTCCGCCATCTGCACGAACAGGCTGAACACCAGCATGATGCCAATCGCCATGCTGAGCACGTGCATCTGCGAAAACGCAATCAGCGCGATGCCTTCGCAGATCAGTGCAATGAAGAGCCAGCGCACACGCCCCTTGAGGCCCGCCTGTTTGGCGAACAGGTCGGAAAAGACGCCGCCCAGAGTGCGGGCAAAGATATTCATCAGCCCGAACAGGCCTGCAATGAGCCCCGCCGTGGCCAGAGTGAGATCAAAGGTATCGAAAAAATAGATGGCGGCGATGTTGTTGATGGTCAGCTCTACTCCGAAGCAGAGCCCGTACACTACAAACAGCGCCCAGACACGAATATCCTTGGCGGCAGCCATGAAGCTCTGCGCTGCGCCATACTCGCCGCTGGCTTCCGGTAGCTCTCCACGAGCACGCAACTCGCTGAAATTGCCATCCGGGGCATCCTGGGTAAAGTACCAATAGGCGATACCCGTCAAAAACAGCACGACCCCTGGTACCAGCATGGCAAGCCGCCAGCCCAGCGCTTCGTTGACGCCCAGCATGAGTATTCCGGAGAAGATGAGCGGCATCAGGATTTGCGTCGTACCGCCCCCCAGGTTGCCCCATCCG
The DNA here is from genome assembly GCF_002078115.1 of Halomonas sp. BC2. Taxonomy (NCBI): domain Bacteria; kingdom Pseudomonadati; phylum Pseudomonadota; class Gammaproteobacteria; order Oceanospirillales; family Halomonadaceae; genus Halomonas; species Halomonas sp. BC2. The sequence goes on along the minus strand of NZ_LFGT01000013.1, from coordinate 91,401 downwards.
GCGCTGGTGGCATTCGCGGTGCCCACCACATTGGGGGCGAACATCATGGTGGTGTGGTACTGGGTAATCACGAACGACGCGCCAATGGCACCAATGGCCAGACGAGCCAGCAGAAAGGTTTCAAAGCTGTTGGCCAGGCTGATCCCCATGACGGGAATGGAGCCCAACAGCAGCAGTCCCGTATAGGTCTTGCGCGGCCCGATGCGGTCGCAGAGCACCCCGATCAGCAGCCTGACCACCACGGTGATCGCCACGGAAGCAATGATGGTGTTGCCGATTTGGGTTTGCGTAAGAGACAGGTCTTCACGTACGACAGCCATCAGCGGGGCGATGCCGAACCAGCCAAAAAACAGATATGAAAGGCAAACCAGGACATGTGGAATGCCCGCATCTGTGGCGTGGAGAAATCGAGCAGCCGAATACGATTGGCTTTGTGGCGGATGTTCATGGGTGGCCTCGGGTAGCATGGAACGAGTTCGTCAACGCACAACGCCAAGGGCACTGCACAGAGACGGGAACATGCCTTCATCGTTGAAGGTCAGGTTCGACGCACTCGTACCCGGCTGGGCCTGGTCCACGCCTATAACACTGGAAATCACCAAGCAAATAATTCGCCACTAGCCATTTTTTAAATATAAAACATTGATTTAATGCATAACGATGGGTGCGCTGGGGGTGTGGTGCCAAGGGGAGGGAGCAGGGGCGCACTCGATTGGGGCAGTAGCGCCGAGTCGAGTGCGCCAAGTTGGCGCAATATCAGAGGGTGCCTGCTCTTGAAGGACTAGCCATGCAGGTACACGGCGTCGATATCCAGCGTCGAGCGCTCACCAATCGCCTCGAAGTGCTCGTTGAGCCACAGCTCTGCAGCCGCTTTGCCCTGGTCGAACAGGTGGCACAGGAACGGCCATTCGGCATTGAGCTTACTGGATACCGACAGGCTCTCCAGTGCCTTGTCGCCACTGATGCGATGAAACAGAGCCTGCTGGTAGCAGTTTTCGATGCCTTGCTCCTCCAGTGCATGCTTGAGCAAGGCAATCATGCGGACTTCCTTGATCAGCGCAGCGTTGAAGGTGATCTCGTTCAGCCGGTTCATGATGGCCGAGGCCGTGGTGGGCAGCTCATCGCGGCGGATGGGGTTGATTTGTACCAGCAGTATGTCGCGCGCGCTGCACTCTTCCATCAAGGGAAACAGTGCGGGGTTACCCATGTAGCCGCCATCCCAAAAGGCTTCGCCGTCTATTTCGACGGCCTGAAACATGAACGGCAGGCATGCCGACGCCATGACGGCATCGACGCTCATCTCTTCACGACGAAACACGCGCTGTTTGCCGGTGCGGACGTTGGTTGCCGCAATGAAGAGTTTCAGCTGGTCGCACTGGCGCACGCGGTCGAAGTCGATATGCGACGCCACGATATCTCGCAAGGGGTTCAGGTTCAGTGGGTTGAGCTGATAAGGGGAGACCAGGCGAGTCATCAGGTCCATGGCGACATAGCCCGGTGAATGATCCAGGCTCCAGTTGCCGGTCAGTACGTCCATGGGGGAGCGGCGGATGGGGCTCGCCATGCCCGCCCGGCTGACGGCTTTCCAGAAATCCCGCAACGCTTGCCGAGCCGTCTCCTTGCCGCCGCGAGTCAGCGCGTCGGCCATGACGACGCCATTCATGGCCCCCGCGCTGGTGCCGCTGATGCCCTCGATGTCGATTCGGTCATCTTCCAGCAGGCGGTCCAGCACGCCCCATGTGTAAGCGCCGTGGGCTCCGCCGCCCTGAAGCGCCAGGTCGAGTTTTTTTGCTGATGCCATGTGATCCTTCCCAAAGTGGCTAATAACGTGCCCTTAAGCATGGCATAAATGAGCACGTTCGGTAACACGGGTATGGTGGCGGTGCTGGCGGTGATCACTATCACGCCATTATCTCATCTGTGCGAGCTGCAGGTGGTCATCTTGGCCGCAGCGCAGGAAGGAAGAGGTCGCCAGCCACTCTTCATCGGGATAGTAGGCAAACACGTACTGCTCTTCCTTGAGGCTGTCGATAAGCGGGTAGGTGATGTCTTCGCGAACGGCAGGGCAGCCATGGCTACGCCCGAGTCGTCCCGTCTGGGCTATGAACTCTTCGCTCACATACTCTGCCCCGTGAATCACGATCGCGCGTTGGAAAGCGAGGTCGTTCACCTCTGGCTCCAGGCCCTCCAGGCGCAGCGAGTAGCCATTGCGCCCGTAATAGCTGTTCATGGTGCGAAACAGCCCAATGCTGGATTGAAAGCTTTCCGGGACGTTCGAAAACACTTCTGCCACGGCATCACCCGACCCTCGGCCATGGGACACCAGCTCTTCGAACAGCAAGGCGTGCTGGTGCAGGTCGAAGACCCACAAGCGAGGCTCCGTGGAGGGCAGCGAGTAGTCGATGACGGCCAGGCGCTCGGCGTAGGGGTCGGCACAAGCGATGGCTTGTGCGGCCAGGCGGAGCGCCTCACCGGAGGCGCCAGGCGCCAGTTGTTGCAACTGATGATGAAGGGGCGACACGCCGATGGGGGGCTGGGAAGAGACCTGGGTATAAAAGCTGGCAGCCTGGAGTGGAGAAGCGCCAAGTAACAGGCTCGTGGCGGTCATCAGGGTCAAAAAACGGGGGGTGTCAGAGCGAAAACGGGTATACAAGCGTGAGAGCATCGAGAGTCATCCTGCCAAAAGTGCGATAAGCCCCCACCAGAAACGACCACGAACAGGCGCAAGCAGCTATGCTGAAAGGGAGCGTCAGGCTATTCGGTCGGTAATGGGAACTGCCGATATCATTGGGCATCAGCGCCGTACAGCGCTGCATCATAACGCAAGGAGAGGCGATGAACGATCATCCGCGACTAAGACAATGGGCGATAGGCGCTCTGCTTGGCCTTGTCCTGCCCGGCCCCTTGCTGGCGGTGGCAGCGGAGCCTGCTCCCCCTGGGATGCCACAAACCTTGTCACAGCAGGTCGAGCGGGCAGGGGAGTCGCTGCCGGTGGCAGCGTTTTATCAGCTCAATGGCGGGCAGCCGGTATGGCAGGATGAAGCCCGCGTGGTGGCCTTGGTGCAGGGCCTGAATAGCTTGCTGGATGATGGCCTGACACCCGAGGATTACCGCGCGACGACGCTGCTGGAGGAGTTCCGTGCCAGCCGCGAATGGGACGCTGCCGCCCAGGCACGCTTCGATGTCGATGCCACCCGAGCCCTGTTGCTGGCGCTGGAGCATCTATCGTCGGGCAAAGTCAATCCTCGTCAGGTCGAACCTGGCTGGGATGCCTCGCGCCCAGAGCGCAGTTATGCGCTGCCTCGGGTACTGAGCGCCGTGGAGCGCCACGATGTCGAGTCGGCGCTGGCCATGGCCCGGCCCAGCTCACCCGAGTACGCCCAGCTTCGTCAGGCATTGAGCACCTACCGCCACTTGGCTGAGCAAGGCAGCGTGCCTTACCTGCCCGGCAGAGAGGTTTCGCTGCGCCCCGGCGACCGAGACCCGGATGTGGTCACGCTGCGCCAACGACTGACCCTGTGGGGTGCCTCGGGGCTGTTGGGAGCCGACAGCGGCGCCTACCCGATGATTGGCGTGCAGGGGGCGCAGCGTGACCAGCAGCTGTTCGATGACACTCTGGTGCAAGCAGTGAAGCATTTTCAGCGCCGCCACCAGTTACAGGAAGATGGTGTCGTGGGGGAGCGTACCCGGCTGGCGCTGAACATGCCGGTGGCTTCACGGGTCGATCAGTTGCGGGTCAACCTGGAACGTGCGCGCTGGATACGCCCCTCCTTGCAGCGCGAGCCTCGGGTGTGGGTCGATATTGCGGGCTACCGGCTGCATTACTTGCGGCCTGACGGTCAGCAGTGGGATGCGCGAGTGGTCGTGGGCACACCGCGTCGTGAAACGCCGGTCATTCACTCCACGATCAGTCATCTGACCATCAACCCCAGCTGGACCATACCGCCTACCATCATGCGGGAAGACGTGTTGCCACGGGTACGTGAGGATATCGGTTATCTGGCCCAGCAGAACATCCAGGTGTTGAGCCCCTCAGGAGAAACTCTGGATGCCCAGAGCATCGATTGGCAGCGCCCTGGAGGCGTCATGCTGCGTCAGGTGGCGGGTAGCCGTAACCCTCTCGGGAGGGTCGTGGTACGCTTTCCCAATAACGACATGATTTATCTGCACGACACGCCGGCACGCGGCTTGTTTCAGCGGGATCAACGGGCGTTGAGTTCTGGCTGCGTCAGGGTGGAAGGCGTGGCGGAGTTCGCCCAGATGCTGCTACAGGACAGCGGCAGTCGTCATCAGCTCAATGCGCTGATGAACAGTGGGCGCAGCGATCAGAACGTCAACCTGCCTCAGCGCATTCCCGTGGCGCTGCATTACCTCACCGCCTGGCCCAACCCCCAGGGGGAAGTAGAGTTTCGAGATGATATCTACCGCCGAGACCCGGCCCTGCTATCGGCGCTCTCCGCTCGCGACGCCTGATCCCCCTTCCACGTATGCTACATAAGCGACAGGCCGCCCCTTGGGGCGGCCTGTCGAACGGCGTAACACGGTGAGTCAAAGAGCTACGAAAGAAAGAACTACTGAACGGTGTCGCTATCGTCGTCACTGCTCTGGTTGCTAGCCACGCTGATGGTGCCCGTCTCGCCACTCTCCAGTGCTGCCAATACCGGTTCTGCCTGGCGCTGGAAGGCGATCAGGGTATCGCCACTCAGGCTGGTGTTTTCAGGCAGCTCGACGGTCATGGCGTTGACCGGCGTATTGTTGACGATGACCTCATAATGCAGGTGAGGGCCGGTACTGCGGCCCGTATTGCCGGACAGGGCAATGCGCTCACCCATGTCGACACGCTGGCCCTGGCTCACCATCGGCTGCGAAAGGTGCAGGTAGCGCGTGCGGTAGCCGTTATCATGACGGATGACGATATAGCGCCCTGCCGCATGGTGGTTGCCCACGCGCTCCACGCGGCCGTTGGCCGGCGCGATGATAGGGGTGCCGATCGGCATCGCAAAGTCGGTGCCGTTATGCGGGCTGACCCGCCCCGTCACCGGGTGAAGGCGGCGCGGGTTGAAGTGAGAGCTCAGGCGGTAGTTGCCTTCGAACGGACGACGGGCAAAGGCCGGATCCAGGCTGTTGCCTTCCGGGGTATAGAAGTTGTCGTCAGAGGGGTTGCGCACCACGGTCAAATCCATGCGCTCGCCGTCATATTTGACCGCCAGCACCCGTGAATCCAGCGTTTCGCCATCGATCATGTCAGACTCGACCAATACCTGAAACTGATCCCCCCGGCGGCTGTCGCGACGGAAATCGAGTTTCTTCTCCAACAGGCGGGTCAGCTCGGTGACCGAGCTGCTGCTCAGGCCGGTAGCCTGGGCAGAGCGTGCAAAGCTGCCGCTCACGCTGCCTGCGTAAAGCCGCTGTACCGGCTCGCCCTGGCGTTCGATGGTGGTGATGGCAAAGTGGTCGTTGTCACGCTCCAGCAAAATGCCGTCGCGGGTGTTGCGCATCATGCGCAGCGATAGCAGCCGGCCATCTTCGTCCAATTGGTAATCGAAGCTGTTGCCTGCGCGCCAGTTGGTCAGCAGGCGCTGATCGGGCATGTTGTCCAGTAACGCCAGCACCTCACTGTAGCCCAAGCCAAGCTCGTTCTGGGCAACCACGGCAAAGGTATCACCAGACTCGACGATATGCGTCTGCCATTCGGGAACGAAGGGCTCTTCAGCAGCCAGTTCGAGCTCGAGAAACGAAATATCGTCGAACAGCTCGATATCGTAATCTTCGTAGGAAGTGGCATCAGCAATGTCGACGGTGGGGTCGGTATTGAGCATGCCGCTTGCAATCGTGCCCACGATCACGGCCATGTGCAGCGCGCCGTCATCAAGCGCGACGGCCAGGGGGGGCACGCTGGCCATGGAGGCTTCGGCGCTGGTGATCACGTCGAGGTCGACGATCTCGGTCGCCGCCAATTCGCTAAGGGGAATATGGTCACGGGTGGCGTCGAGGGCGCGGGAGGCGCGGTCGATCGCTTCAGCCACTGGTGTGCGCTCTTGCCGCAGCGAAGGGACACCCGGGGCAGAGTCATTAGGGAGTGGTACGAGCACGCTCTCCAGCGGTGTATGAGATTGATTCAGGTCGTTATACGTCGTCACCAGCTTTTGTGCGCCCAGCACAGTGACCATGGTGGCCACTGGTAATAGTAACAATTTATGCGTGCGGGGCAGCGAATGGAGGATTCGCAACATGGGTAAATGGACCGCCGAATTTGTGAAGTAAACGTAACAAGAAAGTGAGCAAACTCGGGAACCATACCCCAAGGAAATAGGGGTGAATAGACTGTATGTTTATCCATAAAATATACTTCCGTTGAAATATGCAAATATTCGCAATGAGAACCGCTCTCGAACACCGTTCGCTAACAAAAGTAACGATCTTGACGTCGCTCATTGGTGGCTGCGTGATGTGAGTGGGCGGTTAACCGTGGACGACAATGAATTGTTCAGAAGAGGGCGTGTAAGATCTGTCTAGTTAAAAAGGCGTTTTAAGCACTTGGCACCCAAAATGAGCGCTTGAAACGCACGTTTTGCGCTGGTCACTAAGCACCGCCGCTCAAGAAGCGATTGGAACCCACATGAGCAGGGTTTTTCTGGTCATTGCTAATATTTTGAATGTGTTTTTTTGTTTCCTTATGCTTGTTTTTTGAAATCTTGGGCGTTTCTGTGCGTTCCTGTATTGGCCTCTGTATTAGCCCTTGGTGCAAAATTTGCTGTCAGGTCACGTACTCTCGACGTTTTACTGGCATCCTATGGGTTGTTTTTTCGAAGGTGAAGCGGTTTGTTTCGCTGTTTAGCGTCGAGGAAATCGAAATGTCTCGGGTAACACTTGCGCAGTGGCAGATGCTCGCCGCCGTGGTCGACCACGGCGGCTTTGCAAGGGCGGCAGAGGCGATCCATAAAAGTCCCTCTACGCTCAACCATGCGGTACATAAATTGGAAGAACAGTTGGGTATCCAGGTACTGGAGCCCGTGGGGCGTCAGGTACGACTAACGGAAGCCGGTGAGCTGTTGCTGCGCCGTGCGCGTCAACTGATCGAGAGTGCGGCGTCTCTGGAGGACGTGGCCTCGCGCTTGGCAGCGGGCCTGGAGGCTGAAATCGTCGTCGCCATCGATCAAATCTTTCCTGCGGCGGCTCAGGCCAGGGCGCTAGAGCGCTTTTCGGAAACCTATCCCCAGGTGCGCGTACAGCTGCATGAGAGCGTGCTTAATGGCGGCACCGAAATGCTCTATGACGGGCGTGCCGACCTGGTGGTCACGGCCATTGAGGCCCAGGGGTTTCTTGGTGAGCCGCTGGTTAATGTGCGCTTTGTGGCGGTCGCTCATCCACGCCACCCGCTGCATCAATTAGGGCGCGCGTTGGATCTGCGTGACCTGGCCCAGCATCGCCAACTGGTGGTGCGTGACTCGGCGTTGCGCCAATCGACCAATGCAGGCTGGCTAAAGGCTGAGCAGCGTTGGACGGTCAGCCATGTGGGCACCTCATTGGACATGCTCAAGCGTGGTCTGGGGTTCGCCTGGATACCTGAAACCCGTATCCTCGACGAGCTGGCCAGTGGGGCGCTGAAGCCGCTGCCGCTGAGCGCAGGAGGCGTGCGGGAAGTACCGGTGCAGCTTATTTTTCGTGACCGTGACCGGGCAGGCCCTGCGGCTCATGCCATGGCCGCTGCGTTGAGGCAGTCTGTCAAGGAGACGTGCAGCCAACATTCGATTCCCTCGAATGAAAGTCGGTAAAACATCCGCTTGAGCCCTCTCTCGTCGAGCGTATTCTGTAGACAGGCTATTTCATACGTTCGCAACGGAAACGGAGAAGCACCATGGGGTTATTGGTCAACGGCGAGTGGGTCGATCAGTGGTACGACACCAAAAAGCACGGCGGCGAATTCGTTCGTGAGTCGGCACAGCTGCGTGATTGGGTAGGGGATCCTGCCGACAGCGGAAGCGTGTTGGAGGGCGATGCCCAGCGTTATCCTGCCGAGGCAGATCGTTACCACCTTTATATCTCTCTGGCATGCCCTTGGGCGCACCGCGTGTTGATCATGCGTCAACTGAAAGGTCTGGAGCCCTTGATCGGCGTCTCCCATGTCAGCCCGCTCATGCTGGATAAGGGGTGGACCTATTACCAGGACGAGGGCTCCAGCGGCGACCCGATCAATCACGTCGAGTTTCACCACCAGCTCTATACCATGACCGACGCGCAGTACACGGGGCGAGTGACGGTGCCGGTGCTGTGGGACAAGCAGCGCAGCGCCATCGTCAATAATGAGTCGGCTGAACTCCTGCGCATCTTCAACCATGCCTTTGACGAGCTGACCGGCAATACGCTGGATTTCTATCCCTTCGACCTACGTGATGTCATCGATGAGGTCAACGCCGATGTGTACGACCATATCAACAACGGCGTTTACAAGTCGGGCTTTGCCACCGAGCAGAAAGTATACGAGAAGCATGTCACTGCGCTGTTCGACGCGCTGGAGCGCATGGAGAAGCGCTTGGGAGAGCAGCGTTATCTGGCGGGAGAGTGGCTGACCGAGGCCGATATTCGCCTGTTTACCACGCTGGTGCGTTTCGACGCGGTCTACTATGGCCACTTCAAGTGCAATTTCAAACGCATCGAGGATTATCCCAACCTGTCCAACTACGTGCGTGAGCTCTATCAGTGGCCGGGCATTGCCGACACCGTCAACCTGGACCACATCAAGCGCCACTACTATTACAGTCACGACACCATCAACCCGACCCGTATCGTCCCCGCCGGGCCAGCGTTGGACTTTCAGCGCCCGCATGACCGTGAACGTCTACCGGGGCAAGGAGTGCGCCGTCGCTGAATCAATGCGGCCATCCATGAAAATGGCCACCCGGTTGGGTGGCCATTGCGTACCTGTGTGTCGCTAAACAGCAAACGTATCAGTCGGAGCTGACGGCGTCACGGGCGGACTGCCAGGCACTTTGCGCGCCATCACGCGTGGTTTCCCAGGCATCGCGTGCGCCTGCCTTGGTTTGTTCCCACCAGTCGTGGTTGTAAGTAGGAAAG
>NZ_LFGT01000013.1:74125-82081 GCF_002078115.1 Halomonas sp. BC2 | reverse complement strand
TTCCCACCGTCGTGGTTGTAAGTAGGAAAGGCTTCCACTTCTTCAGACGTGGCTTGGAGCATGATCCGGTGCTCGGTATCGCCATCCGCTTCGGTGTGGGTTTCCAGCGTGAAGTGGTCGGTGCCGACAACGATTTCACGTCCGCCCAGCCCCAGTACAGAGCCGCTCTCTATGACCAGTGCAGTAATGCGCATCTCCTCATCGAAGAGAATGTTTTCCACCTCACCGATCTCTTCGCCGGAACCGCCCGCGAAGTAGACATCAGCATCCAGAATGTCTTCGGCTGAATACATACCCTGTGGCTCGGTCTGTGCGTGGGCGCCCATTGCCATGCTGCCCAGAAGTACCGTGCCGATAGCCGTTGTCAGTAGTGATTTACGCATAGCTTCTCTCCATGTTGCTATTGAATCAGCCAAATAGGCATCTATTGGAAAATGGATACGCATTGGCCTGCCTGTACAGCGCCAATGCCGAAACGATCAGAGGCCGTTGGCCCACTCGTCTGCACGGCGCTCGGCTTCTTCACGGGCCAGCCCGTATTTTTGCTGAAGCTTACCTACTAGCTGGTCTTTCTTGCCGCCGATTTGCGTCAGCTCGTCGTCGGTCAATTCGCCCCAGCTAGAACGCGCCTTGCCTTTTACCTCGGTCCATTTGCCTTCGATCTGATCCCAGTTCATATGCATCACTCCTTGAAGTTCGTGAACAACGTGAGGCACCTCTCAGGTTAGACCAATAGTGAACAAGTGCAAGTTTCAGGATGATATTGGTTAAAGTAAAAAAGCTGGTCAGCTTACCAGTGAGGTGGTAGGATGCGCGCTCCTCGCATGTGTTGACCCCTCCATCACGACGGCAAGCGTTGATTCGGTCGCCTCATGGCACCAAGCCGAAACGTTTGCAGGAACATCCCCTCGACTGGATGTTCATTGCTGTGAAGATGGCGCGCCTCCAGCATTTCACCAGACGGGTGAAATCGGCGCAGTAAGGTCGCCACAGCGGTTGGCCCGCAGCGTGCGGTACTGCCAGCCGAATGCCAGGTGCGACCGGCGTCTCCGACTCCACTGATGACGATATCCGCTATGCGGAGCCTTGTTCTTTTGCTGCGCACCGTGACGTGCGGCATATGACAGAGTCAGAGACGCTTACGATGTTTTTTGCCGGTGATACCGGCCTACCAAGGTGTGATTAATGACCTCGATTTCTGTCACCTCGCCGAGCTTCGGTGATCTGGCTCTTTTGCCTGCCGTTCTGTCTGCTGTAGAAGCGCAGGGCTACGAAACTCCTTCGCCCATCCAGGCGCAGACCATTCCAGCCCTGCTGGAAGGTCGCGATATGCTGGGTCAGGCACAAACGGGTACCGGTAAAACGGCTGCCTTTGCACTGCCGCTGTTGTCGCGTCTCGACATGCAGCGTCGCGAGCCCCAGGTACTGGTGCTGGCGCCTACCCGCGAACTTGCTCAGCAGGTTGCGGTTTCCTTTAGTAAGTATGGTCAAAACCTGCAGGGGCTCGAAGTGGCGACCCTGTGTGGTGGTCAAGAGTATCGTGAGCAGCTGGGCGCTTTGAAGCGCGGCGCTCAAGTCGTGGTCGGTACGCCTGGTCGTATCATCGACCACCTGGATCGCGGCAGCTTGAAGCTGGACGGTTTGTCTGCGCTGGTGCTGGACGAAGCCGACGAAATGCTGCGCATGGGCTTTATCGACGACGTAAAACGCGTGGTTGCCGATACCCCGAAAGATGCCCAGCGCGTGTTCTTCTCGGCCACGCTGCCGTCTGAAATCGAGCGCATTGTCAATCGCTATCTGGTCAACCCGGTCAAGGTGGCGATCGAATCGCGCACCACGACGGGAGAAAACATCGAACAGCGCCTGGTGCGTGTGGACGGTGGTGCCAAGCTGGAAGCGCTGGCGCGTATTCTGGAAGTGGAGCCGGTGGATGCGGCCATCGTGTTCGTACGTACACGTGCTGCCTGTACCACGCTGGTAGAGCAGCTGACGGCGCGCGGTGTCAACGCGGCTGGCCTGTCGGGTGACCTGGACCAGAGCCTGCGTGAGCGCACCATCACTCGCTTGAAGCGTGGCAAGGTCGATGTCCTGATCGCGACCGACGTCGCCGCTCGTGGTCTGGACGTTCCGCGTATCACCCACGTGGTGAACTACGACCTTCCCCAGGACGCCGAAGCCTATACGCACCGTATCGGTCGTACTGGCCGTGCGGGCCGCAGCGGCATCGCTATCACCTTCGCGGGCTTCCGTGAAGGTCGTAAGGTAGGCTGGATGGAGCAGGCAACGGGTCAGAAAATGACCGAAATGCCGCTGCCTGACGAAGCTGCTATCCGTGCGCACCGTGATGAAGTATTCCACCATCGCGTCGTGGCCGCCCTGACCAAGGGTGCCGAAGAGCAGCGCGCGCTGGTCGAGCGTCTGGTGGAAGAAGGTCACGACGCCGTCGAGCTGGCCTGTGCCTTTGCTGCCATGGCTCGTGCTGACGAAGCGCCGATTGGCCGTCTGCAAGCACCGCGCAAAGAGCGTGCTCCGCGTGAGGGTGCGCCCGGCAAGCCAGCTGGTGCTCGTCGCGAGCGCTCCAGCGCGCCCAGCGAAGGCATGACCCGCTACCGTGTGTCGGTAGGCCATAAGGATGGCGTCAAGCCTGGTCAATTGGTCGGCGCGTTGGCCAATGAAGGCGGTATCGAAGGTGCCCGTATCGGCCGCATCGATATTCGCAACGCCTTCTCGGTGGTCGAGCTGCCCAGCGGCCTGCCGTCTACCATTCTGGCCAAGATGGCGCGTGCCCGTGTGGCCGGTCGCCCGCTGGAAATCAGCGAAGACCGTGCGCCCGAGCGTGCACCGCGCCGTCGTCGTGACGATGGCGATGCGCCGGTTCGCCGTCGCGAACGTGCGTAAACGCCTGCCGGGCGACTGATGTCGCCCTGGCTACCATCCCCCCATGCCAAGGGCATGGGGGGATTTTTTTTTTTGGCCATCCTGAACGTCATATCGCGGCGCGACCAAAAGCGCGCTACAGCATCGCAAACGCACACTACAGCATCGCGATGAACCGGGTCAGCAGGCGCGTGGCGTCGGGGGTCTCCGCGACGCCTTGCAGCAGTTGATCCGGGTCTTCACCCTGGTCGCGCAAGGCAGCGCGCTGGCGTTCGATATAAGCGCGCATCACCGGCGGTGAAAACTCGGGATGGAACTGAACGCTCCACTGGCGTGGCCCATAGCGCAGCGCCTGGTGGGCATCATGGCAGTTGTGCGCCAAAATGCTGGTGTCGGGGGGAAGCTGCATGACCGCTTGGGCATGGGTCAAGTGGGCCACGAAACACTCCGGGAGTTGCCCGAACAGCGGGTCCTGGCGGCCTGCCTGGGTCAGGCGTACGCTGCGCGTGCCGGATTCACGGCCCGCCGGGTGGTAATCACTCACACCGCCAAACGCAGCGGCCATCAGCTGGTGGCCGTAGCATACGCCCAGCAGTGGCAGGTCGTCCGCCAGTGCCTGCTGTAACCAGGGCTTCAGCGCCTCGCTCCAGGGGAGCTGCTCACTGACCATGCTGTGGGAGCCGGTAATGAAGGCTGCCACGATATCCTCCGGCGGCTGGCTGGTGAGGCGTGCATCCCATACGTCGAGGGTCAGGTGGTCGGGCAGGACGTCCTGCACCTGGTCGATGAACAGCTGTTCGAAATCCCCGTGCTGCTCCACCACTTCGGGGAAGGCGTCGCCGGTTTTGATAATGACTACAGAGGCCATGGTGTTCTCGCTAGCGTGTCGCGATGGATGAGGGATAGCCGAATCAGGGAGTTCCACGGTAAGCTGGACCACTGATCGTCATTCCCCTTTTACCATACATTAGGAGCTTGATATGCAACAGATTACGCGGGCAGGTCAACCCATGGATGTGGCGGGCACCTTACCGGCGGTGGGGCAGGATGCACCGGCCATGACGCTCACCGACGGCAGCCTGGAAGACGTTACCCTGACGACCTATGCAGGCAAGCGCAAGGTGCTGAACATCATCCCTAGCGTCGATACGCCTACCTGTGCAACGTCGACGCGACGCTTCAATGAACTGGCCTCGTCGCTGGACAACACCGTGGTGCTGGTGGTGTCTGCCGACTTGCCGTTTGCGGCCAAGCGTTTTTGCGGTGCCGAAGGGCTGGACAACGTGGAGACGCTCTCGACGTTCCGCCACCGCGAATTTCAACAGGACTGGGGCGTGGCGCTATGCAACAGCAACATGGAAGGGCTCTGCGCTCGTGCCGTGGTGGTGCTGGATGCCGAGGATCGGGTGCTGCACAGCGAGCTGGTCAGCGAGTTGAAGAACGAGCCTGATTACGACGCGGCATTGGCGGCACTGAAAGGCTAGCGGGGCGCCTTAGCCGCCTTCACCAGCGCACGTATCAAACGCTGCTGGGGGCGGTTGAAGATCAGCCACTCCGGGTGCCACTGAACGCCTATCAGGAACGCATGCTCCGTGGACTCGATGCCCTGCACCAGCCCATCGCGGTCACGTGCCACGATCCGAATGCCCTGACCTGCCCGATTGACCGCCTGATGATGAAGGCTGTTCACACGACACCAGGTCACCCCCAACAAACGATAGAGCTGGCTGTCGCCCACGATGTCGACGGTTTTGCGGGGCAGTACCGTGCGGCGGCGCTTCAAGCCTTCGTGGGTGGTGTAGATGTCGGGGTCCAGGCTGCCGCCCAGATGCACATTGATCAGCTGCGCACCTCGGCAGATGCCCAGCACTGGCGTATGGCGAGGAATGAAACGCTTCAGCAGGTCGAGTTCCAGCTCGTCACGGGCTGGGTCCATGCGTACGTCCAGCTGCACTTCGCCGCCGTACAGGTGGGCTTGAATGTCGTCTCCGCCGCCAATGATCAGGCCGTCCAGGTGCTCCGGCAACGGGCGAGAAGGAGAAAGGCGTAGCGGCCTGCCGCCGTGTCGCCAGACGGCAAACCAGTCGAAGCACCAGGCAAGCTGGCTTTTGTAATCCGAGGTCGTGATGCCGATCAGGGGTCTAGGCATGGCCAAACAGTCTGCGCTTGAGGCGCCGCCACCAGGGTTGGTTCTGTTCGGCCATGTACTCCTGGCAGCGGGCGTGAAGGATGTCCTGGTCGTGGGCCAGCTTCTCTACCTCCACCCAGCGGTTCCACTCCATCACGCTGCCCCAGCCCGGCTGCGACAGCTGCGCATTGGGCAGCCGGTAATGAAAAGTGGGCCGTGGCTTGGTCAACTGGCCGTGCAGCAGCTCGTGAGGGTGTTCCGGGCGCAGGTGGGCGAACAGCGGCAGCAGGTCCAGCTCGCGGTTGCGGGTAGGGTTATCGGCCAGGTAGTCGTCGATGAAGGTGTCGAGATCCGGCTGGTAACGCAGGTCCAGCACCTTGCGGGCGTACTCCTTGGGGAACGGGTTGGCGTGTGGCAGCACCTCTCGGGTAATGTCCACCTTGATTTCCTGACGTAGCCAGCTGGCCAGCAGCAGGTAGGCGCGCAGCATGGCGAGCAGATAATCGACCTCGTTACGCTCGATTTCCGGGTTCAGGTGCAGGCCGAAACCGTACAGCAGGCTGGCATCGGTGCCCTTGGCGCCTTTTTCCCGCAAGGTGTCGAACAGAGTGTCCAACGCTTCGAGCTCTTCCCAAGGGATGGGAGGGCAGACGATTTCGGTGGGCACCAGCCCGGTCACCATGTCACCGATCAGTTCTCGGGTCTTTTGGTGGAATTCCAGCCGCCGCTGATGCTGTTGGCGGGCCCACTCGCTGTCATTGTCCTGCTGTGCGTCCAACAACGTCTGGTCTGGATGGGCGTATTGAGTATCCAGTTCGATCTCGAACGCTCCCCAGCGTGTGTCGGCCACCTGTAGCCGATGGGGGCTGAGCACGTTAAGCTCACCACCAAACAGTGCCTGCACCACCTCGGCCGTCTCGCGAGGGGGGAGCCCGGCAAACTCGATTTCGACGCCTACGCGTCGGGTCTGGCCGTCCGGGTTCAAGCGTTGGGGAGGAGCCTGCAGCGTCATCTCGATGTCCTGGAGGTGAACGTTTGTAGGTTTAGCCTATCATAATCACACGCTTAGGCTGAGCACGAGAAAAGACACGATTCAACAGTCACTTTCCACGGGAGTCACGCGTGCGACAGCACTGGATAACCAGCATCGTTCTAGGGGCGCTACTCAGCCTGATGATC
Organism: Halomonas sp. BC2; assembly: GCF_002078115.1. Taxonomy (NCBI): domain Bacteria; kingdom Pseudomonadati; phylum Pseudomonadota; class Gammaproteobacteria; order Oceanospirillales; family Halomonadaceae; genus Halomonas; species Halomonas sp. BC2. The sequence goes on along the minus strand of NZ_LFGT01000013.1, from coordinate 75,897 downwards.
AGCGTCACCGCACACGCCCAGAGCGTCTCGCTTCCCACGTTGGGGGGCAGTAGTGGCAGCGAAGAGCAGCCGGACGTCACCAGCGAAAATTTCCAGCGCTCCTTGAGCGACGTCATTGGCATGCTCGAAAGCGAGGATCAGCGCCGTGCGCTGCTGGACTCGCTGCGTGAGCTGCAGCTGAGTACCGAGGCCGTGGAAGACGACGGCGTGGTGCGCCAAGGGCTGCTGGGCGCCTTGGCTGATACGCTTTCCGACATCGGTGAACAGGCCCAGGCCGGGGATTCGCCCATCGACGAGTGGTCACGGCAACTGGTCCAGGGCGTCGAGGATCTGCGTGCTCTGAATGCCGGGGCCGAGCAGCGGGATGCTGTCCGAGCCGTGGCAGAAGGTACCCTGCTGGCCGTTATCTGGAGTGGCCTGCTGGTGGCGATGATTGCCTTTGGTCGCGTCGTGGCCAAGCGGCATCATTGGCCGCTGGACCTGCCCCGGGACCCCAAGGCCTGGCTGTTGGCGGTCCACTTCTTGCGGCGCATGCTGCCCTGGGCGCTGGCTTTCGTCATTACACTAGGAGTCGGCCAGCTGCTGCCTTACAGCCCCGGCCGCGCCCTGGTGCTGGTGGTGGCCTATATCTGCCTGTGTGGTCGAGCGCTGTCGGTGGTGTTCGAAACGGTGATAGCGTTCTTCAGTCGCGGGCATCGTTTTACCGCCGTGCAAGTATTACAGCACAAGGCGTTGCGGGGGCTGTTCGTCATCGGCGCGCTGATTGCCTTGGGCGACGCCGTCAACTCTACCCGCCTGATGGAGCTGCTGGGGACCGATCTGTCGGGGCTGGTGTCCGTGCTGGCCAACATGCTGGCAGCGCTGCTGTCGGCGCGTTTCATTTTCAAGTTTCAGCGTCCCATTCGTCATCTCATCTGTAATCGGCCTTACAAACAGCGCCGTGACGCCAGCACGGCCGTGGAGTTGGTTCGCGCGCTGGGCGGGCTATGGCACATTCCTGCCCTGCTGATGGTGGGCGGCTCGCTGCTGGCGATGTTCGTTACCGTGGGCGACGTGGGGACCGCGCTGGCTCGTTCGATCGTGTCGGCTAGCCTGCTGGTGTTGACCCTGGTGATTACCGGGCTGCTGCGTCGTCAGGAAGAGCGTTTGGGCAAGCGGCGCCATCGCCGCCGCTTTAGCCAATATCGCAAGCGACTGGAGCGCTTTGGCTTCGTACTGGCGCATCTGAGCGTCTGGATGGTTTTTGCCGAGCTTTCGATGCAGGTGTGGGGCGGTTCGCTGTTTGGTTTGGGGCAACAGGGAGTGGCCAGTGCGCGTATTGGTCAGGCGCTGGTCAGCCTGGGGGCCACTGTGCTGTTGGCATGGCTGGTGTGGATTTTTGCCGATACCGCCATTCAGCGGGCGCTGACCTCCTCCGCGCGGTCACGGGGGCGGCGCGTCAACCAGGCCCGCGCGCAAACCATCACGCCGATGATCCGTAACGTGATTTTTGTCACCATCCTGATCATTGCGGTGATTGCTGGCTTGGCCAACCTTGGGGTCAACGTCACGCCGCTGCTGGCCGGTGCCGGTGTGATCGGCCTAGCGGTGGGGTTTGGCGCGCAAACATTGGTGCAGGATTTGATCACCGGCATCTTCATCCTCATCGAGGACTCCCTGGCGGTGGATGACTTCGTCACCATCAATACGTACATGGGCACCGTCGAAGGGCTGACGCTGCGGACGGTCAAGCTGCGCGACCTGGACGGCGTGCTACACATCATTACCTTTAG
>NZ_LFGT01000013.1:71315-72551 GCF_002078115.1 Halomonas sp. BC2 | reverse complement strand
TTAGCCGTATCGAATCGATCCACAACATGTCGCGCCAGTTCGGTATCGCCTTGATGCGGATTCGCATTCCCTATGACATGAAAATCGATGACGCCATCACGCTGATGCAGGAAACGGCTCAGGAGTTGCGCAAGGACCCGATGATGCGTCACTACATCTGGTCGCCGCTGGAGATGCAGGGGGTACAGGCCTTCGAAGATGGCTGCCCGATATTACGGATGCGCTTTCGCACCGCTCCTGAAATGCAGTGGGACGTGTCACGCGCCTTTAATCTGCTGCTGAAGCAGCGCATGGAAGCCCAGGAAATCGACTTGGGTGTACCGCGGCTCAGCGTGCGTATGGAGGCGCGCTCTGAGGCCCGTGGCGACGAGCCCCATGGCACCGACATGACGCTGCAGCATCGCCAGCAGGGCGACGTCGATTCGCCCCAGCATGCCCCTGAACCACCCAGGCCTGCGCCCAGGCCCACCGAGGCCGAAATCCGCCGTGACGAGCGGCAGCGCCCTGAAGGCTCAACGACTGCGCCGCCGCTATCTCAATCCCAGCCCAAGCCCCAGACTTAGGGCAATGCCAATGGCCAGCCCCAAGCCTGTGCCCAGCGCAAATAGCGTGACCAGCAGCCAGGGGCCGCGCAGCCCTCGCCAGCGGTTATATAGCGAGACGGCGTGGCTGACTCGGTCGACCAGTTCGTCATGGCGTGAAATGGCGTGGTCAGGGGGCAGCGAGAAGTCATTGGCCACGTCACCTTGCCAGTGTGCTCCGTGGGTCAATCCAAGGCGCGCGCGCAGGCGGCCGATGTCGCTCAAGGTACCGTGCAGCGCATCGTAGGTTTCACGGTGCGGGGGTACCGTCAGCACCGAGGTGGCGTCCTGGCGCAGTGCGCTGTTGGGGCAGCGCGCCACGGCGGTGTCGATCTGCTGCTCATTGGCATTGGGGGGCAGGCTCAGGCGTTGATAAAGGTCGCGCATAATCCGGCGTTAGTCTCGTCACAATGGACACAGTGGAAGGTCGTGGTTTCAGCATGGCGGGTAGCATACGTCGCTGCCCCGTGACGCTTAGTAAGTTTGCATCAGATAATCATACGCGTTTTTGATGCGCTGAAAACGTGCCGAGGCCAGCGCCACCTGATGTTCACTTTCCGAATAGAAGCGGTCGGGGTGATGCAGCTGCGCCATGCGTCGATAGGCCTTGCGCACCTCTGTCTTGCTGGCGCCGGGCGTCAGCCCCAGCACGGCC
>NZ_LFGT01000013.1:36112-71174 GCF_002078115.1 Halomonas sp. BC2 | reverse complement strand
GCTGCTGCTCTGCACGTGCGTGCTCCTGGGCTTGCTCGGCACGCTGCCTGGCCTGGCGCGCTTCCTCCTTACGCTGCTGTTTTTGCTGTTGGCGCTGGGCGCGCGCATGCTGCTTGTCGGCTTTGGCACGCTGCTGCTGTTCGGCCTGTGCCTGGGCGGCCTGTGCTCGCTCGGCGGCCTGGGCTTCCTGCTCGGCCTTGTGGGCGTAATACGCCGGGTCGTGCACCTGCCAATAGGCATCGCGGCTAGGGTCTTCCGGGGCTCGCAGCGGCTTGCCGGTCAGTTCCTGAAACAGGGTGTTCAGGGTCGCGGGCACCACGTTCAGCAGGTCGGCCAGAAAGCGCAGAATATAGTGGTTGGCCAGTGACAGCTCGCCATCGTCGGTAGCCACTGTGATGGCCTGGTGCATCACGCTGAGACTGCGCTCCCTGGAGCACTCTTTGCGCACGACTTCGGCGGCCAATTGAATGGCGTGAAGGTCCTGGCTATGGGCAATGCTCATGATCGGCCCCAGCTCGTGCCCATGGCGAAACTGCGCGCTGACCTGGGCCAGCCGACGTCGGCGTTGCCCCTCGGAAACGTGCTGACGATGCACGAGCACCCAGCCAAGCAGCAGTAGCGTGGCCGTATCCACTTGGCTTCGGCTTTTTAGCAGCAGCAGCTCAAAGGGTGAAAAACGGGCGATGGGCATCCCTGGGCTCCAAGGCGAAGAAGTAAAGCGCTGATCCATGCCATGCGCTGCATGGCGCGGTCTTCACGGCACAGTCTTCATGGTACAGTCCTGATGGCGCAGCCTTGATGGTATGGCTCTTTGGTATCAAGGTGCGCTGGCAGACGACGCTCTGTCAGCCGTACTCGCGAGCTCACCATGGTATATCATCGAGTCTGGCATGAAAGCAGGAGATAAGTGAGGGTGATCAACGTTGAACGTAAAAATAGCTTCCAACTGCGCTTGTCTCGACGGCTGAAGGAAGAGACCTCACATACGCTGGATGTGTACTTGTTCGTGCCCCAGGAGCTGGGGCTGAGTACGCACATCATCTCCGAAGAAGTATTTTATCACGCTGCCATCAACGTCTCGCGCACTTACTACAGCGACGAGTACCATCTGCCGCTGGTGCATAGCCGCCTGGCCAGCCGTAACCAGCTGGGCAGCGACTCCTACCGCTTGAGCCTCAGTCTCTACGCCTACCAGTACGTGGTGGCGCTGGAGCGCACCACCCAGGGCATGCTCTCCACGGCTCGTAAACTGCGTCGCCTGCAGGGTGAGGAGAAGAGCAGCACCCACGACAAGGCGAACGAGCTTTATGACCAGCTGGTCGAGATGAGCGACCTGAGCGACGGCATACTCAAGCGCTTGCGGCGTAACCCGCCCACCGATGAACGGCTCTATAAATACTTTGCCAATATCGACAACTATCTTTCCTGGTTCACCGAGCAGCAGCTGTTGGCGCTGGTGGCCCACATGCCCAAGGGCGGGAAATTCAGCGAGGTCAAACGACGCCTGGTGACTATCTGCCACCGTGAAGGCGAGTACCGCGAGCAGCAGGAGTACAACGCCGAGCGCGTACGCGATGACCCCACTCGCATGTCCAACAAGATGCGCCTGCTGCGACGGCTGATCGAGTACCCGATCACGCTCAAGCAGCGCTCGCTGGAGCTGGGTAGCGGCGAACAGAAAGCCGTCAAGGCCCTGGCCACCGCGGTGGTCATGGCCTTCGTGTCGTTGGGGGTACTGCACCTGCGCGACGTGATTGGCGACATCACCGCACTGTTCGTGCTGGCCATGGCGCTGCTCTACGCCATGCGCGAAGTGTTCAAGGACGACCTGCGCAATACCCTATGGCGATGGCTGAGAAGAGGCCGACCCAAGTGGCGGCGACAATACATCGACCCTACCCACAATGCGCTGGTCGGTCGGCAGCTCGAATGGTTCGACTACAAGCGCTATACCGCCCTCGACCAGGACATACAGCAGATGCGGCGGCGCACGGTGGCCCAGCGCGAAGAGGTGGTCATGCACTATCGCTCCAGCTCGCGCATGTCCCCCACACGCTTCTTGAGCGGCTATGAGCATACCCGCGAAACCCTGAGCATAGACCTCTCCATGCTGACCCGCCTGATGAGCAAGGATAAGCACCATATCTATCGCCTGAAAGAGGGGCAGGCGGTGCGGGAAAGTGTCGAGCGCCGCCACCTGTTCAACCTGGTGGTGCGCGAAACGGGCAGCGAAGATGCCCCTTACCTGGCGCGCTGGAAAGTCGTGGTCAGCCGCTCGGGCATCGTGGATGTCGAGCGCGTCGCCGAGAACCGCCCCGACGAAGCCCCGGTCTGAACAGCAATAGAACCTGACGCCAGCGCGTCGGTGGTGTTCGACTAAAATCCAATAAGTAAACGTTTACTCTTATTGAGTAAACGTTTACTTTTCTCCTCAGCGCTCACACCCGTGAGCAAGTACCTCTCAACGCTGAGGAGAACGACATGACACTCCGAGTCACCGTATGGGGCGAAAACGTCCACGAACAAACCAACGACGTAGTGGCGCGTATTTACCCCACCGGCATGCACCAGTGCATCGCCGACGGGTTGAATGAAGCGGAAGCGCTAACGGCCACGGCGGTCACGCTGCAAGACCCGGCGCAGGGGCTTGACGAAGAGACGCTGGAGAATACCGACGTGCTGCTGTGGTGGGGCCACGCCGCCCACGGCGACGTGCTGGAAGAGACCGTCGACCGCGTGCAAACGCGCGTGCTGCAGGGCATGGGCTTGATCGTGCTGCACTCCGGCCACTACTCGAAAATCTTCAAACGCTTGATGGGCACTACCTGCTCACTGAAGTGGCGAGAAGCCGGCGAGCGTGAGCGGCTCTGGGTGGTGAATCCTGGCCACCCCATCGTGCAAGGGCTCGGAGATTACATCGAACTGCCCCATACCGAAATGTACGGCGAACCCTTTGCGGTGCCCAACCCGGACGAGGTGATTTTCATCAGTGCCTTCGAAGGCGGCGAAGTGTTCCGCTCCGGCCTGACCTACAAGCGCGGTAACGGCAAGATTTTCTACTTCCGTCCCGGCCACGAAACCTACCCGATCTACTACGACGAGCAGGTAAAGCGGGTGCTCAAGAACGCCGTGGTCTGGGCACAGCCGGAAGGCTCCCGGTGGATCGACAGCTGCCCCAACGTCCCCGCCGACCAGGCGCCCAACCCGGTCGAGATCAAGGGAGAAAGCCTGCACAAACCCGGTGAGGAGGGCTTCAAATGATCCGTATTGCGATTATTGGCGCGGGCAGCATGGCGGGGGAGCACGCCAAGCACTATGGTCGACTCGAAGGCGTCGAAGTAGTTGCCGTATGCGACCGTGATTTCACCAAGGCGCAGGCCTTCGCCGAGCGCCATGGCATTGCCGATGTGTACCAGTCGCTGGACGACATGCTGGCCCGCGACGATATTCACGCGGTGAGCAATGTCACTCCGGATGGCGTGCACAAGGCCACGTCGCTGGCGGCCATTGCGGCGGGTAAACACATCCTGTGTGAAAAGCCCCTGGCCACCAATGCCGAGGATGCCCACGAGATGGTCGCTGCCGCCCAGGCCGCCAAGGTCATCAACATGGTCAATCTGAGCTACCGTGACGCCCCCGCCATTCAGCACGCCCGAGCGCTGATTACCGGCGGCGCCATCGGCACCGTTCGCCACGTGGATGCCAGCTATCGCCAGAGCTGGCTGGTAAGCAACGCCTGGGGGCGCTGGGATGAGGATAGCCAGTGGCTCTGGCGGCTCTCGGAAGCCCACGGCAGTAAAGGCGTGCTGGGCGATGTGGGCGTGCATATCGTCGATTTTGCCAGCTTCCCGGTGGGTGATATCACCCGCGTCAACTGCGAACTCACCTGCTTCGACAAAGCCCCGGGCAACCGCATCGGCGACTACCTGCTGGACGCCAACGACACGGCGCTGATGCGCGTGCGCTTTGCCAACGGCGCCATGGGCACGATTCAGGCGACCCGCTGGGCAACCGGGCACCACAACTCGTTGACGCTGAGCGTTCACGGCGACAAGGGGGCGATCCGCGTGGATCTCGATGCCTCCAAGGATGAAGTTCAGGTATGTCTGAACGATGACGTGCATCCCGCTCGCTGGAGCACCGTCAAGGCGCCGCCCACGCCCAGCATCTACCAGCGCTTTATCGAGAGCATTCGCACTGGGGAAAACGACCAGCCCGACTTTGCCCGGGGCGCGGCCATTCAAACCGTGCTGGATGCCTGTTTTGTTTCCAGCCTGGAAGACCGCAGCCTGGCAATTGCCAGTTGATCAGCAGATTTCATCTGACCGCCGAAGCCCAGCAGAAAGCCCACGCCATCGAGTTTGGCCGTAACCCCACGTGCCCGGTACTGTATGAGGATGACGAGGTGCTGGCCGTGCAGCAGCTGGAGGGAGAACTCTCGCGCCTGGCAAGACGCGGCTGGTAACGCAAGGGCTTGGCTGGCACGTGGTTGCTTGCGCAGGGGGCGGCGATTTTCCGCCCCGCTTTTTGTACAATCAAGCCCCCCAACGGCGGCTGAGGCCAGGCATGAAACAGCACACATCGAGCGCACCGGCGGCGACCATCCGCGAAATTGCCCGGCGTGCCGAGGTATCCATCGCGTCGGTCAGCCGAGCCTTGAACGGCAAGCCCGGGCTGAGCGACGCGCTGCGCGAGCGGATTCTGACCATCAGCCGTGAGCTGGCCTATCAACCCAGCGCCGCCGCCCGCCAACTGATCAGCGGTAAGGCGGCGGTGGTGGGGATCTCCCTTGGGCGACAGGATATCGAGCTGCGGCCCTACTATATTCTGCTCTACCAGCACCTGACCGTGGCCCTGCACCAGCAAGGCATGGTACCGGTGTTTTTTCATCACGATCAGACCCATGAGCTGCCCGAGCGGGCAGGAGCCGCGATCTTGCTGGGCGAAACGGCGGAAGATGCCAGACCAGGCCTTCTGCAGGCAGCGGGTGTTCCCTTCGTACGAATTGGCAACGCAGGAGACGGCTTTTCGGTTGCCCCGGACGATGTCTCGGGCATTTACCAGATGACGCAGCACCTGATCGAGCAAGGGCGAACGCGGATTGCGTTTGTGGGGGGAGAGCTGGACGTGCCGAGGCCTCTCAGCCGCCTTTCCGGGTATCAGCGTGCCGTCACGCAGGCAGGGCTCAGCGAGCAGTGGATCAGCCTGCCGCATCGGCTGACCTCGGACTCCCTGACCAGCTATCGCCAGCTCAACCGCCTGCTCAAGGAGCGCCCAGACGCCCCCTTGTCCTTCGACGCGCTGGTCTGTGCCACCGACGAGCTGGCGCTGGGCTGCGTGGCCGCCCTGGAAGACAGCGGTATTCGTGTGCCCAGCGAGGTAGCCGTCACCGGCTTTGACGACCTGCCCACTCTGGCCACGGGGTTGACCACGGTACGCCAGGACATTGCCGCCATTGCGACGATGAGCGTGGAGCTGCTGGGCGATGCGTTGGCAGGAAAAGCGCCCCGGCACGTGTCGCTGCCGGTGGCGCTGGTGCTGCGGGAAACGGCTTAACGCCCCGGCAGCTGCTCCGGCCCAAAAGCGTCGGGCAGCAGGCTGTCCATGGTGTAGGTTTTCAACACCTCGCCCTGTTTGGAGAGCACCATGATTTGCGTGCTGGGGGTGGCGAATTCGCGGATGCGCTGGCGGCAGTCGCCGCAGGGCGTGCAGAGGTGCTCGCCGGGGCCCATCACGTAGACCTTGGCCAGCTCGCGCTGGCCAGCAGTAACCATGGCAGAAATCGCCGAGGCTTCGGCACACAGCCCTTTGTAGTGGGCGACTTCCACGTTGCTACCGGCAAACTGCTGGCCGTCGGGGCACTCCATCACCGCCGCCACGGGGTGGTTGGAGTAGGGCGCGTAGGCGTTGCCCAGGGTGGTCAGCAGCGTGTCGACCAATGCCTGATCCGCGTGGCTCATGGCGCTATTCTCTCTCTGTGTTCAGGATGTCTATGGGCTCAAGACGCCGGGCATTACGCCTTGGCGGCGTCATCGCGCAGAACGGTGTCGAGGGCAATCACCATCATGTCGTTGAAGGTGGTTTGACGGTCGGCACTGGAGAGCGAGTCACCTTTCAGAATGTGGTCGGAGACGGTGCAGATGGTCAGTGCACGGGCACCGAACTCGGCGGCCACGCCGTACAGGCCTGCGGCTTCCATCTCGACGCCGACGATGCCGTAGCGCTTCATCAACTCGGCCATGTCGGTCTGCGGGTTGTAGAACAGGTCCGCCGAGAAAATGTTGCCGACTTTCACGGCGACGTTCTGCGCTTTGGCGGCCGCCACGGCGTGGCTGGCCAGCTCGAAGTCGGCAATGGCGGCCAGGTCGTGGTCATTGAAGCGCATGCGGTTCACTTTGGAGTCGGTGCTGGCACCCAGCCCAATCACCACGTCGCGCACGTTGACATCGTCACGTACCGCGCCGCAGGAGCCCACGCGGATGATCGACTTCACGCCGTAATCGGTAATCAGCTCTTTGGCATAGATCGACACGGAGGGGATGCCCATGCCGTGGCCCATGACGGAAATCTCGCGGCCTTTATAAGTGCCGGTGTAGCCGAACATGCTGCGCACGTCGTTGACCTGGCGCACGTTCTCCAGGTAGGTGTCGGCGATGTACTTGGCGCGCAGCGGGTCGCCAGGCATCAGGACGGTATCGGCGAAATCGCCCATTTCGGCATTAATATGCGGTGTAGCCATGTCACGCTCCCATATAATTTAACGGTCTGAATCAGCCCTTCGCGGGGGCGCTGTGAACCCTTCCCTGGGCGCTACTTTCGCCATCTGACCGCCATGGATGGCGGAAATGCCGGAATTGTTGGGAACATTTTCCGGCCTTGGCGAAAGACCCCCGCTACGGGCTGATTCAGACCTTGCTCGATTTTTTGCTAGAGGTTGGTTATTTGCCTTTAAGCAGCGTCAGGTAAAAAGCTCTCGCCGTCGGCCATGGCGTCTACGGCGAAGAACGCCGCAAGGGTTTGGCCAATGTCGGCAAAGGTGCCGCGCTCGCCCAGCGGGCCGGGGGCGAAGCCTGCGCCGCGTACCATGATCGGCACGTATTCGCGGGTGTGCTCGGTGCCTTCCCAACTGGGGTCGCAGCCGTGGTCGGCGGTGAGCAGTAGCAGGTCGTCGTCATCGAGGGCTGCCAGCAGCTCCGGCAGGCGGGCGTCGAAGTGCTCCAGCGCGGCGGCGTAGCCCGGTACGTCCCGGCGATGGCCGTAGACCGAATCGAAATCCACGAAGTTGGTCATGATCATGGTCGGGCGGTCGCTGGTTTCGTTGGCGGTGCGCGCGACTTCCGCCAGGGTGGCATCCATCAGGGCATCGTGGCCGCTGGCCTTGACCTTGTGGGTGATGCCGCAGTGGGCGTAGATGTCGGCGATCTTGCCAATCGACACCACTTCGCCCCCGGCATCGGCGAGCTTTTGCAGCACGGTGGGGCTGGGCGGCTCGACGCTGTAGTCGCGGCGGTTGCCGGTGCGCGCAAAGCTTGCACGGTCTTCGCCAATGAACGGTCGGGCGATGACGCGGCCAATGTTGTAGGGCTCCAGCAGCTCGCGGACGGTTTCGCACAGCGCATAGAGGCGTTCCAGGCCGAAGTGCTCTTCATGGGCGGCAATCTGGAACACGGAGTCGGCCGAGGTGTACACGATCGGCTTGCCGGTGGCGATATGCTCTTCGCCCAGGCGAGCGATGATCTCGGTGCCTGAGGCGTGGCAGTTGCCGATCACGCCGGTCAGCTCGGCGTCACGAATGATGGCGTCCAGCAGTTCCAGCGGGAAACTGTCGGTTTTATCGAGGAAGTAGCCCCAGTCGAAACGCACCGGCACACCGGCAATCTCCCAGTGGCCGGAAGGGGTGTCCTTGCCGCTGGAGATCTCTTTGGCGTGGGCGTAAGCGCCCGTCAGTTGGTCGGGCAAACTGACGCCTTCCGCCACGCTGCCAGTGGCGTCGCGGTGGGCGTGGAACAGGCCTAGCGCGGCCATGTTGGGCAGCGACAATGGGCCGGAGCGCTCGGCGGTGTCGGCTTCGCCTCGTGCGCAGGCGGCGGCGATGTGGCCCAGAGTATCTGACCCCTGGTCACCAAAGGTGGCGGCATCGGGGGCGCTACCGATCCCGAAAGAGTCGAGTACCAGGACGATGGCGCGGCGCATCAGGCTTCTCCTCGGAAGGTCTCTTGCAACAGGGTGTCGGCGGTGGCGTCGGCATCGCCAATGGTGACCGCCGCACGAAGCTGAGCAGCGGCACGGGTCGCGGCCTCTTCCGTGCGGGCGTGGACGATGGCCAGCGGGCGCTGGCTATCCACACGGTCGCCGATTTCGACGATGTCGCTGAAGCCCACGCTGTGATCGACGCTGGCGTCGTTACGCAGACGGCCGCCGCCCAGCTCCACCACGCTCATGCCCACGGCGCGGGTATCGAAACGCTGCACGATACCGCTCTGCTCGGGGTAGACCGCTTGAACCACAGGGGCGGTGGCCAGGTAGCTGTCCGAGCGCTCCATGAAGTCGGCGGGGCCGCCCAGTTCGCGCACCATACGGGCGAAGACTTCCGCCGCCGCGCCAGAGGTCAGCGCTTTGTCCAGCTTGGCGAGGGCTTCTTCACGATGGTTCACCAGCTTGCCCGCGATGAGCATTTCAACGGCCAGTTCGCGGGTGACCTGCATCACGCGGCTGTTGGCTCGCTCGCCGCGCAGCAGCGCCAGGGTTTCGACGATTTCTACCGCGTTACCGGCACATGGAGCCAGTGGCTGGCTCATGTCGGTGAGCAGGGCGGTGGTGGGTGTGCCTGCCTGGGTGGCCACGTTGGCGATGCTTTTGGCCAGTTCGCGGGACTTTTCCGGGGTGGGCATGAACGCGCCGCTGCCCACTTTGACGTCCATTACCAGGGCGTCTAGGCCAGAGGCCAGCTTTTTGCCCAGAATCGAGGCCGTGATCAGCGGGATGGATTCCACGGTGGCGGTGACATCACGCACGCCGTAGATGCGCTTGTCGGCCGGGGCGAGGTTGCCGGTTTGACCGATGATCGCCACGCCGGTGGATTTCACCACCTCACTGAAGCGTTCGGGGGCGGGGTAGGGGTCGTAGCCGGGGATGGATTCCAGCTTGTCCAGGGTACCGCCGGTGTGGCCCAGGCCACGGCCGGAAATCATCGGCACGAAGGCGCCGCAGGCCGCGACCCACGGGCCCAGCACCAGCGACACCAGATCGCCCACGCCGCCGGTGGAGTGCTTGTCCACGATGGGGCCGGGCAGGTTGAGCGAATCCCACTGCATCACGTGGCCAGAATCGCGCGTCGCGGTGGTCAGCGCCACGACTTCTTCGCGGCTCATGCCATTCAAAAAGACCGACATGGTGAAGGCGCCGATCTGCGCATCGCTGATACGGTCATCGGCGATGCCTTGCACGAACGCCTTGATCTCTTCAGCGGGCAGCGGCTGGCCGTCGCGCTTCAGGCGAATCAGTTCTTGAGGGAGCAGCGCGTGGTGAGAAGCGTTGGACGACATTTAGTAGCCTCCGTTGGTAGTGGAGAGCAGCGCCGCGTCAGCGCCACCGTCGAGTGTGTTCAACAAGTTGCCCAGCAGGCTGGAGGCACCAAACCGGAAGTGTGCCGGGGTGACCCACTGCGGCCCCATGATGTCGGCTGCCAGCGCCAGGTACTCAGCGGCTTCTTCTGCGCTGCGTACGCCGCCGGCGGCTTTAAAACCAACGTCTTTGCCGCTGGCCTTGATGGCCTTGAGCATGATCTCGGCGGCTTCCAGCGTGGCATTGACCGGCACTTTTCCGGTCGAGGTCTTGATGAAATCCGCGCCGCCTTCGATGGCCAACTCACTGGCACGTTGGATCAGCGCAGGGTCCTTGAGTTCGCCGGACTCGATGATGACTTTCAGCAATGCTTGGCCACCACAGGCGGCCTTGCACATTTCCACCAGCTCGCGGCCAGTATCTTCATCGCCTGCCATCAAGGCGCGGTAGGGGAACACCACGTCGACTTCATGGGCACCCGATGCCACGGCTTCGCGGGTTTCACGGGCCGCGCCCATGATGTCATCACCCCCATGGGGGAAGTTGGTGACCGTGGCGATCTTGACCTGGTCATCCAGCTTGTGGGCGCTCAGCGCACGGGCTGCCGTGACGATGAACGAGGGGTAAACGCACACCGCTGCCGGGTGGCCGTAGGGGGTCTTGACCTGCTGGCACAGCGCTTCGATCACGCTGTCGGTGTCGCTGTCGTTCAGGCTGGTGAGGTCCATTAACGTCAGGGCGTGACGGGCGGCCTGGGTAAGCTGGGGGGAAGCGGTGGCAGTCATGAAGTTCTCATCAATCGGTAAAAGACAAAACGGGCACTGCGTACTAAAGCAGCGCCCGTTGCGTTATCGCGTACTCGCTGCGTCAGGCGGTGAGGCTGCTCAACGCCAGGAAGAAACCGGCAATCGAGGCAGACATCAGGTTGGAGAGCGTGCCTGCCAGCACGGCTTTCACACCAAACCGGGCAATCTCCTTGCGGCGGGTCGGGGCAATGCTGCCCAGGCCACCGAGCAGAATGGCAATCGACGACAGGTTGGCAAAACCACACAAGGCAAATGACAGGATGGCCATGGTGTGGGGCGTCATCAATTGACCCGTGGCAGCCACCACCTGTTCCCCTTCAATGTAGGGGGCCAGGTTGATAAAGGCCACGAACTCGTTGACCACCAGCTTCTGGCCGATGAACGAGCCCGCCAGGGTGGCTTCTTCCCAGGGCACGCCCAGCAGGAAGGCCAGCGGAGCGAACAGCCAACCCAGAATCAGCTCCAGGCTCAATGCCTCGAAACCGAACCAGCCGCCCACGCCGCCCAGAATACCGTTGACCAGCGCAATCAGGGCGATGAAAGCCAGCAGCATCGCACCCACGTTGGCTGCCAGCTTCATGCCCGACGTAGCACCGGCGGCGGCGGCATCCAGCACGTTGGCGGGCTTGTCGTCCTGCTCTTTCAGCTCTTCATCGACCTTGGAAACGCTGTCGCTATCTTCCACGTTCTGGGTTTCCGGCATGATCAGCTTGGCGAACAGCAGGCCGCCAGGCGCCGCCATGAACGAGGCCGCCACCAGATACTCCATGGGAATGCCCAGCGCGGCATAGCCCGCCAGCACCGAACCCGCCACGGAAGCCAGGCCACCACACATCACCGCAAACAGCTGCGAAGGGGTCATGCGGGCAATGAACGGGCGCACCACCAGCGGTGCCTCGGTCTGACCCACGAAGATGTTGGCCGTGGCCGAAAGCGACTCGGTGCGCGAGGTGCCCAGTGCCTTCTGCAATGCGCCACCCAGAATCCGGATGACCCACTGCATGATGCCGACATAGTAGAGCACGGCAATCAGCGAGGAGAAAAAGATGATGACCGGCAGGACTTTGATGGCGAAGACGAAGCCGACATTGTCCACGTCAGCCAGCCCGCCAAACAAAAAGCCGATACCGTCGTTGGCGTAGACCAGCACCTGGCTGACGCCTGCCGAAATGGCCTGCAGAACGGCCTGGCCAAACGGTACGTAGAGCACGAACGCACCGATACCCGCCTGGATCGCGAAGGCGCCCAGCACGGTACGCAGGCGAATCGCCTTGCGGTCATAGGAGAAAACAAGCGCAATGGCCACCAGAGTGACCATGCCAACCAGGCTCATGATGAGGGTCATGGGAGTACCTTCGGAGCGTGAGAAGTGGGAGCGATTACAGCAAGTTTAGCTTGACTGAGTAAATCATCGCGTTCTGATAGGCGTCGGGTGTACCCAGCTTGTTCTCTGAGTAGCGATACTGCACGCCGGTGGTGATCAAGTCAGACGGGTGCCACCAAAGGCTCAATGCACCGTTGGTACCCACGCTCCCTGCGGTACCGTTGACGAAGTTTTGGGAAAGGTAGTCGCTGTCGCGACCGAAGGTCTGCTCGTGCCAGTTGGTCACACTGAAGTTCTGGTCCAGCGCGGTGAAGTCATAGCCCGCGACCCAGCCAGCCATGTAGCCGTTCATGCCCGTGTAGCCATCACTTTGAACCCTGGCAGCACCGATGAAGGGCTTGAACCACAGGCCGTTGGCGAACGTCGTGCGGTAGCCCAGGCCGAGAATCTGGTCCTGCTCGCGGCCATTGAAGCCGTAGTCGCGGAAGTCATAAACGTGGGCGTAAAGCGACAGCGGGCTGTCACCCAGGTAAATGTGCGAGGTCACTTTGCCTGCGGTACGGAAGTTGTCCTTGCCGCCACTGGCTTCGTCGAACTGGTCGTTGGTCGGGTTCTCGAAATCGAAGAAGCCGTAGAACTCGCCCCAGCTAAAGCCGACGCCGCCTTCGATTTCAACGAACGTGAAGTCGCTCTTGGCGGCATTGCTCGCCGTGCGCGCTTCGGTGCCGTTGGACCAGTCCAGGTAGTTCAGGGAAACGTTGGCAAACGACCAGTGCGGGGTCATTGGGCCACTCGCTGCGTCATTGGCAACGGCCGGGGCTGCGGCCAGCGCACCAGCCAGGAAAACGCCAGCGCCAAGCGTGACGAGCGAAGAAACGTGAGAGGGGGATAAAGCGGTCATGAAAGCCTCAACAAGGGTTATTACGGTGCCACGAGAGGTGGCATACCGACGTTGTGGGTCGTGCGGGCTGGCGTTAATGTTAAAATTATAACATCGAGTGTTATTTTTTTAACGTTGATTTGCAAGTATTGTTACATCAACGCTGCCAGGGTGTTTCATGCGCCTCATGGCGGCAAACAGAGTGGTAGGGGAGTGGAAATTCGCGGGGCGCTGGCTCAGCATAAGCGTTACCTGAGCGCTGAAACCCGATAACAAGATGAATCACAAGGAGATGCCTGTGAATGACCGGAGTGCCCAGCGCCTGGCTATGCTGCAAGAAGCCCTGGCAAGCGGGGGAACCCTGCACCTGCGCGATGCCGCCGAGCTGTGCGGAGTGTCGGAAATGACCATTCGCCGAGACCTCGCCACGCAGCCATCTCCCTTGAGCCTGCTGGGGGGGCGGCTGGTGATGACCAGCTACCCCGGCGTGACGCCGGTCTACGACCTTACCGAGCAGCAGGCCAGCCACTATCATGTCAAACATCGCCTGTGCCAGCGTGCCGCCAGTTTCATCGACGAAGGCGACACGCTGTTTGTCGACTGTGGCTCTACGCTGATTCCCTTGCTGGGCCAACTGAGCCACTTCCGCGAGCTGACCGTGGTGACCTACGCGCTGAACGTGGCCAACACGGTCGCCGCGCTGCCCAACGTGCGGCTGGTGCTGCTGGGGGGGCTGTTTCACGCCTCGTCGCAGTCTTTCGGCAGCGATGGCATGCGGGATGCCATCGAACGGCTGGGCATCAACAAGGCGCTGATTTCAGCGGCAGGAGTAGACTGGGAGCGCGGAGTGAGCTGTTTTCACTTCCACGAAGTGGCTCCCAAACAAGCGGCGATTGCTACCGCCATGCAGCGGTTGCTAGTGGTCGATGCCAGCAAGTTCGGCATCGTACGGCCCGCCTATTTTGCCTCGCTGGCCGATTTCGACGTGGTGATCACTGACGACGAGCGCGCCCCTGGCCTGCTGGAAAACCATCCCGCCAGCTCCCTCAGCATCAGCGTTGCCTAACACATTTGGCCGCCCCTGGGGTTGGGGGTCGATTACTGGATATGGGCCTTGCAGATATCCGGGATAGGCACGACGCTCACCGGCATCAACTTCTTCGTCACGATCCTGAAAATGCGCACCAAAGGCATGACGCTGTTCCGCATGCCGATCTTCACCTGGACATCGCTGTGCGCCAATATCCTGATCATTGCCTCGTTTCCCATTCTGACCGCGACCATTGCCCTGCTGACGCTGGATCGCGACTTCGGCATGCACTTCTTCACCAATGATTTTGGCGGCAACATGATGATGAAGGGCACGGCGGCGGGGCCTACGGCTGCCGATATTTTCGAGCTGCCGTTCGTGCTGGTCGAAACCTTTCTGCTGCTGTTCAGCAGTTTCACCTTTGGCATGGGCGTTTTGGCCATGAATGCCGAGCGGGTGGGTCAGGTCAAGGCGTGGCTGGCGGTCACCTTTGCCTTGGGGGCTGCCTTTGTCGGCATGGAAGTGTATGAGTTTCATCACCTGATTCATCAAGGGTATGGGCCAGACCAGAGCGCGTTTCTGTCGTCGTTCTTTACCCTGGTGGGCACCCACGGCCTGCACGTCACGGTGGGGCTGGTATGGATTCTGGTGATGCTGGTGCAGCTTTCCACCAAAGGCCTGACGCCCATGACGCGCCCGCGTATCCTGTGTCTCAGCCTGTTCTGGCACTTCCTGGATATCGTGTGGATCTGTGTGTTCTCGTTCGTCTACCTGATGGGGGTGCTTTGACATGAGCCAATCGTCTTCACATTCAGCAGCGCATTCAACGACTTCCCATGGAAGCGTTAAGTCGTATGTTGTCGGGCTTCTGCTATCTTTAGTGCTAACCGTGATTCCGTTTGCGGTTGTCATGAGCGGTGTGCTAAGCACCGCCGCGACGGTGGTGGTCATCGCTGTAACAGCCGTGCTGCAGATTCTGGTCCAGCTGGTCATGTTCATGCATATGAATACCAAAGCCGACGAGGGGTGGAATCTGATGTCCTTCGTTTTCACACTGACGATACTCGTCCTGGTGGTAGGGGGCTCTTTATGGATCATGCAGCATCTGCATCTCAACATGATGATCGGCTGAACGTGGCACCGAGCCGCTGGCGAGACCTGCTGGCGCTCACCAAGCCGGGCATCATTGGCGGTAACTTGATCGCCACGCTGGGGGGCTATTTTCTAGCCGCCCACGGCACCTTCGATGTCGTCACGTTTGCCTCGGTGATGCTGGGCATTGCGCTGGTGATTGCCTCGGGCTGTGCCTGCAACAACGTCATCGACCGGGATATCGATGCACTGATGGCGCGTACGCGCCATCGCCCGCTCGCCAAGGGGCGTATCTCGATTACCCAGGCACTGGGTATTTCGGCGCTGCTGGGCGTGGCGGGGGTCGTGTGCCTGGCGTTGGGCACCAATGGCTTGACGGTGGCGCTGGCGGTGATTGGCTGGGGCGTGTATGTCGGGGTCTACAGCCTCTACATGAAGCGCCACTCCGAGTACGGTACGCTGGTGGGCAGCCTTTCCGGGGCCATGCCCCCGGTGGTGGGCTACTGTGCCGTCACGGGGCAGTTCGATAGCGGTGCGCTGATGCTACTGGTGATTTTCTGCCTGTGGCAGATGCCGCACTCCTATGCCATTGCGATTTTCCGCTATGCGGATTATCAGCGGGCATCAATCCCGGTACTGCCGGTGGTGCACGGGATCAAAATGGCCAAGCATCACATCCTGGGCTATATCGTGGCGTTTATTCCCGCCTCGCTGGCGCTGGTCCTGGCCAGTCAGGCGGGGATGGGGTATCTGTGTGTGGCGCTGGTCATGGGCGGCTACTGGCTCTACCTGGCACTACGCGGCTATCGGTTAGATGACGATGTTCGCTGGGCCAGGAAAGTGTTTGGCGTCTCGATCCTGACGATCACCGCGATGAGTTTGGTGATGGTGCTGGAAGCCATGGTGCCCATGTGGGTGTAATGCCTAACAACGATTGAACCTGACGCAAAACCTGAAACGCCCCGAACAGTGAACTGTTCGGGGCGTTCTTTTTAGCGTGGCTTTCAGCGGATACGTATACAGGGCTCGGCGAGTGCCTAGCCTTGCCGCTGGCTGGCTTGGATTGCGGTGAGGGCGATGGTGTAGACGATGTCATCCACCAGTGCCCCGCGGGACAGGTCGTTCACCGGCTTGTTCAAACCTTGCAGCATCGGGCCCACGCTGACCACTCGGGCGCTACGCTGAACGGCCTTGTAGGTCGTGTTGCCGGTATTGAGGTCGGGGAACACGAACACGGTGGCCTTGCCCGCCACGGGGGAGTCGGGAGCTTTCTGCTTGCCCACGCTTTCGATGGCGGCGGCGTCGTACTGCAGCGGGCCGTCGATGGCCAGGTGCGGCGCGCGCTCCTTGGCGATGCGGGTCGCTTCGCGGACTTTATCCACGTCGGCGCCGGTGCCGGAGTCGCCGGTGGAGTAGCTGATCATCGCCACCCGGGGCTCGATACCGAAGGCCTCGGCAGAGCGCGCGCTCTGCAGGGCGATTTCCGCCAGGGTTTCGGCGTCCGGGTCCGGGTTCACCGCGCAGTCGCCGTACACCACCACTTGCTCGGGCAGCAGCATGAAGAAGATCGACGAGACCTGGTTGTACTCCGGGGCCGTCTTGATCAGCTGAAACGCCGGGCGAACCGTGTTGGCGGTGGTGTGTACCGCGCCCGACACCAGGCCGTCCACCTCATCCAGCTGCAGCATCATGGTGCCCAGCACCACGTTGTCCTGAAGTTGCGCTTCGGCGGTCAGCTCGTTGAGCTTGCCTCGGCGGCGTTCGACCATGGGGCCGATATAGTTGGCGCGGGTGCTTTCCGGGTCGATGATGGTCAGCGTGTCGGGCAGCGTCAGGCCACGGTGGTGGGCCACGCTTTCGATGTCCTCCCGCTTGCCTAGCAGAACGCAGTCGGCAATACCACGGCGCTGGCAGATGATGGCGGCTTCGATGGTGCGCGGCTCGTCGCCTTCCGGCAGCACGATGCGCTTTTTGGCCTGCTGGGCCAGCTTCACCAACTGATGGCGGAACGCCGACGGCGACAGGCGGCGGGGGTAGCCACGGCTCAGTTTGGCTTTCAGCCACTCCAGGTCCATGTGTGCCGCCACGTAGCGTGCCACCTGCTCGGCGCGCTCGAAGTCGTCCATGGGAATTTCGCTGCTGAGCTGGCTGAGGTTCTGGGCCGTGGTCAGGCTGTCGGTTTCCACCGTCAGCACCGGCAGGCCGGTCTTCAGCGCCGGGCGACACATCTCGATCATGTCGTCGTTGGGAAGGAACCCGTTGGTGAGCAGCACGCCCGCCAGCTGAGTGCCGTTCATGGTGGCCAGCGCCGAGGCCAGCACCACGTCGTCACGGTCGCCGGAGGCCACCACCAGGCTGCCGGGCGTGAAAATATGCAGCGCGTTGGCGGCGCGGCGGGCACACAGGCTGGTCGACAGCACGCGGCGCTGTGCGGCGTCGCCTTCGTTGAGCACCTTGGCGTTCAGTGCTCGTGCTACGTCCAGTGTGCGCGGGGCGCTCAGGGTCTTGCTGTAGGGTACCACGCCAATCAGGTGGAAGCGGTCGGTGGCTAGCGCCGGGGAGTAGCGTCGCAGTTCGTTGAGTACCGGCTCTTCCAACTGCGGCTTGATGGTGCCCGGTGCAGCGGAAAGATCATCCTCCTGACCGTAGGGCAGGTTTTTCATGCGCATCAGAATGCCGCCCAAGGTGCGGCTGGAGCTGACGCCGCCAAAGCTTCGAGCGTGCATGTCCAGCTCTTCCGCCAGGTGCTGGGGCTCGTTCAAGTCGCCGGTGCCCACCAGGATGATGCGGGCGTTCAGGGCATGCGCCAACTGCGCGTTGGTCTGGGTCGCGTAGGTGGTGTGCTGGGTCGGCACGACGCCTTCCACCACCACCAGGTCCAGAGCGCTGCCGTCGCGGTACGCCTGCTGGGTGACCTGCTCGTAAAGCTCGACGACGTTTTCCATCAGCTCGTCGGTCTGGTCGTCGCGCAGCAGCCGCTCCAGGCGTGCCTGGGAAATAGGCGAGGGCGGGCGCTGGTTCAGCGTCCGCGAGACCAGCGCCGTCGAGCGGTCAAGGCCCGGGCCGTTCAGCTCGTTCTGCATGAACGGCTTCAGAAAGCCAGCTTTCAGGCCAATGGTATCCAGCGCTTGAATCAGGCCCAGACAGGCCGAGGTCAAGCCTGCCCCCATGCTGGTGGGGACAAGCAGAATGGCTTGGGGTTGCTCGGAAGAGCTGTTCATTCAAGGGGTCTCCACACAGTAGCGGGTTTCCATGGCAATGCGGCCCTCTTCATCGGTGGGGATCACCCACACTTCAGGGCCGTTATGGCTCGCGGTGTCCAATTTGCCTTCCTTGCCGCGAATGGTCGCTTCGTTGGCGGCTTCGTCCATACTGAAACCGAAGTGGGGCAGCAGCGCCAGCACTTCACGACGTACGATAGGCGAGTTTTCGCCAATACCGCCAGTGAAGATCACGCCGTCTAACCTGGGTAATGCACAGGACAGCGCCGCCAGCGACTTGGCGATGCGGTAGCAGAACACGTCCAGCGCCAGCTTGGCACCGGGGTGGCCAGCCATGGCCTGGTCTTCCACTTCACGCATGTCGTTGGTCAGGCCGGAAAGGCCCAGCAGGCCGCTTTGCTTGTTCAGGACGTTATCGATCTCTTCCACCGACCAGCCCAGTTGGCGATGCAGGTGGGCATGCAGGCCGGGGTCGACGTCACCGCTGCGGGTGCCCATTACCAGGCCTTCCAGCGGGGTAAGGCCCATGCTGGTATCCAGGCTCTGGTTGTTCCACACGGCGCTGGTGGAGCAGCCGTTGCCCAGGTGGGCGGTCAGCCAGCCGCCTGCAC
Organism: Halomonas sp. BC2; assembly: GCF_002078115.1. Taxonomy (NCBI): domain Bacteria; kingdom Pseudomonadati; phylum Pseudomonadota; class Gammaproteobacteria; order Oceanospirillales; family Halomonadaceae; genus Halomonas; species Halomonas sp. BC2. The sequence goes on along the minus strand of NZ_LFGT01000013.1, from coordinate 52,646 downwards.
CACGGCTGCTCAGTTCCCCGGCGCGCTGGCTGACGAACGCATGGCTGGTGCCGTGAAAGCCGTAGCGGCGAATGCCATGTTCGGTGTACAGCGCTTCCGGCAGCGCGTAGCGGTAAGCGCGGGGCGGCAGTGTCTGATGGAAGGCAGTGTCGAAGACGGCCACCTGGGGCAGCTCGGGAAACACCTTGCGCGTGGCGGCAATACCCGCCAGATTGGCAGGGTTGTGCAACGGGGCCAGGGCTGCGGTGGTTTCGATGGCGGCAATCACGCTGTCGTCGATCAGCGCCGCTTGGGTGAAGTGCTCTCCTCCATGCACGATACGGTGGCCCACGGCACCGGGAACGCGGCCTTCCAGGCGCTCCAGAATGGCGCTTAGCGCTTCGGCGTGGTCGGCGCCGGGCAGCGGCTGGGTGAAGCTCTCACCGGCGCTGTTCTTGCCTTTCAGGCGAGCGTCGCTGCTGCCCAGACGTTCTGCCAAACCGGCTAGACGCGGTGCCTGAGGGTCTGAATCAATCAAAGCGTATTTAATGGAAGAAGAGCCACAGTTGATAACCAGCACCGGTGCGTTCATAACAACCTTTGTAAAGTAGTCAGGAGGAAAGGGGGATAGACTTTAGTTTAACATGCAGAGACTGAGAAAATCAGCGAAGAATTTAGTTAGCCTTCTATGTAAAATGTCGTCATCCTGTTCCTTATATAACCTAACGTGAGCCGTTTTGTTCCTATGTCGTCGATTTCCAGCCCCGCGCTTTTGCCCCGTCATCTCGCCATTCTGCTGATGATGTGTGTGGCCACCATGTTCGCCGCCAACCACGTGTCGGCGCGGCTGGCCTTCGATAACGGTACGGGGCTGCTGCTGGCGGTATTGATGCGTTCAGGGGTGGCCTGCGTGATCCTGCTGAGCCTGTTCGTGCTGCAGAAAAAGCGCTTCTGGCTGCCGCCCGGTGCCTGGCGCTGGCAGCTGGTGGTGGGGCTGTTGATCACTCTGCAAAGCGTCAGCCTGTATTCCGCCGTGGCTCGCCTGCCGGTGGTCATTGCCCTGCTGCTGGTCAACACCTTTCCCATTCAACTGGCGCTGCTTAGCTGGGCGCTGGGTGGCCCCAGGCCTTCGCTGCGCAGCTGCCTGATCATGGGCACCATACTGATTGGCCTACTGGTAGTGCTGGATATTCCCAGCTGGTTGGCCAACGCCGATGCCATGGGGCCTGAGTGGCTGGCAGGCATTGGCTTTGGGCTGCTGGCGGCCTTTGCGTTTGCCTGTGCGCTGTGGATCACTGAGCACCGCCTGGCAGGCGTAGGCAGTACCCTGCGTAGCCTGCTCACCATGCAGACCGTATTCGTGGCCATGATTCTTGGCGGGCTACTGGGGGCAGTGCCTGGCGGCATGAGCCTGCCCGATAACAGTAGCGGCTGGGCAGGGCTCATCATGCTGGCACTGCTTTACGGCAGCGCGTTTTCGGTGCTGTTCATCTTCGTGCCCCGCCTGGACATGGCGCGCAACGCCCCCGTGATGAACTTCGAGCCGGTGGCTTCGCTGCTGATCGGCTACCTGGTGCTGGGACAAATGCTCAGCCCCAGCCAGCTGCTGGGCGGCGCGGTGGTGGTGGGGGGCATTGTGGTGCTCAGCCTGTCGAAAGGCCGCTAGCCCACGCCACCGGGCGCCGAAAAAAGGAAATTATATGCAAAGCGTGGGGCAGCATTTGCGTTATCTCGGGGGTTGAGCCACACTTGTTCAGCGTAAGGAAACACTGTTTTTTAACTGAGGTGAACCCCATGAAAACGTCCGTTCTTTCCCTTGCCTCTGCGGCACTGCTGGTAGGCGCCGGTACTTTTGCGGCATCAGCTCAGGCCCAACAATCTTTCCAATACCCACAAGGATACGTGGGTGGCGATGCCATGTTCTGGAGCCTGGACCCCGACCGCGGCTCATCCCGCGACGATGTCGGCCTTCGCCTGCGTGGTGGTGCTCAGTTCAACGAGTTTTTCGCCCTGGAAGGCCACCTGGGCACAGGCGGCTCTGATGGCAACGTAGAGCTCGATTACCTGGCCGGTGTTTACGCCAAGGGTATCCTGCCCGTCTCGCCGGATGTCCGCCTCTACGGGCTGGCCGGTGTCACCGAGGTCGATTTCGACCGTGACCGTGAAAGCGGCTTCTCCTATGGCGCTGGCGCGGAAGTAGATATTGCCCATAACTTGTCACTGGGCGCCGATTACATGCGCTACCTGGACAAATCTGCCTATAACTTCGATGCCGCCAGCGTTGGCCTACGCTATCGTTTCTAAGGTCATCGTTTTCAGGTAACGACCTGACAAGATCGTTTCAAGGGAATACCGCCCCGCTGATCTGCCGATACAGGCAGACAGCGGGGCTTTTTGTTGATGGATAGCCACTTTGCTGAGTATGGGCACAGTTTTTCAGAGTTTCGGCCAAATGCTGCACCTGCGTAAATGATAAGGTCAAAATAAAGACAACAACGAAAATGGCCAGCGAACAAACCCATAACGCTCCATTGCAGAGGAAACATCATGAATAAAATCAGTAAATTGGCTTTGGTCGTAGGCCTTAACGCAGGGTTGGTGATGACGGCCGGAGCGGCCGAGATGAACTGGCGCATGGCGACCCCCTGGAGTGGCGGCCCTTGGCTCGAACGTGACGCCCAGATGTTTGCAGATCGCGTCAGTGAGCTTTCCAACGGCGAGATCGCCATCGAAGTGTATCCTGGCGGTACTCTGGGAAGCGCCTTGCGCGTCACCAATACGGTCAAGTCCGGCGTGGCTCAAATTAGCCATAACTACATCAACTATGACTACGGCACTGACCCCACGACGGCGCTGTTGGCCGGACACTCCAGCGGCCTGACGCCGGAAGAGTTCATGCTGTGGATGTATGAAGGGGGCGGGGTAGAGCTTTACGAAGAGTACCGCAGAGACGTGTTCGATGTAGTGGCCTTCCCCTGCGCCATCCTGGGAACCGAAATTTTCCTTCACTCGAACAAGCCCGTGCGTACCCTTGAGGATTTCCAGGGCCTACGCCTGAGAACCTCTGGCGCCTGGGCCGAGATCGCCTCCAGGCTGGGTGCTTCCACGGTGGTCATGGCCGGTAGCGATATCTACAGCTCTCTGGAGCGTGGCGTGATCGATGCTGCCGAGTGGGGTAGCCCGGAGATGAACCGGCCGACGGGTTTCCAGGAAGTTGCCCAGTACGTGGTCATTCCTGGTGTTCATCAGTCGGGAGGCTTCCTGGAGTGCCAGGTAAACAGCAATACCTGGGAAAGCTTGAGCGAGCAGCAGCAACAGATGCTGCGGCTGGCGGGCAAGATGTCCGTGTTCGAAACATGGTTGGCCAGCTCTTTTGCTGACCTGGATGCCTACCAGGAACTGGTCGATGGGCCGAACGAGATCATCGAGCTGGATCAATCGTTCATCGATGCCATCTATGCCGAAACAGAGCTTTGGGAAGATGAATACGCCGCCGAAAACGAATGGTTTGCCCGCGTTCTCGAATCCCAGCGCGACTTCAAGAATGACATGAACAACTGGTCCCAGTATCGCCTGCCAATTGGTGTGATGGGCCGCTGATCCCTTGGCACATGCATGAAACAAGGAGGCCTGACCAGGCCTCCCTTTTCGTTTGGCTGCCTATACGCTGAGAGTTGGTCATGAAACTGATTAAAGCAATCGAAGCGCTGACCCGCCTGTCGGGATGGTTGGGCGCATTACTGGTGTTTCCTCTTATCGGTGCCCTGATCGTGGAAGTGTTTAGCCGATATGTGGCGGGCAGGCCCACGCTCTGGGCATTCGAGGTGAGTTACATGGTCATGGGGGCCATGTTCATGCTGGGCATGGCCAATGCCCTGAGAATTGGCCAACACGTCAGTGTCGATATCATGGCGCTGAAGCTGAGCCCCAAGGCCAATGCGGCAATACGTGCGGTTGGCTACGTCATGTTCTTGCCCGTGCTGGTGTGGCTGGTATGGGAGCTATCGAAATACGCGCTGGGTGCGTTTGAAAGCAACGAGCGCTCAGGCCGTTCGGCCTGGAACCCGGTGGTATGGCCAATCTTCACCGTCTGGTTCATTGGCTTTGCCATCCTGGCCCTGCAAGTGGTTGCCGAGTTTCTGAAATCCGTCTGCTTGATCCGTGGCAAGGCACCCGTGGAGGGCGGCAACCATGAGTAGTTATCTCGCGCTGCTAATGTTTCCGGCGCTGATGGCGCTGATTATCTCGGGCTTTCCCATCGCCTTTTCCATGATCCTGGTAGCCACCGGGTTCGGGATCATTCAGTTTGGTGATGTGGCGGCCTACCAGCTGTTGACCAAAATCGAAGATACCGCCTCGAACTCCATTCTGGCGGCGGTGCCTCTGTTCATCTTCATGGGCGCCATGTTGGAAAGGTCGGGAATCGCCGAGCGGCTGTTCGAAGCCATTCACATGTGGACCCGGCGGCTGCCCGGCGGGTTGGGCGTCGGTGCCATCATCATGGGCACCCTGTTTGCCGCATCAAGCGGTGTAGTCGGCGCCACGGAAGCCGTCATCGGCATGCTGGCCATTCCCGTCATGCTCAAGCATCACTACAGTAAAAGCCTCATATCGGGCACCATTTGTGCCAGTGGCTCTTTGGGAACGGCGATTCCGCCATCCATCACCGTAGTCGTGCTGGGCCCCGTGGCAGGCGTATCTGTAGGGTCGCTGTTTAGTGGCCTGTTGATTCCCGGCTTCTTGATGGCGGTGATGTTCCTGGTGTACATCGTGGGGGTGGCTTATCTGAAGCCTGACATGGCTCCCAGGGTGCAAGAGCAGGAGCCTGATGTGGCTTGGGGTGAAAAGATCAAGGTCACCCTGGTGGCGTTGGTGCCGACCATGCTGCTGATCTTCATCGTGCTGGGCACCATCCTGATGGGGCTGGCAACGCCCACGGAAGCCGCTGCGTGCGGGGCGTTGGGGTCCATCGTGCTGGCGGCGGCGTATCGCAACCTGACGCTGGAAGTGCTGTGGAACTCCGCAATCAAGACGGTCAATATCTCGGCCATGATTCTCCTGATCGTTCTGGGGGGAAGCATGTTCGCAGGCGTGTTCTTCGCTTCTGGGGGGATGGCGACCGTACAAGCCTTGCTGATGGACACGGGACTCAGCCCATGGATGATTTTGGGCCTGATTCTGCTTATCGCGTTCATCGCTGGTTTCGTTCTCGACCTGATTTCCGTGGTGCTCATCATCATTCCCGTGGCCATGCCGATCGTGCGGATGCTTGGGTTCGATGAAATATGGTTCTGCGTTGCGTTCCTGGTCGTGTTGCAGACCAGCTACCTGACGCCACCGCTGGCGCCTGCCATCTTTTACTTGAGAGCCATTACGCCGCCGGAGGTCACCCTCAGGCACATGTACATAGGGGTCGTGCCATTCATTCTGGCGCAATTGGTCGTGTTGGCGCTGGTGTTGGCCTTCCCGCAGTTGGCGCTATGGCTGCCGGATGTCATGGGTGGACCCTCTTGGCGCTGAACGTTTGGCGCTGACCAAGCCACCTGCCATTGACTGCCGCCGCAAGGCGGCAGTGTCGTTGTGGGCCATTAGTATCTTGCCTTAACACTCTTATTGTTAGCCTGCTAATAAATTTGTTAGACTAAAGTATTCCTTCTGATGCTTTCCTCGGGGCTACCCGAGGGCAGTGAGTGAGTACGCCAATGACTCCTGATCAACGTTTCAGCCGCTGGGTACGTATTGCGCTGGCGGCGTTTGCGGTGCTGTTCGTCTATTTTCTGGTGGCTGACAGCTTCATGCCGATGACCCCAGAGGCGCGGGTGATGCGGCCGGTGACCCAGATAGCCCCGGAGCTGGGCGCGCCCGTGCAGGCGGTACTGGTGAACGACCACCAGCGGGTAGCCGCAGGGGAGGTGCTGTTCCGGCTGGAGCCCGCGCCGTTCGAGCTGGCCCGGCAGCAGGCCTTGCTGAACCGTGAGCAGGCCGAGCAGGAGAACGCGCGACTGCGGGCAGAGCTGGCGGCGGCCAGGGCATCGCTGGTGTCTGCCCAGGCCACCCTGGAGGAGCGTAGTGGTGAGCGTCGCCGCGCCGAGGCGCTGCTGGGGCGGCAGGGCATCTCCCGACAGCAGTACGACCAGCAGGTGGCCGCCGAACATACCGCCCAGGCGGCCGTGACTTCCGCCCGCGCGCAAATCGATAGCCTGGAGGTGCAGCTGGGGGAGGAGGGCGAGGCCAATCTTCGCCTGCGCCAGGCCAACAATGCGCTGGCCCGCGCTGAGCTGGACCTGGAAAGAACACAGGTACGCGCACGCGAGGCGGGTGTGGTGGCCAACCTGCAGCTTCAGCCGGGGGATTATGTGCCAGCGGGGCAGCCGGTGATTGCGCTGGTGGCCGACCGAGCAGAGATCGTCGCGGACTTTCGTGAAAAGAGCCTGCGCCATGTGAACGTGGGCGACGAGGCCCAGGTCGTGTTCGATGCCTTGCCAGGGCACATTGCCAAGGGGCGCGTTACCGCCCTGGAGGCGGGCGTGCGCGAAGGGCAGCTGGCAGCCGATGGTCAGTTGACCAGCATTCCGACCTCCGACCGCTGGGTAAGAGATGCCCAGCGCATGCGCCTGCACATCGCGCTGGACGATCCCTTGACCACTGCCCTGGCCTCACTACCCCCCAGCGGAGCACGGGCAACTGTGCAGCTATGGCCGGGCCAGCATGCCCTGGCGGCGCCCTTCGCTTGGCTGCAAGCGCACCTGGTGAGCTGGCTGCACTATGTCTACTGATATGTCTACTGACATGTCTACTGATACGCCTAGGGATATGTCTATGGGTCGGTTTACCAAACGGCTGACTCACCGATTCAAACAGCGTTTCCGTCATCCGCCCAAGGCGCGGCCCGCGAGCCGCCTGGACCAGAACGGCCTGCGCCAGTGCGTGCGCGTGGCGGGGGGAGGGCTGCTGGGGTTCGTGGTCAGCCAGCTGATGGGCTGGAACTACGGGGTGTTTTTCACCGTGTTCCCGATGTTCCTGCTGGGCATGGTGCCTGTATTGAATGCTGGCATCATCCGTCAGTTTCTGGCCAATGGCAGCCTCAACGCGCTGGAGGTCAGTGTGGTGGTGGGGCTGTTGAAGCACATGCCGGTGGTGATGACGCTGGTGGTGCTGGGGCTGTTTCTGCTGCGCTTCTCCTTGATGGCCAGAGGGCCGCTGTTTCTGTTCGGTGCCAACGGCGTCTTGACGCTGAGCATACTGCTGCACTTTGCCAGCTACCCCAGCGTAGACCTGGGCGATTTGCTGGCCAGCAACCTGATGGCCAGCGTGCTGGCCGTGTTCATCGCCATGCTGATGCATACCCTGTTCCCCGATACCGAGCCCCGCCAGCCGCCGCCCAGGGTGGCCAAGCCGCTTGCCCAGGTGCGCCATGAAACCCTGCTGGGCGGGATCACGGCCACGCTCTCGTTCGTGGTGTTCCAAGTGTTCGACCTGCAAGGTTCATTGTCGGCGCAAATGGCCACTATTCTGATTCTGTTCACGCTGGGGTATCAGGGCGCTCGGGTATCGGCAGCCAAGCGCGCCGTGGGCACCTTGCTGGGATGCAACCTGGCGCTGGCCATGCAGCTCGTCCTCTATACCCAAAGCCACCATTTCCTGCTGGTGGTACTGCTCTATTGGCTGGGCCTGATGCTGTTCGCCCGCGAGCACATTCTGGAAGGCGGCGGCTCTGGCATCGGGTTTGGCGGCTTGACCACGCTGGGCATTCTGTTCGGGCAGTCGCTGGGGCCACAGCAGGACCTGGTGTACAGCGCGCTGTACCGCTTCGCTTCCATGAGCGTGGCGCTGGTGGCAACGCTGGTAGTGATGGCGTGCGTGCAACGGGTGCTGAACCGCTTTGCGGCCACTCGGATTGCGTGAAGGCCGCTTGAACAGACACCAGGCCTTTGCAAAAAAAGAAAATGGGCAACTTTGGCAATACCCGCTACGCTGATAACAGGCCGCACGGTCAGGTAGACCCGCAGTACAGCGGCCGCTTCCCTACTAACGGATTAGAGGTGTTCGTCATGGCAGGTACTTCAGATAAAGCAAAAGGCACAGCCAACAAGGCAGCAGGCAAAGTGAAAGAGGCGGCTGGCAAGGCGACGGGTAGCACCAAAACCGAAGCCAAAGGCAAAGCGCAGCAGGCCAAGGGCGAACTGCAAAAAGGCAAGGGAGAAGCCAAGGACAAGCTCAAGAAGTAATACGACAGCCACCGAGTATGTATTCGTTGCCGGATGGCTAGCCCCAGGGCCAACCGTTCAGGTTATCGATCCGGCGGCCAATACTCTTTCAAAAACAACACCGGAGCCCTTGGGCTCCGGTGTTGTTTTGTGCGATCCGTCAAAGGGGCCAGCAGGCTTAGGCTTTGTACGAAAACTGCCTACGCTCGCCCATACGGCGTTAAAAATCGGCTCAAAGTACTCATTTACACCTTGTAAACTCCGTCTTTTCGCCGATTTTTGCCTTGTCTGGCCATCGCTCGCCGACCTTTCGTACAAAGCCTAGTGCCCGTGAGAGACGCCGGTGCCGCCCACCGCGACGATATTGAACGGCTTGCCTTCAAGGGCCATCTCATCGACCTTTTCGAAGGTTTCCGCACTGACGAAGTGCAGCGTTTCGGTAGCGGGGTCGGTGACCACGATATGCTCACCCGCCACGGCAATGCGTGGGCGCGGGTCGTTCCAGTGGCCATCCATGGAGTAGGGCTCGGTCAGGCGCAGCGACTGGGTCAGCTCGCCGTTCAGCACATCCAGTTGATGCAGCTGGCCATCTTCGGTGAACACATAGGCGTAGCGGGCGCGAATCGGGTCCACCGCAAAGTGCACGCGACGGGTAGGCAGTTGCACCAGCTGGAAGCCTTCTTCACCTTCGGTGGGGTCGACCAGCAGCACGCGGTCTGGCCCGTAGTTACCCAGGAAGTACTGTAGTCCGGTGCCGCCCAGCAGGGTGGAAGCACTGCCTTCCGGCAGAGAGCTAGGGTAGGGCAGATGGGTGATCTGGGGCGTGCCGTCTTCCGTGGCGATCAGCAGCAGGCCGGTGTGGCAAGCCAACGCATAGAGGCTGCCAGAGCCCGCCGAGCCGTGCAGCCCAGGGCACGCCACTTCGTCGCCGACCAGGTGGCCGTCGCTATCCAGCACCTTGGCACCGACCGGGCGTTGAGACGCATCTTCCGGGTTGACCACCGTCACCACCGCATGCTGGTGGAATGGCACGGCCACCCCGTGGTGCGCCGCCTCCACCGGCACCGTACGGACCTCTGGGGAGTCTGCCAACAGGCTGCTTTCGGTGAACAGGCGGGCTTCGTCTTCACCATCGAACCACTGGGCAATGTAGCCCTGGCGCTCGACGAAGTGGGCGGGGCGCTCTCCTTCCAGAACCGTGCTCAGCAGCGCCGGGTCGGCCACCTCGATATCGGCGTGGTCGCCGTGGTCATGGAAAGCGATGCCGGTATTGATCACCGACACCGTGTTTGCCGCTCCTTGTACGGCAAATACCGCCTCGCCGCTACGGGTGCTCAGCAGCGCCGCCGGGCCTTCCAGCTCGAAGGTGTCCAGCAGCGACTTCTCCGTGGCGTCGATGACGTGGACCACGGCATCCTGCTGGTCGGCGACTACCAGCCGCCAGGCCGTGACGTTTTCATCGTGGGCATGGTCATGGCTATGGTTGGAGTGACCATGGGAGTGGTCGTGGGCCTGCACGGCGGCACTGCCTATCGCGAAAGCGAGCGCGGTCAACGCTTTGCCTACAAACATCGGGGTCATCGTTTCTCTCTCCTTGAGCCCAGAAGGGGCGTGGTTAATCACCTGAGTGGCTACTGCAGCGCCGTCACCAGGGTGTCGACGTTATGGCGCATCATGTCGAGGTAGCTGGCCGCCGGGCCATCCTCCCGCGACAGCGCGTCCGAGTAGAGGGTGCCGCTGAGCGACAGGCCGGTCTCCTGAGCGATTTGCTCGACCAGCCGAGGGTTGGAAATATTCTCGGCAAATACCGCCACGGCGCTCTGCTGCTCGATGGCATCGATCAGCTTCGCCACATGGGCGGCCGTGGCTTCGGACTCGGTGGAGACCCCCTGCGGGGCCAGAAAGCGCACGCCGTAGGCCTCTTCGAAGTAGCGAAAGGCATGGTGAGCCACCACCACGGTGCGTCGGGATTCGGGAATCCTGGCGATGCGCTCATGGATTGCCTGCTCCAGCGCTTCCAGTTCCTGTGCGTAGCGCTGCTGGTTGGTGCGGTAGGCGTCACAGCCTTCCGGGTCCGCCTCGCAGAAGGCGTCGGCAATGCGCACGACATACGCCCTGGCATTGGGCACCGACTGCCACGCGTGGGGGTCGTAGGGCGCTTCATGGAACACCGCCCGGTCGCCATAAAAGTGGTAGTGCCCGCCCATGGGGTCTTCGAGATGCACCGCGTGCTCCGAGACGGTGACCACGCTGGCTTCGGTACCGCTGGCCTCGATCAGGCGGGTAAGAAAGCCCTCGAACATCAGGCCATTGATGAGCACCACGTCTGCCTGCGCCACCTGGCGAACGTCGGCGGGGGTGGGCTCGTAAACGTGGGCGTCGTCGTTGGCGCCCACGATGCTGGTCAGCGCGATGCGTTCACCACCGACCTGGCGGGCCAGGTCTTCGATGATCGAGAACGAGGCCACCACGTTCAGGGTGGGCTCATCGGCCATGGCGTTCAGGCTGCCCAGCGCCAACATGCCTGCCGCCAGCAGAGGAGGTACGCGTTTCAACAGACCCACGGTGAGGCTCCTTGATTGAGTATATATGTTATAACATAACAATAAAGGGGCCGAACATCAAAGAGACCGAACATCCAGTGGGTTGCTCCCCCCGCCCGCAGGCGGGGGGAGAGCGGTCACACCTCCTGGTATAGCTCGCTGCCTTCCCGGCGGAACTTCTCCGCCTGCTCCTGCATGCCGCGCTTCACCGCCTCGGCGTCGCTTTCGCTGGCGTTTTCCGGGGTGCGGTCGCGATAGGTGTCGCGCACTTCCTGGCTGATCTTCATCGAGCAGAACTTCGGCCCGCACATGGAGCAGAAGTGGGCCACCTTGGCGGAATCCTTCGGCAGGGTTTCATCGTGGAATTCCCGGGCGGTGTCCGGGTCCAGGCCCAGGTTGAACTGGTCTTCCCAGCGGAACTCGAAGCGCGCCTTGGAGAGCGCGTTATCGCGCCGCTGCGACGCGGGGTGGCCCTTGGCCAAATCCGCTGCGTGGGCGGCAATCTTGTAGGTGATGATGCCGGTTTTCACGTCATCCTTGTTGGGCAGGCCAAGGTGCTCTTTCGGCGTCACGTAGCAGAGCATGGCGCAACCAAACCAGCCAATCATCGCCGCCCCAATGCCCGAAGTAATGTGGTCGTAGCCGGGGGCGATATCCGTCACCAGCGGGCCGAGGGTATAGAAGGGCGCTTCGTCGCAGTACTCCAGCTGCTTGTCCATGTTCTCTTTCACCAGGTGCATGGGCACGTGGCCGGGGCCTTCGATCATCACCTGCACATCGTGCTTCCAGGCAATGTGGGTGAGTTCGCCGAGGGTTTTCAGTTCCGCCATTTGCGCTTCGTCGTTGGCATCGGCAATGGAGCCGGGGCGCAGGCCGTCGCCCAGCGAGAACGCCACATCGTACTGCTTGCAGATCTCGCAGATCTCCTCGAAGTGGGTGTACAGGAAGCTCTCCTGATGGTGATACAGGCACCACTTCGCCATGATGGAACCGCCACGGCTGACGATACCGGTGACGCGGTTGGCGGTGAGCGGCACGTAGCGCAGCAGCACCCCCGCGTGGATGGTGAAGTAATCCACCCCCTGTTCCGCCTGCTCGATCAGCGTATCGCGGAAGATCTCCCAGGTGAGGTTTTCGGCAATGCCGTTGACCTTCTCCAGCGCCTGATAGATGGGCACCGTACCAATCGGCACCGGCGAGTTGCGGATGATCCACTCGCGGGTTTCATGGATGTTCTGGCCGGTGGAGAGATCCATGATGGTATCCGCACCCCAGCGGATGCCCCAGGTCATCTTGTCCACTTCCTCTTCGATGGAAGAGGTGACCGCCGAGTTGCCCAGGTTGCCGTTGATCTTCACCAGGAAGTTGCGGCCAATGATCATCGGCTCGCTTTCCGGGTGGTTGATGTTGTTGGGAATGATCGCCCGGCCACGAGCCACCTCATCGCGCACGAACTCCGGCGTAATCTCCTTGGGCAGGCTGGCACCGAAGCTCTGGCCCGCATGCTGATGGCCCAGAATGCGCTCTACTTCTGCGGTCCCCAACGCCTGGCGGCGCTGGTTTTCCCGCAGGGCGATGAACTCCATTTCCGGCGTGATGATGCCCTGGCGGGCGTAGTGCAGCTGGGTCACGTTCTTGCCCGCTTTCGCCCGGCGCGGGGTGCGGGTCAAATCAAAGCGCAGCTGGGCAAGGGTGGGGTCGTTGGCGCGGCGATTACCGTATTCCGAAGTCGGGCCATCCAGAAACTCGGTGTCGTTGCGCTCTTCGATCCAGGCCCGGCGCAGCTCTGGCAGGCCCTGGCGCAAATCGATGCGGGCGTTGGGGTCGGTGTAGGGGCCGGAAGTGTCGTACACCAACAGCGGCGGGTTCTGCTCATCCACGCCGCTGGTTTTGGTGGGCGAGAGGGTGATTTCCCGAAACGGCACGCGAATATCCGGCCGTGAGCCTTCCACGTACACCTTGCGCGAGCCGGGCAGTGGGGCCACGGCGGCGGCATCGACCTGGGCGGTTTCGGCTAAAAAGTGGGCGGTTTTGCTTTTGACGGTCTTGGTCATGACGGTTGCTCTATGTTGTAGGAGGTTATTCAGAAAGGTCTAAACCCATCTGCCAGAAGTCGATTTCCAGGCGGGTGGCATCGCGGAAGATCTTGCTCAGCTCAGCAAAACGGGCAGGGGTGACGTCCGCCAGGCGGACATCGAGCCACGCAAGCTCCGCTTGCATGGCGGCCTGGAACTCCTCGCTTTCGTACATGGCGATCCAGGCATCGAAGGGGTTTTGCGCGCCGCGCAGCGTAGAGGGCTGCGCGTTCAGCCAGTTGGCGATTTCGCCGTAGCCCACCAGGCACGGGGCCAGCGCCACGTGCAAATCGAGCAGGTCGCCGCGATTGCCGGTATCCAACACATAGCGGGTGTAGGCCAGCGTGGCGCGGGCTTCGGGAAGTTCGGCAAGCGCTTGTTCGCTGATGCCCCACTCCTGGCAAAAGCCCACGTGCAGGCCCAGCTCCACATCCACGATGGCTTTCAGGCCCTCGTGGGCCTGGCGCAGATCCGCCAGGGTGGGGCTTTTGTAGGCGGCCAGCGCGTAGGCGCGGGCGAAGTGGATCAAGAACAGGTAATCCTGCTTCAAGTAGTGGCGAAACGACGCCTCAGGCAGCGTGGCATTGCCCAGTTGGCGCACGAAATCGTGCTCGATGTAGGCGCGCCAATCGTTCTGGCAAGCGGTGGTGAGATCGGTAAAGCGGTAGCCCATATTGGATGCCTCCGGTGGTACAGCGAACCGGCGCACGGGCGTAGGGAGAGTGAGTTGGGGCAAGGTATCAGGTGAACACGGCGCACCCCAACCACCGCTTGATTCCTACGCCGGTACTAGCCGGATCAGGTTCAACGGGCCCCGCCGTGACGACTTGCTGCAGCAGCCAGCCGTATAGCGATCTCAGCCGGTTCCACCGGCACCCCGTCAAGCAGTATTCAGCGCAGTGTAGGAGGCGGGTGGGGGAGATGCAAGGGTAGGCTATTTTATTGGGCGTACTGAGGTGGTCTGCCGTGAAAGCAATGAACGACAAGAAAAGACGATGGCGTTGAGTGCTTGATTCTGTGTAGCCGCTGCCACGTGCCTTTCGGTTGCCAGATACTCCAAAAATTGCCGTACTTCATGACCTGTTAGGGTGGCAGGGTGACGTAAATTATTGAACCTAATGTAAAATCGAATCCAGTAACAATAGGTTTTTTCGGTGCGTAAGCTATAGCGCTTGACCCTCATGGTTGCCTTGACGCGTTCCATCAGTTTCATGGGAGAATGCCTCAATAATTTTGTATATAAACACAGTATTATTGGGGTGAGCAAAACGCGCAAGCTCGCGAATTTTGGCTACATCGCCGAAATTCTCTTTGTACGCTGTAGAATCGATGAGGTAGATTCAATTTGGTGGCTATGAAACCTCAGTCATTGTGATGTCACGTTCATTGAGGTTTCATGGCAGGGCGTATAATCACTGTTAGGTAGGTATTGAGGATGCCCAGCTATTTGTTGTTCAAGTTTGGTGAAAAGGAGCACATGGAGGCTCTCATAAATCATGGGGAGCTTTACCTGCAAACACTTGGTCACTATGCAGATTTGGAGCACCGTGAACGTGGTGATAAGTACGAGGGCGTTGTCACTGTCCGATCGTCAAACGGCGGGACTTTGAAGATTAAGCATCCAAAAACTGGAGAAGAACACTCTATTCAACTTGCGTATAGTCAGATGCGGGAGTCGGACAGCTCGCTTAAAGCTGTTAATGTCTACTGTCTTTATTGTTTGCAGTTTGAAGAAACTGATAGTCCAGAAATTGGTATGCGATTTAGCGTCGATGTGATTAATGGTTTCGGTGATGCGGCTGTAATGATTTACGATGTTGACGCATTCCTAAACCGTGTGGTTAAGGCAGCGGAAGAAAAGGGCTCTATCGTCCTGCACAGGATAGTTCAGTATCTAGATCTTAGAGACTATACCGGTGATCTCGGTCCGTTCAGGAAGGATTCTAGATTTTCTCACCAAAACGAGTACCGAATTGCCGTGGGTACTCCCGAGCGAAATGGTAAGCCAATAAAACTGAACGTTGGATCGCTCGATGGGATTGCAACGCTGATGAAATCAGACGAAATCCAAAAGCTGAAGTTCCATGTCACTGAAGAGTAAACTACCTAACCAGTGGCAGCAGTCGGAACGTTTTTCCGCTCCTGCGTCGCGTCCAAAACGTCCGCTGTGCCAAGCGTTATACAAGTAGGGGATAAGACAATGGAAGCCAATTCTTCAGATGAAAAAGGTAATGATGGAGTTGCAGATACCCAAGTTGAAGCTCATGTCTCAGACAGTGCTGAAGTATATGATACTTCCGGTATTTTGCTGATAGCAGAAAATTCTACCACCGAGGTTCAAAGAATCGAACTGGTTGCCGAAAAGCCCTACGATTTAAATCTTTCTATGGGCGTTGATGTGATCGCTTTCTTGGGGTTTGCTATTACCGCCTTGATTGTATTACTTACCAATCGACAGACCGTAAAGTACTCACTAAAACTTATTGAAAGTCAGGAAAGACTTTCCCGCAAAAGTGCTGAAGAAAATGTTCATTTAACTAGATCCGAAATCACAGCAAATAACAGGCAGGCTTGGATTAACACATTGAGGAATGATGTCGCAGATTTTATCGCTGCTGCTTACGCGATTTGGGATCTTAATAGGATTAAAAGTGGCAGAAGACAAACTCTTTCGGAGCTTGGAAATCCAGAATATGCTATGAAAGAGCTTTTTGAATGGTCGAGTAAATATAACCAAGCTATAGAGCGTGCTGAGGGGTTGTCAGCGAAAATAAAGCTGCTTACAAATCCAGTTGAAGATAAAACTAAAGAACTAGTTGCAGGTCTTGATGCAGCAATGAATCGTATTAGGGACGGGGAAAAGCCTGAAGAACACTTACACCAAATCGTTTTGGTTTCGCAGTCCATTCTTAAAGAGGAGTGGGAGAGGGTGAAGGAAATGAAGTAAAGTATAACAATCGGCTGCACAGCGACCGATTTTCCGCCGCTTCGCGGCTCCAAGCCGGCGCGTGAGCCGGGCGTTAGAGCTCAAGGATAGATATGAGAATTCCCACAGATCTAGAAATATTAAATACGATATACCGTATGTATCATTCTGACTTTTCTGCTTTTGAAAAAGGTGATGGGTCGCGGGCTTCGAAAATCTATGTTCCGATTGACTGCAAGGAAATTGCTGGCGAGCTTAAAGTGGATCCTGACATTGTCTTTGGTCGTTTGTACTACCACTTAGAGAAACAGTACGGTTACAAACGAGATGATGGGAGTAATGTTCATTTCTTTGCTCTCAAAGTTGGAAATGACCCAAAGTGTGTAAATTTTCCACTTATGACCTCCGTTTTGGCTGGCTTGCGTCAAGAGAAAAAGAAGTTTTGGATAGGAACAGCAATCGCTGTTCTTGCGCTAATTGTTTCTACAGTCTCATTGACCGTTTCAGTTACGCAGTCGGCAGGCTCTAACAGGTCAATGCATCCGACTGCTGAAGCAGCGGCTGATTAAGGCGTTATGTTCTAGGAGGAGGCTTGGTTGACCACTCGAGTCATTGAAGTAGCCAAGTTCAGAGCTAGGTATAGATATTCATTTGATGATGAGTATTTTTACTTGTTTTGGAAGAGGGGCTTGCGAACGTTAGTTTACGATAGATATGAGTTAAATGAGATGTCTGCTGAGTTAGATCACTGGCATGGACGGCCTCACTCCACCGTGTCTAATATAAAGAAGTCTATATTCTGGT
>NZ_LFGT01000013.1:33526-34425 GCF_002078115.1 Halomonas sp. BC2 | reverse complement strand
TGGTATATAGTGGCGGTCGTGGTATTCATTCTGTCTTCTTCCCCTTTGGCGGTGCTGGTTGCGGCAATTGCCTTCATTGTATCTAGTCTTTTGCTCTTCGATGAAGTTGGCTTTCTGTTTCCAGTGAGTGCAACCATATTGGATTACGAAGACCTCAGTGGAAGTGTTTATATGTTTCATGGGAGAAAAGGGCTTGAGGATTGGCTAGCCTTTGAGAGAGGGCTTTCGGATTAAGCTGTCCAGAACATAACAATCGGTTTCACAGCGACCGATTTTCCGCCGCTTCGCGGCTCCAAACCGGCGCGTGAGCCGGGAGTTAAAACTTGCAAAGAGATCATTTCAAATGAATGTTGGTTATAGAAGAATCCATTATAAGGATATTCCTAAGCTTTTTGAGGTGCGCAGTCAAACAAGAGAAAATCCTATTTCTAAAGCGAGGCTCGCACAGATGGGGATTACTCATGTCAATATAGCCAAAGGATTTGAAACAGGTGCTCTGTGTGGCTGGGTATCCTGAATCCGTGAGACCGGCCCCCAGGAATGCTTCTAACCTACTGAACTGCATGGCAATATAGCGAATATCGCCATTCACCCAGACAGTGCCATGCCCAACATAAAGTTCCGCGCCAGTCGCCGCACCCTCACCAGCCACGCCGGGCTGTCCATCATCGGGCAATGCTTCGAGATCGCTGGCGTCGACAGCATCGACGGCCGCTTCCCCACCACGCTGGGCATGCGCACCAGTGACGTGATCAAGAGCTACCTGGGCCTGCTGTGTCTGGGCATGAGCGACTATGACGCTGTCGAGAACTTCCGCCGCGACAAGCCCTTCCAACAACTGCTGACCCTGCAGAAGGTGCCGAGCGCGGCGACGTTGCGACAGCGGCTGGAGAAACTTA
>NZ_LFGT01000013.1:29449-32228 GCF_002078115.1 Halomonas sp. BC2 | reverse complement strand
ACAGTATCAAGCAGACGACCCGGTCTGCCAAGCCCATGCACCACGAAGGTCGGGAGCAAGCGCAGCATGATGTTGCTAATGTGACTGAGGATTCGGCATAGCAAGGGAGTGCGAAATGGCAGCTCATACTCGTCAATGTGGGTCTCTCTACTGGCTCCGGTGGTATGTCGGCTCACGACCCAAAGTGGCTATGCCGAAATAGGGTTGCTTTTAGCCAAGAGAGGGCTTTTTCATGGATGAATCAAGGAAGGGCGATAAAGTGGTTTGGTAAACTCTTTGCTGGGAGAACCTAAAATGCCGGAGGGCTATGCCCCCCGGCCACCGGCTAAAGAAAAGCTAAGGAACTGCTTTTATGTGTCGCGAGCGAAGAGAGGTTGGTCGTCGCCGGAGCGCAGAGGCCGGGGTCTATGCGCTACTAGGTGAGGATTTCGACCGGGCTGGCGTACCTTCTCCGCCGGCGACCAAGATATCAAGTGAAGTAATAGATCAGTGTTTCTATAAATATGTCATTTAGTTTTCGAAGTAGCTTTCAAAAATCACATCAAAGGAGCCATCCTTCTTTAATTCGTGCATAGATTCATTGAATGCTTCTGCCAATGCTTCGTCACGCTGCCGGAAGGCGGCGCCTATTCCCGGTCCGTAGATTGATTCAGGGCCGGTCACCAGTTCGCCTTGTCGTGTAAAACGGTCATCGTTGAACATGGTTCTCTGGGCCAGGGGGAACGCAGTGAACACCAGGTCGAGTCGTCCAGCGTGCATGTCGGCAACCACCGAACCAGAATCAGCGTAGCGCCGGATCTCTGCATCAGGGTAGAACTGAGTTACGTACTCGTCCTGGATGGTCGCTTGCTGGACGCCTATCGTCGTGTCCTCAAGCGGACCATCCAGATCGTGCTCGGCGCCAGCCTTGCCGACCCAGACAGAAGGCACCTGATAATACGGATCCGAGAACAGAACCTGGTTAGAGCGCTCCTCGGTAATGTTCATCGCCGACGCAATGAGGTCGAACTTTCGCGCTTGAAGCGCCGGAATGATACCATCCCAGGCCTGCTCGACCCATACGCATTCGCGCTGCATCCGCTCGCAGGCAGCATTGACGAGTTCTACCTCGAAACCAGTAATAGTGCCGTCCGGCAGCTTGTACTGATAGGGCTCATAGGGTACATCGACACCGATGCGCAGCGGCTTATCTTCTGCATTGGCTACTCCTCCGAGCAGGGCAGCTGACAACAGCAGATTGGTGAGGGTATGAATTCGCATTTTGTATCCTCGCAGTTTGTTTTGTCGTATGTGCGTGGGTGATTCCGGGCCGATCTTGTTATGCCACTATGGGTTGAGGGCGGAGCGAGAGAACCTCGCGCCGGAGAACTTTGCGTATTCGTGACTTAGGCTGTCTTGCAGGATGGATTCGGCCAGACGGCCGGCATGGAAGGCTGCCAGGCTGATACCGCTGTGGCTGCTTAGGCCATAGGCCCCGGGGTATTGCCGTGAAGCTTCATAGAGAGGGTGGCCATCCGGTGTCATAACGCGCAGCGCTCCCCACGAGCGCACCAGTCGCGCATGGGCGAGAAACGGAAAGATTCGCACCGCGCGATCGGCCAATTGCTGCATTATCGGCAGGGTCACCCCCCTGTCGAAACCGACCTCTTCCTGAATGTCCCCGATCAAGTACGCGCCACTAGCCGTCTGTCGAATCTGTGGGGTCGGCAGTTGGGCAATTTTTTGCAGGCGTTCAGTCACCAAGACCTGGCCGCGCACGGGACGCACCGCCCCACTGAGCCCCAGCATCGGCGCCAATGCTGCGCTGCCCAGACCAGCAGCAAGGATAAGGCGCTCAGCTTCGTAGGTGCCGTGCGTGGTTGCCGCTCGAAAGCCATTCATGAGGGGAGTGAGCAAGTGCACCTCGCAGCCAGGACGATAATCGAGCCCGAGCCCGAGATTGGCTGAAAACAGCGCGCGCAGTAGATACAGGGGATTGCAATGGCCGTCATGGGGCGACCAGGTACCACCGTGCACGCCTTCGCCGAGCCCCGGGAGGTAAGAGGCAAGCGACGTACGGTCGAGATATTGCCAACGGAATTGTCGCGCCAGGTAGGGGGATGTCGACTGGATCGCCGAGTACTCGCGCTGACGTGCCTCTGCTTCCTCCTGATTGAAGCAGAGATCGACTCCACCCCTGTGTTCGTATTCGAGGTCTAACCCGGTGCGCTCCTCGAGTTCAGCGGCAAACTCAGGCCAGGCCAGGCTCGCTTCGAAACTGAGTTCGGCATAGGCTGGCATGCCTGCGCCCTTGCCCTGCACCCAGGTGAGACCGGCGTTCCCTCGTGAGGCGCGCAGTGAGTCGTCGCTTCCATCGAGCACCGTAACGCGACAGCCCGCACGCAGCAGACCATAGGCCACTGCCATGCCGACCACACCACCACCAATGATTAGGAAATCCTGCTGCATGCCATCCGCTTCTTGTAAGTGGTATGCATCGACGATAGCGAGGCGAACGGTATACGATCCAATACCAATAATTGCCATGACGATACACAAATATTATGAAGCTTCCCCATCTTCGCGATAAGCAGGTGCTTGCTTTCAAGCTGGTCATGGAATGCGGCACGGTTTCCGGTGCGGCAAGGCGTATGCTTATCGCCCAGCCAGGGGTCACCCGCTTGCTCAAGCAGCTTGAGCATGATCTGGGGTTTCACCTGTTTGAGCGAGTACGTGGGCGCTTGATACCGACACCTGAAGCGCGCCTCTTCCATCGCGAAGTACAGCGCGTATGGACTAG
>NZ_LFGT01000013.1:20943-27875 GCF_002078115.1 Halomonas sp. BC2 | reverse complement strand
TTAGCATGAGCATCATGCCTCTGGCTCAGAAAGTCCTGAAACATCATGCGCTTTTCAAGCAGCTTCGCCAGTGCCATGCTCTTGGCAGCCATCGTGGGGTTCCTTCGGTGGGAGTGTTTGGCAACTTGCAACTTTAGCGAAGGCCCACGGTGGCCTAACTTATCAGATCTAACCACACTTCTTGCTGGCACGTTATCAAGTCTAACTTCAGAATTTGATTGATGCGTAAAGCGATGGATTCGATAACATATACGCATAGGGTTGGTAAAAAATGGTATTAGTGTGCATGGCATTTAGGTGCTAGTTTTTAAGCCATAGCGTAAACACTGCATTGGAAAAAATTATAGTAATTTGAGTTATTTTCAATATCTTATTGGTTTAATAATAAAAAATGAGGATGTGAATTATGGGTGGTCGCGTACTTCGAATAGCATTTATAGCTGGCGTAATTGATTTTTCAGTAGCTTTAGCCCCATGATTTTTCCTGCCGATCCTTTTGTTGATTTAATTCTTCTTGTTCCGTATGAAACTCTCGGTTTATTTCCCCCCGGGTTGTTTTTGCGTACAAGTGTATATAGCAGGTTTAATGCATTGGTGTCGGCTTATGTGATCACCATTCCGCATAATAATCGCTTATTTAAAGTATCAGTATTTGGTATGGGGGAACAGGAAGTAAATTCCGTAATGTCATTGAGGGCCAATCAGTGGTCTATTTTTAGTCGTGTCGTATTTCCGGTGACCTTGTCGAGCGTGGCTGGCGGTTGGTTTCTCGCGTTAACCGCAGTTACTTTGAAATTTCGATGGCGTTTTTTGCGTCGCCCAGCCCGACAGCGCTGTTCGTAAAATGTATAAGGGTATTGTTTACACCATCGGCCCGATGATTGCTTTTATATCGACCGTGCTGATCTTTCTAACGGCTTTCTTGGTTCTGATGCTGGATCATGTCTCTGGGTTAGACAAATTACTGATCGGCAATGGGTGAATCGATCAAATGAATACTTATGATTTTGCTATCGTTGGTGGTGGGCTAGTAGGCAGTGCTATTGCTTATGGCCTGGCTAAGGCCAGCTACCGTGTCGCTGTGCTCGATGAGGGCGATGTTGCCTATCGAGCATCTCGAGGCAATTTCGGACTGGTCTGGGTTCAGGGTAAAGGGCTCGAAATCCCGAGCTACTCACAGTGGAGCATGAGTTCTGCATCCTTGTGGCCCAGCCTATCGGAAGAACTCTGGGAGCTCACTGGGGTAGCAACACAACACCAAGCGCCGGGAGGTTTGCATCTCTGCTACAGCCACAAGGAAATAGAGCTGAGGCAGGCTGAACTTACCACGTTGTCCAAGGCAACTGGCGGGCAGTTTGATTTCGCAATGCTCGATCATGAACAGCTACGCGAAATGATTCCGGAAATAGGGGAGAGTGTCACGGGAGCCTCATGGTCACGCTGGGATGGACATGCCAATCCTCTTTATTTGCTACGTGGATTGCATGCCGGTTTTCTTCGCTTTGGCGGTACTTTCCTTCCTGGCAGCAAGGTTCACCGAGTACAACAGCGAGGGGATAGCTTTGTAATCGAGCGTGAAGGTGAGCGAGTCCATGCGGAGCGCGTGGTGCTCGCCGCCGGTCTCGGTAACCGCCTTCTAGCTCCTCAGGTTGGTCTGCAAGCACCACTGGTGCCTAACCGAGGCGAGATCCTGGTTACTGAGCGCATGAGCCCACTTCTGAATCTTCCGACCACGTACCTTCGCCAGACAGGGGAAGGCTCAATTTTGCTAGGTGATTCACATGAAGATGTCGGTTTTGACGAGGGCACAGAAACTCCTGTGCTATCGCATATCGCCCAACGGGCTGTGCGTGCCCTGCCGGCGCTAGCCAAGACGCGCATAGTACGTACTTGGGGTGCGCTGCGAGTGATGACACCTGATGGCTATCCGCTCTATCAAGCTTCGCTCTCTCATCCGGGCGCATTCGTGGCCTGCTGCCATAGCGGTGTGACCTTGGCTGCAGCCCATGCCAAACGCCTTGCCCCCTGGATCGCTGGTGATTCCTCACCTAGCGAAATAGTTCCTTTCACCGCGGAGAGATTCGATGTTCAAACGGCTAACCCCGCCTGATGCGCCTATGCAGAAAACAGTGATCGTTTACTTCAACGGCCGGCAGGTTACTGCCCAGGATGGCGATACCATTGCAGCGGCGCTGCTCGCGGCCGGCGTCGAAGCATGTCGTACCACGCCGGTGAGCGGATCCCAGAGAGGCCCCTACTGTATGATGGGGGTCTGTTTTGAGTGTCTGGTCGAGGTGGACGACGTCCCTAATGTCCAGGGTTGCCAGGTCCATGTGAAGGACGGCATGCAGATTCGCTCTCAACACGGCGCAAGGAGGCTCGGCTGATGACGACTCATGACTTGGTGATACTTGGAAGTGGGCCTGCCGGTATGGCCGCTGCCGCCGCTGCCGTGGCCCATGGCATCACCGCGGTGGTGGTAGATGAACAGCCGGCGCCTGGTGGACAGATTTATCGTTCAATTGAGACTACGCCGATCAAGGAGCGGCGAATTCTTGGTAATGACTACTGGTGTGGTGAGGAGCTGGTAGATGGGCTTGATGATCCACGCATTGATTATCGGCCTGGGACTACCCTTTGGCAGCTCACCAGGCAGCTTGAGGTCGGGCTCCTCCAAGGTGACCAAGCGTCGATGGTTCGAGCCCGACATGTCATTCTCGCTCATGGTGCCATGGAGCGTCCTTTTCCGGTTCCGGGCTGGACCCTGCCCGGAGTCATGACTGCCGGAAGCGGGCAGATTATGCTTAAGAGTGGTGGTTTGGTGCCCTCGGCACCGGTTGTTCTCGCTGGCTGTGGGCCACTTCTTTTACTGCTGGCCGTGCAATATTTGCGCGCTGGGGTTCCCATTGCTGCCTTGCTTGATACCTCGTCGCCAGGCCAATACCGGGATGCACTCCCGCTAATGCCAGGTGCGCTACGAAATATTCGAACTCTACTCAAGGGCGTGGGGCTATTGGCCGAACTGCGACGTGCAGGAGTTAGGCATGTTCGGCATGTAACGGCTCTGGAGGCCGAAGGCGAGAACCGACTAGAGCGTGTCCGCTGGCGATGTGGCAATGATCCTGAGTGGCACTCCTTGACAACACCGCTGCTGCTACTGCATCAGGGTGTAGTACCAAATACACAGGTTACTCGGGCGCTCGACTGCACACATGATTGGGACGAGCGGCAACTGTCTTGGCGTCCGCGAACGGACACTTGGTTGGCAACAGATGTCGAGGGGGTCTCGGTCGCTGGAGATGCTGGTGGCATCGTAGGAGCCAAAGCTTCTGCTTTTCAGGGGCGGCTAGCAGGCCTGGGTGCCGCCATCGCTCTAGGTCGTGTTAATGAAGATCAAATCCGAGCGGAAGTGAAGCGGCTACGGCGTGAATTAAAGCGAGAAACGGCTATTCGTCCTTTCCTCGATACCCTCTACCAACCGGCCGCACAATGGCGCCTTCCGGAGGACAATACAGTTGTCTGTCGGTGTGAGGAAGTTACTGCAGGTGAAGTGCGGAACATGGCAAATCAGGGGTGTCGTGGACCTAACCAGACCAAATCATTTACTCGATGCGGAATGGGACCCTGTCAAGGACGTATGTGTGGCCTGACGGTTAGCGAACTGTTGGCCGATGCCAACGGCCAGAGCGTTAGCGAGACTGGTTACTATCGGCTTCGCCCTCCCTTTAAACCCATTACTTTGGGGCAGCTGGCTACAGCCGCTGAGGATATTTCGAGATGAGTGCGCGGATTGTGATTGTCGGGGCAGGTCTCCATGGCTGTAGTGCCGCTGTCCATCTCAGCGCCCAGGGCCATCGGGTCACTGTGATCGACAAGGACTATGCCGGCCGTCATGCCTCAGGTGTTAACGCTGGTGGTGTGCGGCGATTAGGCAGGCATCCTGCGGAGATCCCATTGGCCATGGCGGCCTGGGAGCGTTGGCAACGCATGGCCGAGGTAGTAGGGGACGACTGTGGTTTTCGCCCGGTCGGGCAGATCATGGTCGCCGAGAATAGTGCAGACTTGGAGACGCTGGCTGAGCGTGAGCGACAGGTCCGTTCTCTGGGATTCAACCACGAGTACCTCATTACTCGCGACGAGCTCCGTAAGCGTGTACCTGCTCTGTCTCCCCATAGCCCTGGCGGGCTTGCCTGCGACGGAGATGGTTATGCCAACCCCTATCGTACGGTTACAGCCTGGAGGCGCTTGGCTCAACGGCAGGGCGCAAGTTTCTTCGAAGGTGTGACTGTCACTGACCTGGAGGCCTGTGGCAGCGGCTGGAAGGTTCAGGCTGGCACCCACCGGTTTACTGCTGACATCCTCATCAATTGTGCTGGTGCTTGGGCGGGAACTTTTTGTCAATGGCTGGGTGAGCCAGTGCCTCTCGCAGCGGAGGCGCCGATGTTGATGATTACTGAGCGAATGAAACCATTTCTCGGTCCGGTTATTGGGGCTACCTCCAGGTTACTTTCCTTTAAACAGTTTGAGAATGGTACCGTGATGATCGGCGGAGGAATTCGTGGGGAAGTCGATTCACACCGTCAGGTTGCCGAGACCAGCCTTGGTGGCTTGGCAGAAAATGCAGACACTGTGTTGAGCCTGTTCCCCTTTATGAATGAGGCGCGCATTGTCCGTACCTGGGCAGGGATGGAAGCCGTTATGCCAGACCAAATCCCAGTGTTGGGCTCGAGCAGTACATCCGAGAACGTTATTCATGCCTTCGGCTTCTCGGCCCATGGTTTTCAGCTGAGTCCCATTACTGGGGAAATCGTGGCTGACCTAGCTATGGGGCGCGAGCCGTCCTACCCGATTGAGCCATTTTCGATTACACGTTTCAATGGTAATCACTCCTCAATCTGATCTACTGCTATTCCGCATTATACATCTTGCTCATTTTTCGGCATGCCGAAAAGAGTGACACCACGCCTGAAGTCAGGCAATCAAAGGAGTTAGTCATGATCAAGCGCAGTATCCCTACCCCAATTATGCATCGTGCAGTTGAAGCCAATGGTTTTGTGTTCTTTGGTGGCATCATCGCAGATGATCTCAGCTTGGATATGGCAGGGCAGACTCAGCAGGTATTGGACAAGCTGGAAAATTATCTTGCTGAATCCGGAACTAAAAAGGAGTGTATTGTCTCGGCTACTGCTTATGTTTCTGACTTGTCGCTAAAGAAAGGGATGAACGACGTCTGGGTCCAGTGGTTTGGTCCCGAAAACCTGCCTGCCAGAGCGACTTTAGGGGTGGCAGACCTTGGAGAAGACGTGTTGCTAGAATTGGTAGTTACAGCGGCTAATTAATTGTAGCCACATAAACAAAGCGTATTGTTTTCAGCCCATTGCTCCACTAGATAATTTTTAGATGGAGTAATGGGCTTTGAAGCTTTCTTGTATGTTTGTTCTAAGGAGAAATGATATTGGCTTCTAGGCTTGTTTTATAAAAGATGTCTTGTTTAATTGTTTCCATCTAGAAATTCTACTCGTGTTCTCAGTCGTCAGTTCTCCGTCCTCACCAGCCACCCTTCCACGGTCTCGGCACCGTACTCCTCCTTCCACGCCTTCAGCGTCTTCTGGTTGCCGCCGCGGGTCTCGACGACTTCGCCAGTGTTCGGGTTCTTGTAGATCTTCAGCTTGCGCTTGGCGCGGCCGGTGCTCTTGGCGCTGCTGGAGCTCTTGTCAGCGGTATGCGTTGGATCCAGAAGCTTGATGACGTCAGCGGCTGACTTGTCGAACTCGCGCATCAGGTCTTCGAGGTGATTCTTGAAATCTAGCTCGGTCTTTAGGCAGTCGTCGTACTTCAGCTTGTCGAGCTCGTCCTGCAGCTGCTTGAGCTGCTGTTCCTTCTGCATGTAGGTGTTGAGACCGCCGGTTCTGCGTCCAGGATCTCCCACCAGGCCAGGATGTCCTGCCTGGCATGCTCCATTAGTGCAGCAGCGGGCAGGCGGTCGGACTTAGCGGCGTTGGCTCGCTCGGTGGTTGGGAGCAGATTCCAGAGATCGTTGTTCTGCCAGCGAGACCACGGAAAGCAGTGGTCCACCGCGTAATGGTGGCGGTGCAGATCCTGGTGGGACCACACGCAGTGCAGCGGTGCCGGCCGGATCAGGTGCCTGGCGATCAGTCGGCGAACCTTGTGCGTTTCACGCCGGCTCTCCGGCCAGGTTAGCGCCCGGTGTAGCAGACCTACATCGGCCTGCGGGTTGTAGTCCTGCATAAGCTGCACCCACCCATGCGTGATCGCGGGCTCCAGCCAGCAGGCATAGCGGCTCATGCAGTCCCACAGCGCAGTGGGCACCCGGTACTCGCCGACCCCCAGTGTCAGGATGAGTGTCGTGCCCTCTGATACCCTGTTCTTATAAACCGACCAGGGGGCGAAAGGAGACACTCATGCCTCGTTACTCCGAGGAGCGCCGGCAAGCCGTAGTGACTAAGCTGCTGCCTCCCCACAACCTCTCCCCGCAGGTGATCGCGGAGCAGGAGGGGATCTCGCTGGGCACCGTCTACAAGTGGCGCAAGGAAGCCCGCGCCGAGGGGCGTTGCCTGCCGGATACTCTGGGCAAGGGCGCCGATGGCTGGTCGTCCAAGGAGAAGTTCAGCGCCGTGATCGAGACCGCCTCGATGAACGCCCAGGAAACTGCGGAATACTGCCGCCGCCGAGGGATTTATCCCGAGCAGCTGGAGCGTTGGCGTCACGACTGCGAGCAGGCCGCCAGCCTCTCCCACTCGGAACGCCAACGTGAGGCCGACGAGGCCAGGCAGCAGCGTAAACGCATCAAATTCCTGGAGAAGGAGCTCGCCCGCAAGAACGAGGCCCTGGCAGAAACCGCAGCGTTACTGGCCCTCAGAAAAAAAGCGAGGGCGATCTGGGGGGACGAGGACGCATGATCAGCACCCCAG
>NZ_LFGT01000013.1:12389-20660 GCF_002078115.1 Halomonas sp. BC2 | reverse complement strand
ACCGCCAGGACGTACCAGCGCTGGACGCGCGGCGGGGAGCTGCACGAGGACCGGCGCCCTTTGGTCGACCGGCCGGTGCCGGCTAACGCGCTGACACCGGCCGAAGAGCAGGAGATTCTCGACGTGTGCCACCGCCCCGAGTACGCCAGCCTGCCGCCAGAGCAGATCGTGGTGCGCTTGTTCGATGAGGAGCAGCGCTACCTGGCGTCACCCTCGTTGTTCTACCGGGTGATGCGCAAGCACCGTGAAGTAGTGCACCGGGGCCGTGCCAAGCCACCTCAACGCCGCGCCAGGCCGACGACCTACCAGGCCACTGCGCCGAATCAGGTGTGGTCGTGGGATTGCACGTGGCTGGGCGGTCCGATCAAGGGGCAGTACTACTACCTGGTGATGATGATCGACTTCTTCAGCCGCAAGATCACCGGCTGGGAGGTATTCCTGGCCGAGTCGGCCCACAACTCCTGCACCGTGCTGGAACGGGCGGTGCTGGCCGAGCAGATCATTGACAAGCCGCTGGTACTGCACGCGGACAATGGTAGCCCCTTCAAGGGCGCCACGTTGCTGGAGAAGCTGCATGAGCTCGGCATCACGCCATCGTTCAGCCGGCCGCGGGTCAGCAACGACAACCCCTACTCGGAGGCACTGTTCCGGACCTGCAAGTACCGGCCTTGCTACCCCGTCGACGGGTTTGCCACGCTCGACGATGCCCGCGAGTGGGTGGCTGGCTTCGTGCAATGGTACAACCACGAGCATCGCCACAGCGGGATCCGCCTGGTGACACCGGCACAACGACATGCTGGGGAGGATACCGAGGTGCTGGCCAAGCGCCATGCCATCAATCAGGCGGCCCGGGAGGCCAACCCCGCCCGTTGGAGCGGTAAGACGCGCAACTGGACGCCCATCGCTACCGTATCGCTCAACCCCGAGCGGGAGCTTCAGGTCACCGTTGTCGAACCGGAAAAACAGGTAGCCTAAATGACCTCAGAGGCGACATATTCCTTGACAACTACCGCCGAACGCGGCCAGCATTTGGGTATCCAGCCGGACGGGCCGGCCGCTGATCCTGATTCCCCGGCGCTGACCGGCAGAGATCAGGCCTACACTTCTTGGCCAGATAGTATATTATTTGGTTTTGGGCGCACCCAATGAATTGGGATACATCAAAAATCTTTAAAAAATATTGAGGTGTATTGGACTCAAAAAATTTGTGTTGTAAGGTGCGATATAAATAAACTATTCCATAAAGGTGTGGCCCCTATTGATTTTTCAGTTTTTATGGACTGGTTTCTGTCTGACTGCAGCGGATATTGCAAGGCGATAATGAATTAATCGGAAGAGGGCGTTATTCTTTTGGCAAAGGATGTTCAATAAAGCAGTTTAATGAACATGGTGTGCGGTTTTTTTGCATGGAAAGTATTTTTTTGTATTAAGGTGTGATAAATGTTGAATTTGCGGCAAATCGAAGCTTTTCGTGCACTAATGATATATCGGACCGTTACTCAAGCAGCCAAAGCAATGCATATTTCGCAGCCTGCCGCAAGCAGGCTTATATCAGATTTAGAATATAATGTTGGTTTTTCTTTATTCCATAGAGATAAAGGCAGGCTGCTTCCAACTCCAGAAGCAATGGCCTTTTTTGATGATGTGGAAAAAGTTTTTACTGGTCTTGATAAAATTGCCGAATCAGCAAAGGAGATTAAGGATTTTAGAACTGGGAGATTGTTTGTTGTTGGGATGCCTGCAATAGCCCATTGTTTGCTCCCCGAAGCGGTGAACAAGTTTTCAGTAAAAAATGAGGGCATTACAATAACACTCCAGTCTCACAGCTCTCAGAAAGTTTTAGACTGGATGGCAACACAGCAATGTGATATTGGTTTTATAGGCCTTAAGATTGAAGACCCATCAGTAAAAGTTATACATTTAAAGTCTAGTCCTATGAAAGTTGTCATGCCAAAGAATCATTGGATGGCAATGAAAGATACTGTAAGCATAGATGATTTTGAAGGAGAGAATTATATTTCTTTTGGCCAGAATCAAGACTCTCGCCCATTTGTTGACAAGATTTTTTCAGATAACAAAGTGCAGCGTAAAATAAGGCTGGACACACAACTTTCTAGTGTCGCGTGCGAGATGGTGTTGAACGGTGGTGGGGTTTCTATAGTGGACCCTTTGACAGCCAATTTATATGGTGAAAGAGGGTTGGTGGCAAAACCATTAAGTGAAGTAATCGAATTTCACTATAGTGCAGTGTTGCCGGGTTATAGGCCTCCGTCAATGCTAGCTACTAGCTTTCTCGACCTTGTGACAGCGATGTTAAATGAAGAGCTGGATTAATGCATTCGGATTTTCGGATGTTATCGTGAAATAGGCAGGCCGGGATATTTATGAGGCAGACCTGGAATGGAGGTGGCGAATAGTTTTATCGTGGAATCAAGAGGTTGTAAGGACTTGGTTCAAGAGGACTGATCGCCATTGTTGAGTCCCTAACGACATGGTCGCCCTCGTGCAGCGGCTCTGGGTGTGTCCACCGGAACGGTCAGTGTACGACCAGCGACAGTGGTGCCTTGCTGCTGCGTGAACCTGGCTTATTCATGAGGATGCCCAAAAGTACGCCATGGCCCCATGGCTTGTCGACTGAGTCGGGATCAGTGTGTTACCTGAGGAGCCCCCTTCTTATGCCTGTTTAAAAGGCTTTGCTGTCACATCTATAAGCTGAATGCATATGCAGTGGCCATTAGGCCAGCCGTGTTCGCCAGCCATCAGCATGGCCGCCTTAATCTCGAACATTCGTCACCGCTCAGCGCAACGCAGTCAATTTCGGTAGTCCCTTCAACAGCGTCGGCCACCATTTGTCGGCCGCATCGCCGAGCTGCACCGTGATACGCCGAGCGTGTAGCGATAAGGTTGCAGCCACCTTGAGCACCTGCTCGCGCATACGGCTCAGGCTCCAGCCCTGTCGGGTTTGCCGCTCCAGGAGGCAGCGTAGACCATGCAGCACTTGATACGCGTAGAGGCTCAACAGCAGGCTCACCTCATTGCGAGCCATCACATCCTGAACGGTGGAGGCACCGCGATCGGTCGATGAGAGGTGGACATCAAGCGCTGACTTCACCTCGCCCATATGCGCTTCGGCGCTGCCGCGCTTGCGGTAGAGCGCCAAGACCTTCTCCGGCGGCCAGTCGAAATTGCCGAGGTTGGTGACCAAGAAGAAGGCATGGAGCAGCAGGTCATCGGGACGTTCCTGCACCACCAGCACTACGCGCCGAGGTGTCGGCCAGGAACCGGCTTGGTACTCAAGGTCGTGACACCATTCGCGTGGCGCCTCGGGTGGGCGGCCTCGCGGGCGCCGTAGATAAGGCTCGGCCAACGCCTGAAGCCCCGTGTGACTGCGTAGCCGGCCCAGGTACTCAATATGGCGATCCTCCAGGGCCTCCAGCGTGTCGTTGTCGGTGAAACCGGCATCGATACGCACCCGAATCTGGGCCCCGGTACTCTCGTTGAGTCGCTGCACCAGGTGGGGAATCCAGGTATCGGCATTCTCAGCCGGGCCGGCGTTGCCCTCGCGCAGCAGCCCGCCGACCATATCGCCGGTTTCGGCCAGCGAGGCGACCAGCGGAGAGTAGATGCGTGAACTGGTCTAATTGGAGCGGACACCCCGGTAAGCCTCATACTGGAGGCATTGGTGGTGTTCATGACCAAGAAGACGCGACGTCGGTACTCCGACGAATTCAAGGCTGAGGCGGTCAACATGGTTCGAGGAGAGGGTTATGCCATCTCCGAGGCTGCCAGGCGGCTGGATATCGATCGCAGCCTGCTGGATCGCTGGTGTCGCCAGCAACGTGACCGGGAGGATGGTGTGACTGACGACCAGGCAGATGAGCGGGATGCCGAGATCAAGAACTTCGCGAAGAAGTTCGTAAGTTGCGGATTGAAAAGGAGGTTTTAAAAAAGGCCACGGCCTTCTTCGCGAGAGAGTCGAGCTGAGATACCAGTTCATCGAGTCGGAGAAGGCCTCCTTCCCAGTGGCGGTGCTGTGCCGTGTCATGGACGTCAGCCGCAGTGGCTTCTATGCCTGGCGTCAGCGTGAACCCGATGAGCAGCGCCAGTGCCTGCACCGGGAGGTCAAGGACATCCACGATCAGAAACGTGGTAGCTATGGGAGCCGGCGAATGGCTAAGGAACTCCGTCGCAGAGGTCATACGGTCGGTCGTTATCAGGCGCGTAGCCTGATGCAGGAAGCGGGTGTCGCCTGCCGACAGCGTCGCCGCTACCGGCATACGACGGACAGCGACCACGGGCTGCCAGTGGCTCCCAACCTGCTCAAGCGGCAGTTCACGGTGCCTGAGCCCAATCAGGCGTGGGTGGCCGACATCACTGCCATTTGGACCTTGGAAGGCTGGTTGTACCTGGCGGCCGTGCTGGACCTCTACGACCGACAGGTCATCGGCTGGGCCATGGCCGACCATATGAAGACGTCACTCACCCTGGACGCCCTGGAGATGGCAATTGGCCGCCGACAGCCTCCCCGAGGCGTGCTTCACCAC
The DNA here is from genome assembly GCF_002078115.1 of Halomonas sp. BC2. Taxonomy (NCBI): domain Bacteria; kingdom Pseudomonadati; phylum Pseudomonadota; class Gammaproteobacteria; order Oceanospirillales; family Halomonadaceae; genus Halomonas; species Halomonas sp. BC2. The sequence continues at coordinate 16,116 of NZ_LFGT01000013.1, read as the reverse complement.
TCGGATCGCGGCAGCCAGTACGCCTCCCGTGCGTATCGCGAACGACTGGCAAAGCACGGGTTCCAGGCCTCCATGAGCCGCAAGGGGAACTGTTGGGACAATGCGGTCATGGAGCGCTTCTTCGGCTCTCTGAAGAGCGAATGGCTGGAGGGACAGCGGTATTGGACCCGCCAGTCAGCGAGGCGCGACGTCGTGACCTATATCGAGATGGAGTACAACAGCTGCCGGCTCCACTCGACCCTTGGCTACCACACGCCGAGGGAGATCGAGAAAATCGCGGAAGCAGCTTAATAAAAGTGTCCGCTACGACTTGACCAGAACAGCGTGCGCCGTAAAGACCATGAAACGCCGAGCCGCCCTGGTGACCGTGGACCTCGATCGGCAGGCCGTCGATGTCCACGGTCAGCTGCTTGGGGCGCTCGCCATGCTTCAGCGAGGCCAGGCGCCAGACCACCAGTCGCAACAGGCCTTCGTGCACGGTATCGATGTTGTCGTCGCGGCCAAGGCACGTTAGCAGTCGTGACAGCGTGGCTTGAGATGGTCGATCTTGGTCCAGGGGCGTCATCCCGCGGGCATCGCTGCAGGCCAGCTGCCAGAGCGGGTCACGCCGCAGCATGTCGGTATCGCTGAGATCGATCCAACCCATCGCCCGCTGCAGCACCAAGGTGCGCAGCTGACTGGCCAGCGAATGACGGACGCGCAGCGGGTGGCGTCGATCAATTAGGTTATCTTCGAGCGCCTCGATCACGCCGCTGTTATCGAGGGCTTCACGCAGCAGCAGGGCGCCGCTGTCGCTGGTGGGTAAGCGTTCATTCCACGACGTTCTGCCACCCTGCTGAAAATCGCCCTACAGTAACCTCACACTTTCCAACACGAGGTTACCCCCATGAGAAAGCACCGTACACCCGAACAGTGGCAGGCCCTGGTTGATCAGCAGCGAGACAGTGGTCTGTCAGCTTCGAAGTTCTGCAAACAAGAGAGCATCGGTTACGCCAGTTTCTGCAACTGGCGCAAGCGTCTGTCCGATCCGTCGACCAATGATTCGGCAGGATCCAGTGAGGCCAGTTTTCTGGATTTGTCGTCACTGATGGGCTCGTCGCACTCCTCCGTCCCAGGCTGGCACATTGTGCTCAGCCTGGGTAATGGCGTTGAACTCCGGCTGAGCCAGCACGGATGATCGGACTCGATAGCCAGGCCCGGATCTGGCTGTGCACCGAGCCCACCGATATGCGCAAATCGTTCCGGGGCCTGAGTGCCCTGGTTCGGAATCAGTTGAAGCACGACCCGCTCAGCGGCCAGTATTTCGTCTTCGTTAATCGTCGCAAGACTCAGATGAAGATGCTGTATTTTACGACCACCGGTTACTGCCTGTGGGCCAAGCGCTTGGAGCAGGGGCAGTTCCGGGTGCCATTATCTGCCTCGGGGCAGCGAGCCCTGACCCTGACGGATCTGCAACTGCTGATCGATGGCATTGAGGTGCAGAAATACCGCCAGTTCAAGCGTTTTCGAGGGGTATAGAAGACGGACTTCCGGTATAATATCGGCCATGAATTCAACGGCTTCCACTACCTCTTCCAACACGCCTTCTTACTCGGCTCTGGCCGAGGAGAATGCATTGCTGCGTGAACAACTTCAGGTCATGCAGCGGCAGTTGGACTGGTTCAAGAAGCAGCTGTTCGGTCCCAAGTCCGAGAAGCAGGTGTTTGACCTGCCTGGGCAGGATAGCCTGTTCGCGTCGGATGACGCCCCGGTTCCGGCGCAGCCGCCGAAAAATGAGAAGCGCACGGTTAAAGCCTATCAGCGTGGCACTGGCAAGAAACAGCGGGACGACGACTGCCTGAACGACACCGGCCTGCGCTTTACTGCCGATGTGCCAGTGGAAGTCATTGAGCACCTGCCGCCAGAGCTGACCGGGCCGGAGGCCGACCAGTACGAAGTGATCGGTAGCAAGACCACCTACCGGCTGGCCCAGCGGGCCTCCAGTTATGTGGTGCTTAAGTGCGAACGCCCGGTGTTCCGACGAAAGGGGGCGGAGAAGCCGGTGACGACTCTGGCTCCGTTCAACGTGCTGGACAACAGCCTGGCCGACGTCAGCCTGCTGGCCGGGCTGCTGGTGGACAAGTTCCAGTTCCACCTGCCGCTGTATCGTCAACACCAGCGCATCCAGCAGGCCGGTATCACCGTCAGCCGCAGCACCCTGACGAACCTGGTCAAGCGTGCCATCGACCTGCTGCGCCCCATCGTGGATGCCCAGACCGACAACGTGTTGCGCAGCCGGGTGCTGGCGATGGATGAAACGCCCATCAAAGCCGGTCATCAGGGCCGGGCTGGCCCGCAAAAGGGCAAGATGAAAACCGGCTGGTTCTGGCCGTTATACGGCGATGCCGACGAGGTGGTGTTCACCTACTCGAACAGCCGTGGGCGTGCCCATATCGAAGAAGTACTCAGCGAATCGTTCAGCGGCACCCTGATCAGTGACGGCTACGCGGCCTATGCCCGCTACGCTGCCGCTCAGGAGAGCGTCACCCATGCCCAATGTTGGGTGCATGGTCGTCGTTATTTTATCGAAGCACAGAAAGATCACCCGGAGACCGTCACCGACGCGCTGCAACAGATCGCCAAGGTGTACCGGAATGAAGAGATCATCAAAACCCAGGGGCTAACTGGCGAGAAGAAACGCCAGTACCGGTTGGATCACTCGAAGCCGGTGGTCAGCGACTTCTTCCAGTGGTGCCGGGATCAGTTGGCACAAGGCGGCCTCGTGCCCAGCGACCCGCTGACCAAGGCCCTGAACTACGTGCTCAGCCGGGAAGCCAGCCTGACCGTATTCCTGGAAAACCCGGACGTCCAGCCAGACACCAACCACCTGGAGCGGGCGCTACGCCCCATTCCAATGGGCAAGAAAAACTGGATGTTCTGCTGGACCGAGCTGGGCGCCGAACACCTGGGCATCATCCAAAGCCTGATCAGCACCTGCAAGCTGCACGGTATTACCCCGTACACATATCTGGTGGACGTGCTGCAACGCATCAGCCAGCACCCGGCCCTTGAAGTCAGCGACCTGACGCCCCGACTCTGGAAAACCCGGTTCGCCGAGAACCCGTTACGGGCGCTGATCGACCCACGTCATCCTGATCGCCAGAACCCACAGCCGGAGGCCACCGTTCATGCGCATTGATGACATGAGCATCGACCAGTTGCTGGAACTGAATCAGTATATCTGCCGACGCATTGATGAGCTCCGGGATCAGGCAAATCTCCAGGCGCTGAGTCAGTTGCGGGTTGGCCTGAAGGTGACCTTCGAGGTCCGGGAAGGCCCGGTATTGGGGATCGTCACCAAGATCAACCGCAAGAGTGTGATCGTGCTGGGCGAGGATGGCAGGAAGCAATACAAGGTCTCGCCGGAGTTATTAAGGCCCCTCCGTGACGTGAAGTAGGTCAACTACGTCTTGGAATGAACGCTTACGCTGGTGGTGCGTTGGCCGCTGAGCTCGACACGGACAGAACCGTTGCACGAGGGCGTCCAGGCGGATAGTCTTTCACCCATGGCGAGTGGTCCTCTTGAGTCGTGTTCTGCCAGGAACAGTTTGATTCTACAAGAGAAAACCACTCGCCATCTTGATTTTTAGTGCTGCCCCATGAATAAGGCGGGATAAAAATATTTAGGTTTTCTTATTCTTTTTTCATATTTGGTTGTTAGTTATTATATTTAACCTGAATCCGTGAA
>NZ_LFGT01000013.1:10397-10691 GCF_002078115.1 Halomonas sp. BC2 | reverse complement strand
TTTAATATTCCAGTTAAGCAAGTAGAAAAGAGGTGGGTGATTCGTAGAAGAGGTATAATGTTGGCGCATAGGCTCCGCATCAAACCGTATTGGACCAATGTGGCGTAGCAATGCTAGCTTTAATTTTGATAATAATAAATTTAGGAAAAATGTGATGTATAAATTGAAACTAAAAAAAGTCCATAACTTCAGGAGGCTCTGATGAATACCGCAGCAAAGATAATATTGACTTCACTGTTAGTAGCTGTTGCTGGGCTGCAGTTTTCTCAAGTAATCACCAGGTATGTCTTAGGA
>NZ_LFGT01000013.1:3468-8712 GCF_002078115.1 Halomonas sp. BC2 | reverse complement strand
TTAGGAATATCATTCATGGGGATGCAGGATATGTTGATGTATCCTGTTTTATGGCTATATATATTGGGCAGTGTAAATGCATCTCGAGAAGACCAACAAATAAGAGCGAACGTTTTGGAGATATTTCTCAAAAGCGATTGGGCAAAAAAGGTCCAGCTAATTGTATCTGATGTGGTCAGTTTGTCAATAGCTTCATGGCTTACTTTTTGGGCTTGGGATTTCTTTATGTACTCTCTAAAAACGGAGAAGATGACCCCCGTTCTGTATTGGCCAACAATTTACTCAGATGCGGCACTATTCTTAGGGCTTCTTGCAATGAGCTTGTTTACAGCGATTAATATAGTGACTCGCTTTGTTAGCTTGAATGATAAGAAAGGGGCGCTTAACAATGCTTGAGTCAGCAGCAGTTGCACTTGGTGTGCTTGTATTCCTGTTAACTATTGGGGTGCCTCTACCCTATTGCTTTGCTGGCGGTATGCTGGCCATGGTGCTGATGGGCGATGCTGTGATGAACGGCGTTATGCTTTGGGGCTATGCACAGATTTCTTCACCTGTTTTGCTTGCAATACCTCTGTATGTTTTTGCCGGCACCATAATGAGTGTGAGTGGAATTGCTGAAGCCCTGCTAAAATTAGTTAACGAATTTGTTGGAAGAATTAAAGGTGGTTTGGGTGTTGTTGCCACAGTCAGCTGTGGCATTATTGGCGCAATTTCTGGGAGTGGTTTGACTGGAGTAGCTGCTGTCGGCCCTGTGCTTATTCCAGAAATGGAAAAGCGAGGTTACCCCAGGTCTTTTGCTGCGGCTCTCATAGCTAATTCATCCGTTCTAGGGCTTTTGATCCCCCCGAGTGTTACCATGATAATATTCGGCTGGGTGACAGAGACATCTATACTTGCAGCCTTCTTGGCAACATTAGGCCCTGGTCTGTTGGTCGCCTTTCTTTTATCTGTTGTTAATATTATTATGTCGCGTAAGTTTGATCTTATTCTTGATGATCCGTTGCCACTTAAGGAAAAGGTTAGTTCTGTAGCTAAGAGAAGTTTTTCAGCTACGCCTGCTCTTTTAATGCCGGTGATTATACTGGGTGGGATTTATGGCGGAATAATGACTCCTACAGAGGCTGCTGCTGTTGCAGTGATATATGCCATACCGGTTGGCTGGCTCATTTATAAAGGATTAAGCTTCAAAAGCTTGCTTTCGGCAGGGAAAGAGGCAGGTACATCTGTTGGCGCCATACTTATCATGATTTTCTTTAGCTTGATTCTTAGTCAGATGTTTGTCATGAATGGTGTGCCGCAGGAATTAGTAGATGCTGTTTTTTCAATATCCGAAAACAAGTATATCTTGTTGCTGTTAATTTGTTTGATGTTGTTCGCGCTGGGCATGGTTGTTAACGATATTACTGCAATTATCCTCGTCGCTCCGCTGCTTATGCCATTAATGCAAGCTATGGAAGTGAGTCCTATTCAGTTTGCGGCGATAATTGGTGTTAGCACAGCAATGGGCGGTGTTACGCCTCCATATGCAAGCATTCTTTACTTGGCTGCCAGGGTTGGTAATACTAAGTTTTCTGAAATTATCAGGCCTGCAATGATTATGCTGTTTTTTGCCTACATGCCGGTAGCGCTTCTAACAGCATATTGGCCCGGTTTGTCAATGGCCATTCCGGGCCTATTCGGCTACTGAGTAGTAGCTAAATTCCGGTGTTGAATAATTAAAAACCAGGAGTAACTCATGAAACTTAAAACAGCTTCCGCAATTTTTTTGGGTGCTATTGTTTCTCTCGACGTAACTAGTGCTATGGCTAGCACGCTAAAAATAGCTCACATTAGACCGCAAGGTACTGAGCATGATCAGAATGTGAAAGCTTTAGCGGAGTCTGTTACATCTAAAACCGATGATGTGGACTTTAGGGTTTTTGCTGCAAGCTCTTTGGGTGATTACACCACAGTTCAGGAGAGGGTGTCTGTAGGTGCCGTGGAAATGGCACTTCAACCAATTTCCAGCAGTGCTGATAAAAAGCTACAAATTGGGCTTCTACCCTATCTCGCATCTGATTGGGATCAAGCAAAGGAAATATTTGGGCCAGGTTCCCCTATCCGCGAGGCAGTTGCTGAGCGTTATGATGAACAAAATATAAAAGTATTGGCAGGCTATCCTGTCTATTTTGGTGGGATCTCTTTGAATAGGGAGCCTGTCGAAGTGGAAAGTGTTAGTGACAAAGGTGGGGTGAAACTCAGGGTACCTCCATTTAAAACATTCTCCCTTCTAGGTGAGGCATTGGGTTATATTAGTTCTCCGCTCCCATTCTCTGAGGCATTTACTTCTATTCAAACTGGTGTTGTTGATGGAGCTATAGGTGCTGGTGCCGAGGGGTATTATAACTCATTGAGGGATGTTACTCAGTATTACATTCCTCAGAATACTCATTTCGAGTTCTGGTACTTGTTGGTCAATAAAGACACATTTGACAACCTTAGTAGCGAGGCTCAGTCTGCTCTTCTGAGTGCTGCGGAAAATTTTGAGTCACAACGTTGGGAGCAGGCCGAGTCTTCACAAGAGTTTAATGAAAAGCGCCTGGCTGAGTCCGGGACAGAGATTGTTGAAGTTTCTAACGAATTGCTTGAAAAAAGTGCAGAGGTAGCAAGAAGTCAGGTATGGCCTGAGATAATTTCTGATATGGGAGAAGACTGGGCTACACCAATTTTGGAAGAAGCTGTAGGGTACTCTGCTAAGTAATTTTCGAATCACCCTGGGGCGTTATTTCTTTAACGCCCCAGGCTTTTCAGTATTTCCATATTGATAACTCTATTATGAAAAAAAAGAACGTCGTAGTAATTGGTGCTGGGATAGTCGGTAGCTGTTGTGCACTGCGGATGGCCTGTGAAGGTTACTCTGTTACCTTGTTGGATAACCTTAAGCCAGGCAATGGTTGTTCATTTGGTAATGCGGGTGGTATTAGCTCTGCTTCCATAATCCCAATGGCCATACCGGGTATTTGGAAAAAAGTTCCTGCTTGGTTGTTTGATAGTGATGGTCCACTATCTGTTCGCTGGAGGCACTTGCTTAAAGTTTCTCCGTGGCTGTTAAGGTGGATAATGGAGTCAGGTGAAGACCGCTCTACATATTCATCTAAAGCGCTTAAAGATTTAAATCACGATGTTTTAAACCAGTATAAAAAAATGCTGGGAACAGTAAATTTTAACAATCTTATTAGGACTACTGGGCATCTTCATGTTTTCAAACAAAAGCCCAGTTCTAAAGGGGATTTTTTTGTTAAACGAATTCGTGAGGAGGCAGGGATTTGTTTTGAGGAGTTTTTTGATAGAGATGTTAATGTTGTCGAGCCATCTCTTTCTAAAGAAGTAAAATATGCGATTTTGATAAATGATGCTAGCTACACTGTGAGTCCTCATCGCCTTGTCAATACCTTGGTTGAGGCTTTTGAAGAGATGGGTGGCAACTTTGTTCAGGATCATGCTAAAGAAGTAGTCGCTTCAGAGTATGGAGTTAAAGTAATTACAAGGTTGAGCGCTTTAGAAGCTGACTACGTGGTAATTTGTGCGGGAGCTTTGTCTAAAGAGTTAATGAAAAAAGACCTGAGCAAGGTTAAGCTTGAAAATGAAAGAGGCTACCATGTTAATTTGGTGTCGCCAAACTTTATGCCTAGTTTTCCTATAGTCTCAGGGGATTATAAGTTTTTTTCTACCCCTATGGAAGATGGCCTTAGGCTAGCAGGGACAGTGGAAATTTCTGGGCTTAGAGCTCTCCCTGACTGGTCAAGGGCAGATATATTGTTGAGGAATGCTAAGCGAATTTTTCCTGATCTTTCTGCATCTGGATCTGAAGTTTGGTTTGGCGATAGGCCTTCTTTTCCTAGCAGTATTCCGTTAATTGACGTATCTCCTGTTCATGAAAATATCTTTTATGCATTCGGTCATGGACATTATGGGATGTCAGGTGCTCCAGGTACTGCTGAAATAATTGCCAACATGATTAAGGGGAAGCCGCAAAAAGTTGATATTTCACCATTCTCTTACTCTAAGCATATCTAACCCCTGAACCATTGAAATCGGCCCCTCAAATGCTTCTAACTGTAGGGTCCTACTGGTTGTTCCGAGTAGTGAGTAATCTGCGCTTTGCTGTGCGAGGTGATGAGCTCGCTTGACTCTCCATGCTCGTGTCGTAAGCTCACTCATGCAAGTGCCGCCTACGGCGGCCCGGTGGTCTCGACCGGCACCAACCGAGGCACCCCAGCACCCAGGCGTTTCGAGGGTGCGCCGCTTGGCGGTACGCCACCTCCCAAGGCCTCGCGCATCCCGAGACGAGGCTGCCCATCCGGGTTGGATGCCGCATCTCTTCTTCGGCACTTATGTGCCATCACCCACCAGGGGATTCACATCCCCGGTGGGGAAGGTGTGTCCCCTGTGTGCACTACCGCAGGAGATCCACCATGAAATCCTACGATATGTCGTTTCTGGCTCGTGACCACGGCTTTGCGGGCAAGGTCCGCATCAGCGAGCGGGTCATGGACGACTGCATGTACGTCGCAGAGCACGTGGTCTCGGAGCATGGGGTCACTCCCATCGAACGCTTCCAGCTGCTGCTGCAGAACGTGGCAAGCCAGCTGTCCGGGTACCCGGCAGGGACCCAGGCGGTGCGGCTGGCTCACCATCGCATCCCGCCCAGCGGGAATCCCCACCAGCCTCTGGCTCTCGAGCTCGAGGCGTTGGTCGTGCAAGGCGACCGCCAGCACGGTGACTACCTGCTGGTGGCACGCCACGACGAGCTGATCCACACGCAGCTTTTCGCCGCGTAACCCTTCCTCACTACCCACCCCGACCGGGACATCGCTCCCGGAGGGGGCGGTCTCGGTCATGTCCGGAGGTTCTGGTCATGACACACACTTCAGCAGCTGCCCTCCCGGCAGAGTCTCGCTACTCCCCATCCAATGCGCCTCAGCTGTTCGTGCGTAAGCGTTCATTCCACGACGTAGTTGACCTACTTCACGTCACGCAGAGGCCTTAATAACTCCGGCGAGACCTTGTACTGTTTGGTGCCGTCCTCGGCCAGAACAATCACACTCTTGCGGTTGATCTTGGTGACGATCCCCAGCACCGGGCCTTCCCGGCCTTCGAAGGTCACTTTCAGGCCCACCCGCAACTGACTCAAGGCTTGCAGGGTTTCCTGCTCTTGCAGTTCATCAATGCGCTGGCAGATGTACTGGTTCAGCTCCAGCAATT
>NZ_LFGT01000013.1:0-1055 GCF_002078115.1 Halomonas sp. BC2 | reverse complement strand
CCAGCTGTTCACCCTGTTCGCCCTCAGCAATTTGGTGCTGGCTGGACGATGCCAGGGCCATGCTGACGGGGCCAGTGTGTCTTGAATCTGGCCTGGCAGCCGGATAACCCGGCTGCCAGGGTAAAAAGGCCACCTTCCGTGGCCAGAAAGTGACCGTTGACGCGGTGAATATGCCACCCTGAGTGCTTTAGCCGCTCAGAGACGAATTGATCAGCGGTTCCTTAACTGCCTGTATCTATGAAACTTGTAACTTGGAACTGTAATGGAGCACTTAGGCGAAAGCTTGCAGAAGCAGATAGTTTGCAAGCTGATGTCTTGGTGGTTCAGGAGTGTGAAGATCCTGCGCTATCGACCCCCGCATATAGAGAGTGGGCTGGCTCTTACCTGTGGGTGGGCGAGTCAAAAAATCGTGGCATCGGCATTTTTCCACGAAACGGTCATCGAGTTGAAAAGTTAGATTGGAGTGGCAGCTTTTCGGTCCCTGGGCTGTCCAGCAAAAGTGAAGCGCTGAATTGGAGCACGCAAAATCTTAGGCTTTTCCTCCCTTTCATCATCAACAGGGATTTCACTGTGCTGGCCGTCTGGACTAAGGGGCGAAACGAAGAATCCTTTGGTTACATAGGGCAGTTCTGGAAGTATCTCCAGATTCACCGTGACGATCTTGGCGGGCCAAAGACAATTATTCTCGGCGATTTTAATAGCAATGTGCGCTGGGATAAGCCGGACCGCTGGTGGAATCATTCAGACGTAGTTGCCGAGCTTAGTGAGATGGGCTTCAAGAGCCAGTATCATCGAGTTTTCGAGGAAGACCATGGCAATGAGACCAGCCCGACATTTTTCTTGCAGCGGAACCGCGAGAAGGCTTATCACATTGATTATGTTTTTACCTCGTCAGACTTTGCCGAAGAATGTAATTTGCAGGTTGGCCAGCACGACGAGTGGATTTCAATAAGTGACCATGTGCCGTTGACGTTGAGCATCAACAGTTAACAATCGGCTGCACAGCGACCGATTTTCCGCCGCTTCGCGGCTCCAAACCGGCGGCTGAGCCCAAG
>NZ_LFGT01000012.1:211959-221070 GCF_002078115.1 Halomonas sp. BC2 | reverse complement strand
GCGTGCGGATAGAAACAAAAATACACCGTAGCCGTGCGCGGCGGGCAGTTCGGTCGCGCCCCGCCCGGGGCGTGCGGATAGAAACAGTTGCCATGGCTTACAACACCTCTTCCAGGAACGTCGCGCCCCGCCCGGGGCGTGCGGATAGAAACACCATGATTGACCACTGGTTGACCCACGCGAAAAAGTCGCGCCCCGCCCGGGGCGTGCGGATAGAAACGTCAGCGGCTTCTGGCCATGTCAGCAATGCGCCGTGGTCGCGCCCCGCCCGGGGCGTGCGGATAGAAACACCAGCCCCCGGTAGCGCTGGCCACCGGCATACAGTCGCGCCCCGCCCGGGGCGTGCGGATAGAAACAGACTGTAGCTAGATAGCGCTTTTTGATTAGGCGCGTCGCGCCCCGCCCGGGGCGTGCGGATAGAAACAGGCGGGTGAAGCATTGCCACTTCGTGGCACCATCGTCGCGCCCCGCCCGGGGCGTGCGGATAGAAACCTTCTCGGATCGGTGAACGTGTCGTTATCCCAGGGTCGCGCCCCGCCCGGGGCGTGCGGATAGAAACATATTCCCGACTGCGGGATCTATGTGGCTGGCCGCGTCGCGCCCCGCCCGGGGCGTGCGGATAGAAACTTGAGGATCTCGCTCACCGCGTGCCAGCCGGTGGTCGCGCCCCGCCCGGGGCGTGCGGATAGAAACACTGGCAAAAGCAGGCGTTAACCGCATAGTACGCGTCGCGCCCCGCCCGGGGCGTGCGGATAGAAACGTCCGATCTGTGGGGCGGCGCGATGGCTAGCGTCACGTCGCGCCCCGCCCGGGGCGTGCGGATAGAAACTGCCATGGTTGAATCTCTCTATCAGTGGTTAACCGCGTCGCGCCCCGCCCGGGGCGTGCGGATAGAAACGTTGACGACGTAGCGGCCTACGCTGGCGTTGACGTCGCGCCCCGCCCGGGGCGTGCGGATAGAAACTTCGGCCTCGCTACTACCCGCTGCGTCACCACCGGTCGCGCCCCGCCCGGGGCGTGCGGATAGAAACGCTGCCAAACAGTGCGATGGCGTCACCCGTCGACGTCGCGCCCCGCCCGGGGCGTGCGGATAGAAACCCGCGCATCCTGCGTTTCGTCCCGCGTAGCTCTGCGGTCGCGCCCCGCCCGGGGCGTGCGGATAGAAACTTTTCGGTTGACCTAGTTGAGCAATGTTCAAGCTTGTCGCGCCCCGCCCGGGGCGTGCGGATAGAAACAGGACATATTAGACGCTGTTAACGAAATGCAAGGTCGCGCCCCGCCCGGGGCGTGCGGATAGAAACAGCGCATGATCCGCCGCTTTCGGCGTTTTGCAGTTGGTCGCGCCCCGCCCGGGGCGTGCGGATAGAAACAGGTCGGCACCATTGGCACTGTGCATTCACGTTACGTCGCGCCCCGCCCGGGGCGTGCGGATAGAAACCTTACTTTAACTTTAGACGTTGGGCCAACGTCTAGTCGCGCCCCGCCCGGGGCGTGCGGATAGAAACCGCTCAATCAACCTGAAACAGTGCGACGAATGCCTGTCGCGCCCCGCCCGGGGCGTGCGGATAGAAACTCGCAGGCGCTCCAGGTCCACGCGGGGCATCGTCCAGTCGCGCCCCGCCCGGGGCGTGCGGATAGAAACCTAGGAACGGGGACTCCTTGGTCTGCGGCGACTTCGTCGCGCCCCGCCCGGGGCGTGCGGATAGAAAATACTACCAAGGCACGCGCTGCCGAGAACGACTCAAGTCGCACCCCGTCCAGAATGAATATCTACATAGGGAGAATAGATACTCGTGTTACTGGCATATCACCTGATCAATGGTGAAAATCTACTTTTTAAGTTTCAGATAAGGCCTTGATTAGCTCAGTGCCTTATGAAGCTAAAATCTATACCCATGCTCTTAAAGAAGAATCAAACACAGCCTTGCAACCTCCTCTTATTAGCCAAAAGTAGTGGAGTGCGCGACGATTCGCTTTACGAATCGCTAATAATGGTGACCTAACAGGAGAATCGCCGTGCAGGAAACAGCACAGCAGGGAAAGTTTGCGTGGTGGCGCGGTATCGCGCTGTGGAAGAAAATTCTGGCGGGCCTGGCGCTGGGTATCTTGGCCGGGGCGTTGCTGGGCGAGACGGCCAGCATCTTCAAGCCGCTGGGTGATATTTTCATTAACGCGATCATGATGCTGATCGTGCCGCTGGTCTTTTCGACGCTGGTGGTGGGTATCACCTCCATGCGCGACCCGCAGAAAATGGGCCGTATCGGCGCGCGAACCATCGCGCTGTATCTGGTGACCACGGCCTTTGCCATCAGTATCGGCCTGATTCTTTCGACGCTGCTGCAGCCGGGCACCGGTGTGGGGTTGAGCTTCGACGCAGAGGTGTCGCCCAACGAGGCGCCATCACTGATGTCCATTCTGATCAATCTGGTGCCGCGCAACCCCATCGATGCGCTGGCCAACGGCAACATCATGCAAATCATCGTGTTTGCCATTGGCCTGGGCATTTCGCTGACGCTGATCGGTGAGAAAGGCGAGCCGGTCATGAAGGTCTTCGACAGCTTCGCCGAGGCCATGTACAAGCTGACCGGGCTGGTCATGGCGTTTGCCCCGTTTGGCGTGTTCGGCTTGATCGCCCACGTCTCCGGGCAATACGGGCTGGAGATCCTGCTGCCGCTGGCCAAGCTGATTGGCGTGGTCTATCTGGCCAGCATCCTGCACGTGCTGGTGGTCTACTCCGGATTCATTTCGCTGATTGGCCGCCTGAACCCGGTGCGCTATCTGAAAGGCAGCCTCGATGCCATCGTCGTGGCGTTTTCCTCGGCGTCGTCGGCGGGCACGCTGCCGGTGTCCATTCGCTGTGCCCAGAAAAATCTGGGGGTCTCGGAAGGCGTCTCGGGTTTCGTGCTGCCGGTAGGGGCCACCATCAACATGGATGGCACGGCGCTTTACCAGGGGGTGGTGGTACTATTCATTGCCCAGATGACCGGCACGGACCTCACCATGGTGGATTACGCCATGATCGTCGCTACCGGCACCCTGGCCTCGATTGGCACCGCGGGGGTGCCTGGCGCAGGCTTGATCATGCTGTCGATCGTGATGGCGCAGATTGGCCTGCCGCTGGAAGCCATCGCCGTCGTTGCCGGTATTGACCGCATCCTGGACATGGCCCGCACCAGTGTGAACGTGGCGGGCGACCTGATGGTCACCACCCTGGTCGGTAAAAGCGAAGGCGAGCTCAACGAAGAGACCTACAACAACAGCCGCACCTGATAGCGACATGAACGTCAGGGCATGCGCGTCAAGACATGCCTATCGAGCACCCACCGCCCACGGCGGCGGGCGCTTTTTCATGGCCGCTCACCGGCGCGCTCTCTCGGTCTCGCCAGCGCCAACGGCCAGGCAAGATGCACGCCTGGAATAGCTGGGGTAAAGTACGCTATTCCCCTATTCGCCCCCAGCAGTGACGGCTCGATTCACCATGATTGCATCTCTGGATACCCGCACGGCCCCCGCTGAACGTTTGAAGGGCCACTACGTCCGCTTCCTCGACGCCCTGCGCGCCTGCGGTTTCGAGGGCGAAATCGCCCCGGATTACGCCAACCGCACCGTGCTGGCCACCGATAACTCGATTTATCAGCGCCTGCCCCAGGCAGCGGTCTTCCCCAAGCACGCCGAAGACCTGGAGCGCCTGGCCAAGCTGGCTGCCGAGCTGCCCCACCGGGAAGTGGTGCTGACCCCCCGAGGTGGCGGCACCGGTACCAATGGCCAATCGCTGACCGACGGCATTGTGGTGGACGTTTCCCGCCACATGAACCAGATCCTCGAGATTGACGTGGAAGCACGGCAAGTGCGGGTGCAGGCCGGAGTGGTCAAGGACCAGTTGAATGCCGCTCTGAAACCCCACGGGCTGTTTTTCGCCCCCGAACTGTCGACCTCCAATCGGGCCACCATCGGTGGCATGGTTTCCACCGATGCCAGCGGTCAGGGCAGCTGCGAATATGGCAAGACCCGCCATCACGTACTGGCGCTGGATACCATCCTGCTCGGTGGGCAGCACCTGCACAGCCGCCCGCTGAGCGAGGAAGAGGAGCAGCAAGCACTGGCCGAGAAAGGCGTACTGGGGAAAGTACACCGTACCGCTGCCACCATCATCGACCAGCAGAAGGCGTTGATCGACGCCAAGTTCCCCCCGCTCAACCGCTGCCTGACCGGCTATGACCTGGCCCATCTGCGTGAGGACGGCCAGCTCAACCTGAACAGCCTGCTGTGTGGCTCCGAAGGCTCGCTGGGCTTCCTGAACGAGGCGGTGCTGAACGTACTGCCGATTCCGAAGCACGCAACGCTGGTGAACGTTCGCTATGCCAGCTTCATGGATGCGCTGCGCGATGCCAAGGCGCTGATGGCCAGTAGCGCCCGCCCTACCTCCATCGAGACCGTGGACGACACGGTGCTGCAGCTGGCCATGGAAGATTTCGTCTGGGACAGCGTGGCCGAGTTCTTCCCGGCGGGCAGCACGCCCATACAGGGCATCAACCTGATCGAGTTCAACGACGACGACGCCGATACGCTGGCCGAGCGAGTGGCGGCATTCACCCGGCACCTTGGCCAGGACACCCGCGTCGAGCGGCTGGGCTACACCTTGGCGGAAGGCCGCCCACAAATTCAGAAAGTCTACGCCATGCGCAAGCGCTCGGTGGGCCTGCTGGGCAATGTGCAGGGAGAAAAGCGCCCGCTACCCTTCGTGGAAGATACCGCCGTGCCGCCGGAACACCTGGCCGAGTTCATCGCCGAGTTCCGCGCAGCGCTGGATGCTCGCCAGCTCTCCTACGGCATGTTCGGCCATGTGGATGCGGGGGTGCTGCACGTGCGCCCGGCACTGGACATGAAAGACCCCGAGCAGCAAGCGCTGATTCGGGAGATTTCCGATGAAGTGGTCGCCCTGACCCAGAAATATGGCGGGCTGCTGTGGGGTGAACATGGCAAGGGCGTGCGTTCGGAGTATGGCCCCACCTTCTTTGGTGAGCTGTACCCTTGCCTGCAACAGATCAAGGCGGCCTTCGATCCGCATAACCAGCTCAACCCCGGCAAGATCGCCTCGCCCGCTGAAAATGCCCCGCTGATCGCCAGACAGAGCGACCCGGAGCTGCTGCGAGTGGATGGCGTGACGATGCGCGGCCAGCTGGACCGCACCATCGACGAACGCGCCTGGCAGGCCTACGACGCAGCGGTTTACTGCAACGGCAACGGCGCCTGCTACAACTACGATGTGGACGACCCCATGTGCCCGTCGTGGAAGGCCACCCGCGACCGCCGACACTCTCCCAAAGGCCGTGCCAGCCTGATCCGTGAATGGCTGCGCTTGCAGTCTCAGGCAGGCATCGACGTGGTCGAAGAGTCGCGCAAGAAGAAAGCCGAACGCAGCTGGGGCTTTATCAAGAGCTTTCCCAGGCGAGTGATGAACACCCTCAGCCGTCAGCAGCACCACGACTACTCCCACGAAGTGTACGATGCCATGGCAGGCTGCCTGGCGTGCAAGTCCTGCGCGGGCCAGTGCCCGATCAAGGTGAACGTGCCTCAGTTCCGCGCGCAGTTCCTGGAGGTCTACCACGGCCGCTATTTGCGACCGCTGCGCGATTATGTGATCGGGGGCACCGAGTTCATGCTGCCCGCGCTGACCAGGATCGCCCCTCTGTACAACGCCGCCCTGGGGCAGCGCTGGGTCACCCAACTGATGCACAAAGGGCTCGGTATCAGCGACTCCCCCACGCTCTCCCGGGCCAGCGTGAAAAAGCAGCTGCGCGCCTGGGGGGTGGCGGAAGCCACGCCTACATCACTGGCCCTGCTCACCGAGCAGCAGCGCGCGCAGAGCGTGATCATCGTGCAGGACGCGTTCACGACTCACTTCGAAGCCAGGCTGGTGATGGATGTCGTAGAGCTGCTGTCGCGGCTGAACCTGCGCGTGTTCGTGATGCCGTTTTCCGCCAACGGCAAGCCGCTCCACGTACAAGGCTTTTTAGGTGCCTTCGAGCGCACCGCGGCCAAGCAGGCCAGGCGCCTGCGGGCGCTGAGCGAGTTCGACGTGCCCATGGTAGGCATCGACCCAGCCATGACGCTGACCTATCGCCAGGAGTACGTCAAAGCGCTGGGCAGCGAACAGGTGCCCACGGTGCTGATGCTGCAGGAGTGGCTTGCTACCCGTGTCAACACGCTCAATCCCAGCCCGGTGAAGCTGAATGACCCGGGCTACAAGCTGCTTTCCCATTGCACCGAAAAAACCAACGCGCCGGGCAGCCCCAAAGCGTGGCAGCAGGTGTTTGCTGCCTTTGGCTTGCAGCTGGAGCTGGCCACCACGGGCTGCTGCGGCATGTCGGGTACTTACGGCCATGAAAGCCGTAACGTCGCCACCTCCAAAACCATCTACGCCCAGTCTTGGCAGCCTCAGGTAGAGGCCGAAGAGAACGCAGGCAAGCTGCTGGCCACCGGGTACTCGTGCCGTAGCCAGGTGAAGCGTTACTCAGCGCAAACGCTGGCTCATCCGCTTCAGGCGCTGCTCCACTGCCTGCGTAGCCAATAACCGCCTCGAACCGCAACGCGAAGGGCCTGCTGTCTTCAGCAGGCCCTTTGGTTTTCAGGCGTTCGCCGCTAATCCGTTAGCTCTCTTCCTGCTGATAAGGCAGCGAAGAGTGGTGCAGCACGATGCGCAGGTTGCCTTCGTCATCCAACTGATAGCCCCAGGTCTTGTCGACCGTGGTGACGTTACCGTCGCTGTCGGTCATGGCCACATGGCCCATGGTGAGAGCCGTATCACCACTGATGAAAATGGCCGCATTGTCGATCTCAACCGCTTGCCAGCCTTTCAGCGCAAAGCCGCTGTCTTCTGCGAACTCATCGCTATGGCCCACGAAGTAGGCCAATGCGCCATCAGCCGTGGTACGGAAGGTTTGTGGCTCGCTGGCCAGCGTGGGCTTGAACAGCACCGGGCCCATCTCATAGCCGTAGGCTTCATCGATGATCGTGCTGGCCAGTTCGCGGGCCGCATCGATGCCGTCGTTTTCATAGGTGGTGGCAATCGCCACCAGCGCCTCACCCCACGCCTGCTGAGCCTGCTTCACCTGCTCGGGGGTAATGTCTCCCCCCAGGTGGGTTACTTCGGTGGCCTGGGCCAAAGAAGCGGCGCCAAGCCCTAATGCGGTACCGAGTAGAATTTTTTTCAACATGGTGTCGTCTCCGTGGTGTGTTCGACGGTTACAGCTGTTGCGACGTGACATGCAACAGGGATGACGTTCACTATACGGGGCCAACACTTACATTCAGGTCACCAGAGTATTAACAGAGCGCGAGTTTTAGATGAATACAAGGTGAATAACCACGTAGTCACGGGGAGGGCGCGGGGTCCAGACGGTAGCCAAAACCGCGCTGGGTCGTGATCAACGACTCCCCTGCGCCGTGCACGTCCAGCTTGCTTCGCAGCCGCCGAATATAGACATTGACGATATTGGTCAGCGGGTCTTCGTGGGCACCCCAGACACTGGCCAGAATGCGCTCTCGGCTGTACAGCTTGCCGGGCGTACTCATCAGCAGTTCGAGGATCGCCAACTCCTTGGGGGTCAGCTCGATCCGCTGGCCGCCCCGGGTCACGCTACGCTGCTCACGGTTCAGGCACAGGTCGCCCACCCGCAGCTCGTTCACTTCCTGGCTTGCCGAATGGCCCAAGGAACGGCGCTGCAGGGCGGCAATGCGCGCCAGCAGCTCCTCGAAGGCAAACGGCTTGACCAGATAGTCGTCGGCCCCGGACTCCAGGCCCGAGACACGGTCCTCGATGCTGTCCAGCGCGGTCAGCATCAGAATGGGGAACGCCACCCCCGCCGTGCGCAAGCTGCGACAGATATCGGTGCCGGTGATGTCCGGCAGCAGCCTATCCAGAATGACCACCGGCTGCCGATCGGGCTCCCGGGCACACTGCACGAGGTGCAGCAGCGCCACCTGCCCTTCACTGAACGCTTCTACCTGATAACCTTCGGCCGCCAGGCCTCTGCTCAAGAAGTCGCGAATCCTGGGGTCATCTTCGATGACGACTATATGCATCCTGATTACCTCATGACGCTCAGCGCGTGGCCAGCCTGGGCGTGCACCGGCAGCTGCAGCAGCGCCTCACAGCCGCCAGCAGGGGCTGCCCCCAGGCTGAGCGTACCTCCATGTAAACGCGTCAACAGCATGGCAATGGCCAGCCCGACGCCTTGCCCATCGGGGCGGTGCGAGCGCGCTTTCACGCCGCGATAGCCACGCTCGAACAGCCGCGGCAGCTCGTCTTCCGCCACCCCGATACCATCATCACGCACCCGCAATACCCACACTTGCTTGCCTTGCAGCACCTCAGTGGTAGCGCTCACTTCCACCATGCCCCCCGCATGGGAATAGTGCACGGCGTTATCCAGCAAAATACCGCATATCTGCTGTAACCGCTGAGGGTCTCCCAGCACCGTGGCCTGGGCAGTGACGTCTCCTTGGAGGGCAATACCACGCAATCTGCCTAACGTCGAAGCCTGCTCCATGGCATCGGCCAGCGGCACGCAGGGGTCCAGCAGCTGGCGTTTCACCTGCCACTCGACGATATCGCTGCGCGCCATGGTCAGCAGGTCGCTGATCACGTCCGAAAGCCGCTTGGCATCGCTGGCGATTCGCTCCAGGGCCTGGCGGTACTCGGCTTCGCTGCGCATGCCGCCGCGCAGGGTGATCTCGGCTTCACCACGAATCGACGTGGTGGGGGTGCGCAGCTCGTGGCTGATATCCTCCAGCAGCTGCTGGCGCTGCTGGCCCAGCTGGCGCAGGCTATCCAGTGCCGTGGCCAGCTCCCGAGTACGCACCGCTACCAGATCTTCCAAATGCTGCTGGCGGTCCTGCTCCGCCTGGCGATGCTGTCGAAGCTCGTCGGCCATGAGGTTCATGCGGGTAGCGACATGGCCGAACTCATCGCTCATGCGCTCATCCAGCCGATAGGCAAGATCACCGCGCTGAAACGCCTGGGCGCCGTTTACCAGTTCGAGGATGGGCCGCTGCAGGGCGCGGGCAAAATGTTGGACCGAAGGTTGAATTCAAACCTTCGGTTCCAAC
>NZ_LFGT01000012.1:197683-211742 GCF_002078115.1 Halomonas sp. BC2 | reverse complement strand
CAGTTTATCGAAGGTCGCCAGCGCCGCCTGGCGCTCCTCGACCAGCGCAGCCGTCAGCTCACTGGAGGGCTGCATCCTGGCCGCCAGGCGGTCGCTGTTGACATGCAAACGTTCAAGATGGGTGTGCATCTCGTGAAGAATGAAATCGCGCTCTTGCACGTCGGCTGGCTGGCCGCCCTGTTGAGCGTTGGCCAGCCAGGTACGCAGCTGGTTCTTGCTGTCGGAAAACGCCAGAAAACCCGCGTGAAGGTCACTGGAAAGCCTGCCCAGCTCTACCTTCTGCCGAGCGCCGTCGATGGCCCACACGGCCACGCCGCCCTGAGCGAGGGTCAGCATGATCAACACCAACAGTGCCACCAGCAGGCGACGCTGAAACATCGGCAGCTCTCCTGAAAACCGCTTTCCGCAGCGCTTTTTCGACCCCCAGGATCAGAAAAACAGACGCTTCAATGCAAGGCCCGGGTCCTCTTCACGCATGAAGGCTTCCCCTACCAGAAAACCGTTGACGTCGTGATCACGCATGCGCTCCACATCGTCACGGGTATGAATCCCCGATTCGGTGATCACGGTGACGCTGTCCGGAATGCGCGTCAGCAGGTCCAGTGTGGTATCCAGGCGGGTATCGAAGGTATGCAGGTTGCGGTTATTGATGCCGACCAGCTTGAGATTCAGCGCCAGAGCACGCTCGAGTTCATCGGCATCGTGCACTTCGACCAGCACGTCCATGCCCATGGCGTTGGCCTGCTGATGCAGGTCCCGAAGCTTCGCATCGTCCAGCGCCGCCACGATCAGCAGGATACAGTCTGCGCCAATGGCTCGCGCTTCCGTCACCTGATAGCCGTGGGTAATGAAGTCCTTGCGAATGACCGGCAGTTCGCAGGCATCCCGCGCGGCGATCAGATAATCTTCGTGGCCCTGAAAAAAGTCGGCATCCGTGAGCACCGACAGACAAGCGGCGCCGCCCTGGGCATAGCTGCGGGCTATGTCGGCAGGGTGGAACTTCTCGCGCATGACTCCCTTGGAGGGGGACGCCTTCTTCACTTCGGCAATCACCGCAGGGTCACCCGCCTGGATGCGCTGGTTCAACGCCTCGATGAAGCCGCGCGGCGCGCTCTGCTGACCCGCCAGTGCCAACAGGTCCTGTTCGGAAACCGCCTGCTCGCGCTCGGCGACCTCCTGGTCCTTGCGAGCCAGAATGCGCGTGAGAATGGTGGGAGTAGCCTGCTCTGTCATGGCGTTGATCATCCTTTGAAAACACTGGTGAAGTGCGAAAGCTCTCTGAGCTTTTCGAGGGGCAATTTGGAGGCCTGCGCATCCTGGGCCACCATCACGCCCTCTTTCAAGCTGTCGGCTATGCCGGCACAGTAGAGCGCGGCACCGGCGTTCAGGGCCACGATATCTGCCGCGGCGCCTTCGCCACTCAGGGATGCCTTTACTAACCGCAGGCTATCTTCGGCACTGGTGGCTTTCAGCGCCGCCAGGCTCTGGCGCTCGATGCCCAGCGCTTCGGGGGCAATGGTGTAGCGGGAGATCTCACCCTCTTTCAGCTCGGCCACCTGGGTGGGGGCTGCCAGGGAAATTTCGTCCAGGCCATCATCGGAGTGGACGACCATCACGTGGCGACTGCCCAGTTTGCGCAGCACTTCGGCCATCAGCGGCACCAGTTCGGCGGAATACACGCCCAGCACCTGATTGGGCGCACCGGCCGGGTTAGTCAACGGGCCAAGAATATTGAACAGCGTGCGCACGCCCATTTCACGACGCGGCCCAATCGCATAGCGCATGGCCGGATGGTGGTTGGGGGCAAACATGAAGCCGACCCCCACCTGCTCGATACAGCGCGCCACTTGTTCCGGCTTCAAATCAAGGTAGATGCCCGCGATATCAAACAGGTCCGCACTGCCAGATGACGAGGAAACGCTGCGATTACCGTGCTTGGCCACATGGGCACCGGCTGCCGCCGCCACAAAACTGGCCGCCGTGGAGACATTGAACAGATTGGCGCCATCACCACCGGTGCCGACGATATCCACCACGTTATCGGCATGCAGCGTGACGCGCTTCATCAGGTCGCGCATCACCTGGGCGGCGGCGCTGATCTCCTCGGCGCTCTCACCCTTCATGGCCAGCCCTACCAACAGGCTGCCAATTTGTGCATCGGAGGCCTCGCCGGTCATGATCTGGCGCATCAACGCGTGCATGGCATCGAAAGAGAGGTCTTCGCGGCGCATCACCGCGTTAATTGCGTCTCGCATTTGCATGAGCAGATAAGCCCCTAAAGCGTATGAATTTGGCGATC
The DNA here is from genome assembly GCF_002078115.1 of Halomonas sp. BC2. Lineage (NCBI taxonomy): Bacteria > Pseudomonadati > Pseudomonadota > Gammaproteobacteria > Oceanospirillales > Halomonadaceae > Halomonas > Halomonas sp. BC2. Next base: position 209,443 of record NZ_LFGT01000012.1, on the reverse strand, counting down.
AGCCGCGTCGCAAGAAATTGGCCAATAACGCATGGCCCTGGCGCGTGAGTATCGACTCGGGATGAAACTGCACGCCTTCGACATCCAGGGTGCGGTGACGAAACCCCATGATGAGCCCCGGCGTCACGTCACTCTCTGCGGTCCAGGCGGTGACTTCCAGGCAGTCGGGCAAGCTGTGCTGGTCGACCACCAGCGAGTGGTAGCGTGTGACTTCCAGCGGATTTTCCAGACCGTCAAACACCCCGGCCCCACCATGTACCACCGCAGATGTCTTGCCGTGCATCACCTGAGGAGCGCGCACCACCTTACCACCGTATACCTGCCCGATGGCCTGATGACCCAGACAAACCCCAAGAATGGGCAGTCGGCCCGCGAAGTGTTCGATGGCAGCCAGCGAGACGCCCGCCTCATTCGGGGTACATGGCCCCGGCGAAATCACCAGATGGGTAGGCGCCAGTGCTTCCATTTGCGCCAAGGTGATCTCATCGTTGCGGTAGGTCATCACCTCGGCATTCAGCTCACCCAGGTACTGGACGATGTTGAAGGTGAAGCTATCGTAATTATCGACCATCAATACCCGTTGCATTGCCTTCGCCATCGTCCCACTGACTCCATGACACCCATAGAACTACATGCTGGCATGATACCCCAACCAAAGGCCTACTTGCAGTGGCTAGCGGTGACTAATGCCAAGGCAGCAGGACACCCCGGCCACTCGCTGAATAGGCGGGGCAGCGTTCATCGACTACCCTGCATAGGAAGTGGCCGACACTGGCAACACTGCCCAACACTCTTTATGATCTGCTGTTTTTTTACGGGTTAGGAGCGTGACATGGATAGGCGATTCCCTGGGACGATCACGCTGTTGCTCTTGGCACTGCTTGCTGCCCCTCCCGCCTTCGCGACCGCCACCATCAACGTGATTGCATCGTTCTCGATCATCGAGGACCTGGTGAAACGCGTGGCAGGCAGTGACGTGCGCATTGTGACCATCGTACCACCCGGTGAGGATGTTCACCGCTGGGAACTGACGCCCCCCAACGTGCTGGCCTTGGAAGAGGCCGATATCGTGTTTTACAACGGCTATGGCCTGGAGCCCTGGCTGCGCCATGTACAGGCCATGGCGGATGACACACTGACACTGACTGCTCTGGCGGAAAACGCGGCCATGTCGCCGCTGACCATTCCCATGGGCCAGTACAAGGGCAACCCCGACCCGCATATGTGGATGGACCCCAAGGGCGCTGCCGCCTACCTCGATGTGATTGCCGAGACGCTGAGCGAACGCTACCCGAGCAAGGCCGACGCCTTCCAGCAACGCGCCGCTGAAGCCAGGGAAGCCTTGCTGGCCCTGGACCAGCAGGTACGAGAGCGGCTGCAGGGCATCCCACAGACCAACCACACCCTCATCACCAGCGAAGCCTCGATGGGCTACTTTGCCCGCGCCTACGAGTTCGAGTACAGCGCCATCTGGGGCCTCAATAGCGAAACCCAGGGCAGCGCATCGGCCATGGAGGCGATGAGCATACAGCTCGCCGAGCAGCGTCCGCCTGCGCTCTTTTATGAAAGCACGGTGCCCGACATTCACATGGACGCCTTGGCGAGAGAGTCAGGCTTGGCCCTGGCAGGCCCGCTCTACATCGATACGCTCAGCGAGGCCGATGGCCCTGCCTACAATTACCCTGCCTTGCTGCTGCACAACGCCGAGCTGCTGCATGAGGCGCTGGGGGGCGCCCGCGCCGATCACTGATGCCTAAGCGTCAGAGCCGATCAGCTCAGCCAAGGACTCGATCAGCACATCCGGCTGGCTCTGTTCGATGGGGTCGCCGTGATTGTAGCCGTAAGGCAGCGCCACCGTGGCAAAACCCGCTGCCTTGCCCGCCTCGATATCGTGGCGTGAGTCTCCAACCATCACGCAGGCACTCGGCGCAACGTCCAACAAACGTGCGATATGTAGCAGCGGTGCGGGGCTGGGCTTTTTCTCTGGCAGCGAGTCGCCACCCACGCAGTGGGCAAACAGCGCCAGCAGTTCGAAATGCTCCAGAATGGGCGCAATGAAGCGCTCGGGCTTGTTGGTAATGAGTGCCAGCGTGAAGCCTGCGTCATGCAACTGCTGCAGCGCTTGCGCCACGTGCGGGTACAGCACGGTGCGTGCGTTGGGCGCCGCCGCATAATGGCGCATGAACGCCGCCAGCGCAGCCTCGACAAGCCCCGGCTCCGGCGCTGACGAAGTCGCCCAACTGAGTGCACGCTCCACCAACACCTGTGCACCGTTGCCTACCCAGTGGCGCACCTGCTGCTCACCCGGCAGCGGCAGCGCCATCTCCCGCATGGATTGCTGTACGGCCACGGCCAGGTCGGGCACGGAATCGATCAAGGTGCCATCGAGGTCGAAGGCGATCAGTTGCTTCTGCTGCAGAATGGTATGCACACGGGCTCCTTGGTCATGGCACTGGACGCGATAATCTCGATCAATTTTATCATCTTATCGGCCTGGGATTACCCATACCACGTGGAAGCTTCTATGCTGAGGCTATATTAGCCAAGGAGAGAGCAATGGCCACTCCCCGAATCGTGATTGTGGGCGGCGGCGCCGGAGGCCTGGCCCTCGCCACCAAGCTCGGGCACACGCTGGGCAAGAAAAAACGCGCCGAGATCGTGCTGCTGGACCGTAACGCCACCCATGTCTGGAAACCGCTGCTCCATGAGCTGGCTACCGGCGTGTTGAACTCGAGCATGGACGAAGTGGACTATCGTGGCCACTCCACCGCCCATCACTATCGCTACCAGCGGGGCTCGCTGAGCGGGCTGGATCGTGAACAGAAGGTGATTCACCTGGCGGCCATCGTCGATGAAGAGGGCGAAGAAGTGCTGCCCGCTCGGCAGATCACCTATGACTACCTGGTGCTGGCACTGGGCAGCGTTTCCAACGACTTTGGCACTCAGGGCGTGGCCGAGCATTGCCACTTCATCGATTCGCCCCAGCAGGCCAAGGCGTTCCAGCGGGACATGATCAACACCTTCCTGCGTTACACCGACCCATCGCTGCGCCAACATGCCCAGCTCACCATCGGTATCGTCGGCGGTGGCGCCACAGGGGTAGAGCTGTCGGCGGAGCTGCTGGATGCCTCACGTCTGTTGAACGCCTACGGGGTGACGGCGGTGGACCACCAATCCATCAGTGTACACTTGATCGAGGCCGCGCCGCGCCTGCTGCCGGGTTTGTCCGAACGCATCAGCGGCACTGTACAGCAGGAGCTGGAAAGCCTTGGCGTCACCGTGCACGTCAACACGGCCATTCAGGAGGCGAAGGAGTATCATCTGGTCACCAATGATGGCGAAGTCATCGATACCGACCTGAACGTCTGGGCCGCGGGCATCAAGGCGCCCGAGTTCCTCAGCGAGCTGGGGCTCACTACCAACAAGCGCCATCAGGTCGCCGTGCACCAAACCCTGCAAAGCGTCGATGACCCTGCCATTTTTGCCTTGGGCGACTGCGCCAGCTGCCCACAAGGCGAGGATGCCACCGTGCCGCCCCGCGCCCAGGCCGCCCATCAGCAGGCCAAGGTACTGGCGAAGAACCTGATCAATTGCCTGGAACAGAAACCCCTGGCCGCGTTTCACTACCGTGACCACGGCTCACTGGTATCGCTGGCACGCTACGATGCGGTGGGCAACCTGATGCGCAGCTCCGCTTCTCGCGGGCTGTTTCTGGAGGGCTGGCTGGCGCGCCAGGCGTATGCTTCCTTGTATCGTATGCATCAGCTGTCGATACATGGCGCGCCAAAAACGGGTCTTGCCTGGCTGGTAGACAAACTGAACCGCTACCTCAAGCCACGCATGAAGCTACATTGAGCGCCTGCCTCGATCAGCGGACGCTGGCCAGCGCAGCTCGCATCTGCTGAATGACGCTATCGTATCCGTGGGGGTCGCTGGCCTGGTGCGCATTGAAAATGGCCGAGCCAGCCACGAACGTATCGGCACCGGCAGCGGCAATCTCGGCGATGTTATCCACCTTGACGCCCCCATCGATCTCCAGGCGGATCGGCAAGCCCGAAGCATCGATCCTTGCCCGCGCCTCGCGCAGCTTGTCGAGGGTCGTCGGGATGAACGATTGCCCACCAAAGCCCGGGTTGACGCTCATCAGCAGCACCATATCCACTTTGTCCATCACGTAATCGAGATAGCTAAGCGGCGTTGCCGGGTTGAAAACCAGCCCGGCCTTGCAGCCGCCATCGCGGATCAGCTGCAAAGAGCGATCGATATGCTCGGAGGCTTCGGGGTGAAAGGTGATGTAGCTCGCACCCGCGTCGATGAAATCACTGATCATGCGATCCACCGGCTTGACCATCAGATGCACATCGATGGGCGCGGTCACGCCGTGCTGGCGCAGCGCCTTGCAGACCATTGGGCCAATGGTCAGGTTGGGCACGTAGTGGTTGTCCATGACATCGAAGTGCACCACGTCCGCACCGGCGGCCAGAACGTTATCTACCTCTTCCCCCAAACGGGCGAAGTTGGCCGACAAAATGGAAGGGGCAATCAAGAAATCCTGGGCAGTGCTCATCATGGGGTCCTTAGCGCGGATTAACGGTATTGCGCTATCTTACCAGAGCGCTGCGCCCAGCCCCACGCAAGGATGATGCCCTTGAGCGGTATGAAAGGCATGCGTCATTGCCTAACCTTCCTCATATATTCACAAATAGAATATAAAACACAATTGTAATTCCACAATGACAGGTTTAACCTTAGCACCATCGCGACTATGTCGCCCCCTGCTATCAGGAGCCTGCCATGACACACAATACTCTCTTTCGTACCGGCTTATTTCGTAACGGCCTGCGCCGTAGCCTGCTGGCCGTTGCCGTCGGCACCGCCGTTGCCGGCATGACGCTCTCCACCAGCGCCGTGGCCCAGGAGCGCGAGCTGCTCAACTCCTCCTACGATATCGCCCGTGAGCTTTTTTCGGCCATCAACCCTGAGTTCCAGGCCTGGTGGCAGGAAGAGCACGGCGAAGAGATCGGCATCAGCCAGTCTCACGGCGGCTCCTCGGCTCAGGCACGGGCCATTCTGCAGGGTCTGCGCGCCGATGTAGTGACCTATAACCAGGTCACCGACGTTCAAGCGCTGGCGGATGCAGGCCTGGTCGCGGAAGATTGGCAGCAGGCGTTCGACAACAATGCATCACCCTACTACTCCACCACCGCGTTCCTGGTGCGCAAGGGCAACCCCAAGGGCATCGAGAGCTGGGACGACCTGGTACAGGAAGACGTCCGCATGGTCTTCCCGAACCCGAAAACCTCTGGCAATGGTCGCTACACCTATTTGGCCGCCTGGGGCTTCGCCGATCAAGCTTTCGACGGTGACGACGAGCAGATTCAGGACTTCATGCGCACCTTCCTGCGCAACGTGGCGGTATTTGACACCGGCGGTCGTGGTGCCACTACCAGCTTCATCGAACGCGGCATTGGCGATGTGCTGATCAGCTTCGAGTCCGAAGTCAACAATATCCGTACCGAATACGGCAGCGACGATTATGAAGTAATCGTGCCGCCGGTCAGCATCCTGGCCGAATTCCCGGTCGCCGTGGTCGGCCCCAACGCCGAGCGCAACGGCAACAGCGATCTGGCCCAGAGCTACCTCGAGTACCTCTACAGCGAAGAGGCTCAGCGCCTGCTGGCAGGCTTCAACTACCGAGTGCATAACGAGACCGTCGTGGCCGAGTTTGCCGACCAGTTCCCCGAGACCGAGCTGCTGCAGGTCGAAGACGTGTTTGGTAGCTGGGAAGAAGCCATGGAAGCGCATTTCGAAGGTGGCGCACTGCTCGATCAACTGCAACGTCGTTAACGGAGCCCCATGAGCCAACTTGCATTCTGGCGATCCGGCAGCACACGCGTGCTGCCGGGTTTTGGCCTTTCCATGGGTATCAGCGTGCTGTTTATCTCGCTGGTACTGCTGCTGCCCATCACCGGGCTGTTTGGCCAACTGGCGGGGCTCAGCCTCAGCCAGTACTGGGCCATCATCACCGATGGCCGCGTGGTGGCCAGCTACACCGTGACCATTGGCGCTGCCGCCGTGGCCGCGCTGGTCAACGCCGTTTTCGGGCTGCTGCTGGCCTGGGTGCTGGTGCGCTACGAGTTCCCCGGCAAGCGCCTGCTGGATGCGCTGATGGACCTGCCCTTCGCCCTGCCCACGGCGGTGGCGGGCATTACCCTGGCCACCCTGTATGCCGGCAATGGCTGGATGGGCCGCCTGCTCGAACCACTGGGCTTTCAGGTCGCCTATACCTGGGTCGGCATTGCCCTGGCCATGGCTTTCACCAGTATTCCTTTCGTGGTGCGCACCGTGCAGCCGGTACTCGAAGACCTGCCCGCCGAGATCGATGAAGCCGCCATGTCGCTGGGTGCTACCGACAGCGTGGCATTTCGCCGGGTGATCATGCCCCACCTGTGGCCAGCGCTGGTCACCGGTACGGGGCTGGCGTTCGTGCGCTCTCTGGGCGAGTTCGGGGCGATCATCTTCATCGCGGGCAACATGCCCTACGAAACGGAGATCACGGCATTGATGATCTTCGTTCGGCTTCAGGAGTACGACTACGCAGGCGCTTCGGCCATCGCCTCAGTGGTGCTGTTCGTGTCGCTGGCACTGCTGCTGGTCATCAACATCTGGCAGGGGCGCTTCGTGCGCCGCTTGCATGGAGGAAAAGGCTAATGCATCGCGTAGGGGATGCGCCGCTGGTGCGGCGCGTACTGATCGTCAGCGCCCTGCTGCTGTCGGCGCTGTTTCTGCTGCTGCCGCTGGTCGCCATTTTTGCTCAGGCCTTTTCTCAGGGCGTGGCGGTGTTCTGGGCCAACGTGACCAATACCTTCACCCTGCACGCCATCGGCCTGACGCTGGTCATCGCGCTGATGACCATTCCGGTCTGCCTGGTCTTTGGCGTCGCGCTGGCCTGGCTGGTGACCCGCTTCAGCTTCCCCGGCCGCCGCATTCTGCAAACCCTGATCGACATACCCTTTGCCGTTTCGCCAGTCGTGGCCGGTTTGATCTACCTGCTGCTCTACGGCCGCAATGGCTGGATCGGCAGCTGGCTGGACACCCATGACATCCAGCTCATGTTTGCCTGGCCCGGCATTCTGATGGTCACCATCTTCGTCACCTGCCCCTTCGTCGCTCGGGAGCTGATTCCGTTGATGCAGGCCCAGGGCTCCCGCGAAGAAGAAGCCGCCGTGACCCTGGGCGCCTCAGGCTGGACCACGTTCTGGCGCGTGACACTACCCAACATCCGTTGGGCACTGCTGTACGGCATCATCCTCACCAATGCTCGCGCGGTAGGTGAATTCGGCGCGGTCTCCGTGGTCTCAGGGGCTATTCGCGGGCAGACCAATACGCTGCCCTTGCACCTCGAACAGCTCTATCAGGATTACAACGCCGTGGGGGCATTTGCCAGCGCGGCCTTGCTGGCGCTGATTGCCCTGTTAACCCTTGCGGCCAAGGCAGGCCTGGAATGGCGCGCATCGCGCCGGGAGGCACTCGTATGAGTATTCGCTTAGAGAATATTGCCAAGCATTTTGCCAATACCCAGGCCCTCGAACCCACCAACCTGGACATTCATGAGGGCGAGCTGGTCGGCCTGCTGGGGCCCTCCGGGTCGGGCAAGACGACCCTGCTGCGTATCATTGCAGGACTGGAGAGCGCTGACCGCAGGCCAACGCCCGGCAAGATTCTGTTTGGCGATCGTGATGTTACCCATGTGCACGTGCGTGACCGACGCATCGGTTTTGTGTTTCAGCACTATGCGCTGTTTCGCCACATGAGTGTCTACGACAACGTGGCGTTTGGCCTGACCGTGATGCCGCGCAAGCGCCGCCCCTCCAGCGGCGAGATTCGTGCACGAGTATTTCGGCTGCTGGAAATGGTTCAGCTCCAGCATTTGGCCAACCGCCTGCCTGCGCAGCTCTCGGGCGGCCAGCAGCAGCGTGTGTCGCTGGCCAGGGCACTGGCCGTAGAACCCGACGTGCTGCTGCTGGACGAGCCCTTCGGCGCGCTGGACGCCAAGGTACGTCAGGACCTTCGCCGCTGGCTGCGTCGCCTTCATGATGAGCTGAACTTCACCAGCGTATTCGTGACCCACGACCAGGAAGAGGCGCTGGAGCTTTCGGATCGCGTCGTGGTGATGAGCAACGGCCGTATCGAACAGATCGACACGCCGGAAACCCTCTACCGCTCGCCGAAGAACCGCTTTGTGTTCGAATTCCTCGGTGACGTGAACCACCTGGAGGGCAGCGTGCAGCAAGGTGTGCTGACCTGCGGAGACGCGCGCCTGCAGGTAGACCTGCCGGACGGTGACGAAGAGCTGTTGTTGCGCCCCCACGAAGTGCGCCTGGCTGAAGCACCCAGCCCGGAAAGCCACCTGCCTGTCACGGTCACCGCGCTTTCTCCTGTGGGGGCCGAAGTACGGGTCGAGCTGGAGGCGGACTGGCTTGCCAAACCCTGGCTGGCCACCGTGCGTCATGCCGACTTCGAACGGCTGAACCTGCAGCGCGGCCAGCGATTATTCGCTCACCCCCGCCACTGGCGACGCTTCCCCGAGACCGAGCTGAAAACGACGCAACAAAGCCACGTCGCTTAATGCAACGGCAGTTGCCCCTCGTGGGCAACTGATTTAGCTCGCGACCACTTAAGTTTTCAGCCTAATCGCGGCAACTAACTGATAGGGGTCGGGAGGACCTAGTCTCCCCGCCCCTTATCAATAGCCTTGAGCCTGATATCGATTCTGCCAAAGCCAATGACTAGCGCATTTGCCTAAAGGTTAGGCTCACCCGCGGCTCAATATCTTTCTTGGTTTTAGGCAGGCTATGTAGCCAGTTTTGCTGTGTAGTACCTTGCATAATTAACAGACTGCCGTGCTCTAAAGTAAGCGACACACTCTCCCTTGTTTGCTTATTTTTAAACGAGAATTTCCTTTCGCCGCCTAAGGTCAACGCCCCGATTGCACCATTCTCAATAAGGTCTTTTTCTGCATCACTGTGCCAGCTCATGCCTTCCTCACCTGAACTATAAAAATTACCCAAGCACGAATTAAACCCCTCTCCGCAGTGGGTCTCCACGACCTTCTTAAGCTCACGCAAAAAGTCCGGCCACACCAACGCCCTTTTTGTGTAGCCGGAGTAGGTATAAGAAACCGGCTTATCTGCATACCAGGCTATTTTCCTCTTTGTAACGATCTCTTTGCCGTAAATAAACGCGCGATCATGCTCCCAGCTTAGTTCGCCAACACACCTACTTAAATACATATCAGCAGTAAAAGCATCTAGGATTTTGCCGTGGTAATAGGCTGCCCCGTCCTGTGGAAGCAAGTTGATTACCTTCATATCGCCATTCTCAAACAAGTCCACGCATTTCATTGGCAATACTCTATATTTCATATTCGGGTGGAGTAACTTTCATTCCCTGCAAAATCAACATCCAAGACAAAGCCCCTTTTGTAAAACATTCATAATCAAATTTCTCATTAGCAGAATGGATATTATCATTCGAACGACTAAAACCTAGCAACATAGAGTCTAAACCTAGGTGTTTTTTGAAAGAACTAACTGCTGGTATTGATCCACCCATTCCAGCAAAAACGCATTTCCTACCCCATACTTCCCTAAGTTTTTCTTGAGCCAACACAAACTCTGAGCTATGGCAATTCATTTTAACAGCTTTTACAGCTCCATAAGATTCAAAAAAAACATTGCAATCACCCGGTATATTTTCGCGAATATGTTTTCGAAAAACAGCTCTTATATGATCAGGATCTTGATCATCAACTAACCTAAAACTAATTTTGGCAGTGGCCGTAGAAGGAATAATTGTTCTAAATCCAGCCCCTTGATGCCCTGAAAAGATAGAATTTATTTCAAAACATGGGCGTGACCAAATTTTTTCAATTATATGCCTATCTTTTTCACCAGAAGGAGTAGAAAGGCCAACAGATTCTAAGTAAAAATCAGCAAAAGCATCTAGCTTTAACCAATCTTTTAAAATTTCAAAGGGAACTTCATCAACTCCTTTATAAAAATCTTTAAGATTAAGCGATCCATCATCTTCATATATTTTAGAAATAGCCCGAACTAATAATGCTGCTGGATTATGCGCAGCCCCACCATAATCTCCCGAATGAAGTTCATGAGACGGCCCTTTAATTGTGATGATTTCTCCCAAAAATCCCCGCAACTGGCATCCTATGGTAGGGGTGTTATCTTCAACCATTGAAGTATCACTAATGAACACGACATCTGCTTTTAATTCATTTTGATATTTATTAATTACATTTTCAATTGAGGGTGAGCCAACTTCCTCTTCACCTTCAATTAAAAAAGAAATATTAATAGGGATGCCTGTAGATTCATATAACGCTCTACAAGCTTCAATAAATGTGAGTAATTGCCCCTTGTCATCAGCAGCTCCTCTTCCATGAATAATTTTAACTTCATTTCTATAAACCACATCGGGCTGAAAGGGAGGAAGGATCCATGCATCTAAATCATTTGCAGGCTGAACATCGTAGTGACCATAAAATAAAACGTGAGGAGCTCCTTTGACAACGGGACCATGAGAAATAATAGCAGGCAAGCCACCTTCAACGACCTTTTTGCTTCTAAACCCAATACTATTGAGTTCATTAAAAACCCAGTCTGCAGCAGCATGACAATCACTTAACTTACTTATATCAGTTGAAATAGATTCAATCGACAAAAACTCTTTTAAGCGTAAAATCGCAGAATCAAAATTAGATTCAAGTTTATTTATAGAACTTGTTTTCATCATCAACACCCTAATCATAATTCATTTAAAGAAATCATTTTTTTGCATGCTTTTTAAAAGCTAGACAAGCAGCATCACTCATATATCTTGCCCTAATACTGCCATGCACTAAGCCCTTTTCAACTACAACCTCGGCTTTAATATTGACATTGCATAGTTCGTTAAAATAAATAAGAGAATCTTCTTTTAGGGAATCCATTTCAGCAGCAAGGTGTATTTCCTATTGACTTAGCACCCCTTTTCTTTCCATTATTTCTAAATTTCCATATCCCATATTTGCACTATTTATTTCTGAATTCATTTTCTAAGTCCTAATTTTTGTTTCCGGTGTATTTATTTTTAGCTACCCATATTCTTCTGGTCAATATTTTTTTGCTCACAATTTATACTTTGTAATTTTTATTAGCTAGGATTAATTAAATAAAAACTTGTATTTTAAGTTTTTATTTATTTTCTTACTTTTGAATTATTTTTTTTAATTCTTTTTAATTATAAAAAATAATTGATGATTTCTCGAGCTGAAAATTCATTAAATTTCAATAGCATGATGTTATTTATCGAAAAAAATAAGTCAAATAAAAGTACAACCTAAGGAACCGCTGATCAATTCGGCTCCGAGCGACTGAGGGGCTCAGTGTGTCTCAATCACTGCGTCGACGATCACGGTTTGACCACCTCAAGTGGTCGGTTTTCCCTGCCAAGCGGGTTATCCGGCTATCAGGCCAAACTCAAGACGTACCGGCCCCGTCAACTCGGCCTTCGCATCGCTGAGCCAGCACCAAATTGCCGAGGGCGAACAGGCTGAACAGCTGCGCCTGATTCTTGGCCAGTCCCTTGTAGCGAGCCTTCCGGTAGCCGAAGAGGTTCTTGATGACATGAAATTGGTGCTCGACCTTGGCACGGATGCTGGCCTTGGTTTTCTCGTATTCCAACAACAGCACTTTCATTGGG
>NZ_LFGT01000012.1:195720-197391 GCF_002078115.1 Halomonas sp. BC2 | reverse complement strand
ATTCCAACAACAGCACTTTCATTGGGCTTGTCTTCCATCTTCTTAATAGTGCTGCGCCTGGCGGCGATGCAACAACGAGAATCCGGGGTATCCTTCTCTTCGCCCAGATAGCTCCACATGCCGGTGCAACCCGCGTCGCCGTATACCCGTTTGTCATCGTCCCGGACCAATTCACTGGTCATGGTGACATCGGCGACGTTGGCCGACGTGGCGGCAACACTGTGGGTCAGCCCAGTGACGGCATCGACGCAAATGTGGGCCTTCAGACCGCCTTTCCTGGTCTGCTTCATGTCCGGATCGCGCTGCCTTGCCTTGCTCCTGGTGGAAGGGCGGCCGCCACAATGGTGGCATCGACGATGGTGCCCTCGCGCATGAACAGGCCCTGCTCGGCCAAGCTGGCGTTGATCTCCTCGAAGATCCGCTGGGTCAGGGAATGCTGCTCCAGCAGGTGACGGAAGCGAAGCAGAGTGGTCGCGTCCGGCGCGCTCTCGATGGTCAGATGATACCGATGAAATCACGCATGGCCCGGCTGTCGTAGATGGCATTCTCCAGCGCTTCATCGGCCAAGGCATACCACTGCTGCAGGAAGTAGATGCGCAGCATGCGCTCCAGGCCAATGGGTGGCCGGCCTCGCTTGCCCGCTGAATTCGGGAAGTCGGACGGCGACAGTGCTGCGATCAGCCGCGGCCACGGTAGCATCTCCTCCATCTGGGCAAGAAACCGCTCGTGGCGGGTGACTTTCTTCTTGTGCTAGTGCTCAGCCTGGGCGAATGAGATCTGTTTCATCGGAGTGGCTCTGTCAGCGGATGTTGGACTGGTCAGATTTTACCTCGCCGGTGGCTACGAGGCAGCTCCGACGGGATTTATGCAGCGTTTCCTTAAGTCCTGTTGGGTCATTTGGACCCTTTTACACTATGGTGAGCACCCTTTAGATCTGGTCGCGACCTATGAGCCTGAGTAGTGAGTAAGTGTTCCGATGCCGAGCACGAAGTGAGATTTTGTGTGCATATTGAGTGAGCTCCGTAGGTAGTCCGTTATCCGTACGAATGGCGTGAGGGAGCCCGCGTTGTAAAGCCAGATGGTCAAATATCCGTGTTAAAGACAACCCACCAATGGCACGTTCAGGCACGATAGCCACGGCTTCATGGGTGGCGTCGTCGACAATGATGAGGTTCTTGATAACGCGTCCATCTGCCGTGCGATCAAATACAAAATCCATGGACCAGACCTGATTGGCGGCACCAGGGCGGCCAAGGGGCTTGCGTTCAGACAAGGGAATCTTCTTACGCTTGCGTCGCTTTACCTGCAACCGAGCCGCCGCGTAGAGCCGTTCGACGCGCTTGTGATTGACCTGTTCACCCGCTTGACGCAGTTTCAGGTAGATCATGCCAGCGCCGTAGCGACGATGCCGGTGTGCCAAGGCAACAATGCGTTCACGCAATGTCGCATTGCGGTCAGGGGCTGGTTGGTAGCGCAAGGCACTGGCACTCATACGAATGACACGGAGCGCTCGGCGCTCGCTCAGGCCACGTGACACCATAAAACGCACCACGTCTCGGGGTGCCGGGGTGCTCACCAATTTTTTCTCAGCGCCTCACGAGTGACCTCCATCTCCAGTAGTGACTCCGCGAGCAGCTTTTTCAAACGTCCATTTTCGGCTTCAAGTTCCCC
>NZ_LFGT01000012.1:189332-194870 GCF_002078115.1 Halomonas sp. BC2 | reverse complement strand
TTCCTTGAGCCGTTTGGCATCAGGCATTCTCATACCACCAAACTTGCTGCGCCACAGATAGTCACTGGTCTCTGAGAAGCCGTGCCGACAGCACAGCTCCTTGATAGGCAGCCCCGCTTCGGCTTCGCCCAGGAAGCCAATGATCTGTTCTTCGCTGAAACGCTTCTTCATGTCCCATCTCCTTAGCATAGGATCGGACTCTAAAGTGTAGCGTTACTCAATCCGGAGGTGACGTCGACCTATTAATTATTTAAAAATCAACATGTTATTAAAATAAAAATATGATAGCAAGAAACGGGTTTTTTCTGAATGGCCTCGAGTAAATACTATTGTTGGGAAGCAAGAAAATAGGAGCTATCATGGCAACTACTAAAAATGTAATTATTTTTTATTCCTCTGATGAATCAAAATGGACTGCAGTTGTGACTCGCGACTCAAGAGCAGATGGCCATTTTGTATATGCTGTCAAAACCACTGGAGTTTACGCGCACCCTAGCGCACCATTTAGGCTACCTAAAAGGGAAAATGTCGTTTTTTTCAATACTTCCGAGGAGGCTGAATGTGCTGGTTACCGACTCCATCGGCGCACTGGATGTGATAAAAAATATTTAAACAGTCGACATTTGAAATTAGTGCTCAACGCTTGCAGAATTATTGAGTCATCAGACCAACAGCCTAAGCTTGAAGCCCTGGCTGAACAGGTCGGTTTAAGTACTACTCATTTTCATCGAATTTTTAAAAAGCATACTGGACTTACTCCAAAAAAATATGCCTCTGCCATAAGATCAAAAAAACTTAGGAACAAACTAAGAAACAAAGACACTAAAATAACTAATGACATATATGAATCAGGCTTTAGCTCAAGTAGCCGCTTTTATGAAAACGCTCAGAAATGCTTAGGTATGAGCGCTAATAATTTTAAAAAAGGAGGCAATGGAGCCCACATACTTTTTTCAATAGGCGAATGCTCCATAGGTTCAATACTAGTAGCAAAGAGCGAAAAAAGGAGTTTGCACTATCTCCATTGGAGATAATCCAGAAAAATTAATTAAGGACCTACAAGATCAGTTTTCTTCTGCAGAGCTAACTACTAGAGACGATTTTGACCAAATTGTTTCTCAAGTTATTGGATTTATTGAACACCCTAAAATAGGCCTTGACTTACCGTTAGATATTCAGGGAACAGCATTTCAAGAACGCGTTTGGAACGCTCTAATGGAGATTAGCCCGGGAGAAACTACCAGCTATTCTGAAATTGCAAAACGCATTGGCAGTCCCAAATCTACTAGAGCTGTTGCACAAGCATGTGGAGCTAATCGGCTTGCAGTTGCTATACCATGCCATAGGGTAATTCGAACTGATGGTGATTTATCAGGGTATCGATGGGGGATAGAGAGAAAAAAGTGGCTTATCAATAATGAAGCAAATGACAAAAAATAATTAATATTAATTGCTAAAATCATATTATAGGTATTGCTTTATGGAAAAATGGAAATTATTCGATGGCAACTCTTATTATCTAAGCGACGTTCCAGGTTTGTATGGCGGTCATTATAAAACAAAAATATATGGCACTTTAGAGTGCAGATCCGCTAA
Organism: Halomonas sp. BC2; assembly: GCF_002078115.1. Taxonomy (NCBI): domain Bacteria; kingdom Pseudomonadati; phylum Pseudomonadota; class Gammaproteobacteria; order Oceanospirillales; family Halomonadaceae; genus Halomonas; species Halomonas sp. BC2. The sequence goes on along the minus strand of NZ_LFGT01000012.1, from coordinate 193,274 downwards.
TTCGGCCATAAAGAGAGGAGGATACACTAGTTATCGCGTTTTTTTTTGAATGAAAATTCTGCACAAACTGCTGGATTCAGACCTTGCAGCATTTGTTTACTTTCTGAATATAAAATCTGGAAAAAAATCAATAGTTTAAAACAGGACTGAACAATGAGAGTTTCAGACTACACCCGGCTCCTTACATTAGCTGCTATTTGGGGAGCTAGCTTTTTGTTTATGCGAATCTCTTCGCCAGCAATAGGGGCAATTAATACAGCTTTTTTCAGAGTTTTTTTTGGATTAATAGGATTAGCAGCAATTATTTTTTGCATACGTAAAAGCCTGGATTATAAGGAAAAATTTGGAAAAACATTAGTATTAGGCACCATAAACTCTGGCATTCCTTTTCTTATGTACAGTATAGCCGCCTCTTTTATCCCAGCGGGATATTCAGCCATTTTAAATGCTACAACACCCTTAATGGGGGCTATGATCGGCTTCTTCATTTTTAGTGAGCATTTAACTATAAAAAAATGGGTAGGTGTAATGCTAGGAATTATCGGCATCACTGTCATTACTACTGTGGGTGAGTCACATGTTGTAGGTAATGTTATAATTGGAGTTATTGCCTGTATCATTGCCACTATTGGTTACGGGTTTGCGGGGTTTCTTACTAGAAAATGGATAACTCAACAGGGCGGATTGGATCCAACACTAGTGGCGTTTGGCAGTCAAATAGGCGCGACCATTTTTCTAACCCCCTTTTTGCTTTGGAACCTTTCATCTAGCCCCAACATCGATTGGCTTCAAGGTGATGTATGGATCAGTCTCCTAGCCGTTGGTTTTGTATGCACCTCTCTAGCGTATATTCTTTATTTTAGATTAATCGCGGATATTGGACCGTTACGGTCGCTCACCGTCACATTCTTAGTGCCACCCTTCGCTGTGTTATGGGGTTTTTTAATCCTTGATGAAACGATTTCCATAGGATTCTTACTCGGCTCTTTAATCGTTTTACTTTCCGTTTGGTTAATCGTTAGCCCCGATTCTCAAAAAAAGCCTAGTTCACCATCCTGAATATCAGCAGCGGTACTCGGAAAATTCAGTGCGCCAGCCTGAAGCCGAATAGTTAGAACATACCGCCAACGCGCTACCCGCGTTATACTGGCATTTTAGCCATAGCGGAGGATGACCATGCTTCGACGTCATTTTTTACGTATTTCCGGTGCGCTGTTGGCCACCGCCCTGCTGGCCGGCTGCGCCAGCCCCCAGTTCCTGCAGCTGAACCCCACCCGTACGGCCAACGTGCCGCAGGTAGGTTCCGGGCAACAGGTGACCGTGTTGGCCGTGGATGCCCGCCCGAGTGAAGTCATTGGCACCCGGGCAGGCGGCAGCATGTCGACGGCGCAAATCACCGTCAACCGACATGAATTGATTCCGAAACTTCAGGCCGAAGCAGAGCGTGCGGTGCGCGACATGGGCTTCAATCCCACCCGGGAAACCGCCCAAGGCCGCCCCACTCTGACGCTGGAACTCGCCAGCCTGGCCTACCTGCGGGGCGATAGCGGCCAGCCGCTCATTGACGAGGCCCGTATCGAGGGTGTCTTCCGCGCCATCGCGCAGCATCAGGGCACGACCTACACCGGCACCTATACCTCACGCCGTACGCAGGGCTACGCCATCAAACCTGGTGAAGACAGCAATACCCGCATGCTGAACGACCTGTTGAGCGATGGTTTGAACCGCGCCTTCAGCGACCCGGAACTGGGCCGCCTGCTGGCGCGCTGATCTGGGTCAACTCACACGCGAGGGCCGCGCCGCTCCAATGCCCAAAGGCTCTCGCGACGGCCACGCTCATCGGCGGGCTCCGTAGAGAGCCGATCAACGCGAAAATTGGGCGCCAGCAGGCGCTCTATTTCGTGATCGGGCACGTTGAAAGGCGGCCCTGCTTCGCCTTCCTGATGGGTCAGCGCGACGAGCAAACCCTTGGCACCAGGCGGTATCAGCTGTGCCAGATGGAACGCGTAGCGCTCCCGAGTGGCGGGTGGCAGGGCAATCAACGCCGCCCGGTCATAGAAGGCCCCGACTTCGGCAGCCTGTTTGATATGCAGATGAAAGAAGTCCCCGCACCAAAGCTCGACACTCCCCTGACGAAACACCTCGAAACCTGACTGGCGGTAGCGTGAAACGCCCTCTTCCCGCTGGGCCAGAAACTGCTCGATGGCTTCCGGGGCCAGCTCGACGCCCAGCACCGGATGCCCCTGCTCGGCCAGCCAGCGCATATCCAGGCTCTTGCCGCACAGCGGCACCAAGACCTTGGCGCCCTCCTCCACCCCCAGCTCGGGCCAGTACTGCGGCAGCGCGGCGTGCGTTGCCGCCAAATGAAAGCCAATGCGCCCTTCCTGCCAGCGCAACCGCCAGGGGTTGTCCATGGTACTTACCTCGTCAGGCCGTGATGGATGATGACCAGCAAGACGCTTAGAACCAGCGGTCACGTTTCTTGCGGCGACGCGGCAGGTGCGGCACGACCAGCCCCACCAGCAGGCCTGCACCGGCCACACCCCCGCCGTACATGAAGTAGCGCATCAACAGATCCTCTTCCTGGGTATCCAGGCGGGCCTGCAGCGCACGCACCTGACGGCGAGCCTGCTCGGACTGGGCGTCCAGTTCGTGATTACGCGCTTCCAGCTCGGCAATGCGCTGCTCACGGACATCCAGGGTTTCCGTCATCGAAGAGACCCGCTGCTCCCAGGTATCGTTGATGCCGTCAAGCTCCTGGGTCAGCTCTTCCACCTGAGCCTGAAGCTCAGGCAACTGCTGGCGAGCACTGGGCGTTTGCTGCAGTTCGCTGCTCAGCACCCACACGGTGTCGCCGCTGTTGCTGCGCACTCGGGTGTAGTTCCCGCTGGTTTCCAGTACGTCGACCTGCTCACCCGCATTCAGCGTTCCCACAATGCGATAGCCATCTGTGGGGCCACTACGCACATAGGTGCTTAGCTCATCACTGACCCAGGCTTGGCTATCGGATTGAGCAAACGCTAACTGGCCACTGGCACTCAACAGCACGCCCATGGCGGCGGCGTAACAATTCCTGCGAAATTTCTCTACTTGCATGACGTCATGTCCTGATCATAAAAAACGCGGCTGACCGACGAAGCCAGCCTGCGTAGCGCTATAGCGTTGCGCGTGTTGGGCGCTTACCCTTCCCCACGGGGCGGTAGCGGGAAGGGGCGAGGAAACTCCGCGACGCGAGCATCACTTTTCACCGCTTTCAAGGGGCCTTCACGCTCTACTTCGTCAATGCGCACAATGGCATTGAGCGGCAGGTAGCTGCGCTTGACACCTTCGAAGGTACGCTGCAGTTTCTCCGCTCCCGGATCCACCACCACTCGCGACGCATCGTCAAAGACAAACTCCTCGACTTCAATAAAGCCCCAGAGTTCGCTCTGAAAGATCTCTCTTACGTATAAATCCCAAATTTCACCCTGCTGGTGAACCACCACACGGTAGATCGGCTTGGCCGCCATCTTGGCCTGTTCCTCTTGACGCTTGAACGTATCCAACAACGGGGTAGCCTACCACACTCATCGGGCAGCCCCTTAGCAGACATCATCAATGCCCACTAATTCCCACCCGCCCTTCATTTGCTGGCTCGGATTGGGGCCTACAACAACCCGGACTATCTGCTGCAAAAGGTGACCCGGGCCACTCGGGGCGATGAGATCATCATGCACTTCGAAGGCCAGCCCATCTCCTCCCAGGAGAGCGTGGCGGGAGTGGCCAGCGAGCTCCCCCTCGCCCCAGTGTCATTGGTCGTCGCCCCGCACCTGGAACGCATTTATGCGGAAATGGGCCGACGCTGCATCGGCCGCGAAGGCGACCCGCACCGCTGGGTCAATCCTGAGTTTCACGGCAAGCGCTTCGGTGAGGCGTCACTGCCCTTCGAGCAGTCTCTCACGG
>NZ_LFGT01000012.1:185466-188066 GCF_002078115.1 Halomonas sp. BC2 | reverse complement strand
CGGGGAGGACGTCAAACATCTACCACTACGATCCTCTGGAGAGCGGCAAACAGGCCACCGTCAGCGAGGAGGAGCGGGAGCGCGTCAAGGGCTATCTACATCGCAGCTGGGGAGCTACGCGAATCCCTCCCACCGACTTGCAGGCAGAGCCAGGCACAACATGACATAATGCGCGGTCTTTCAACGCTCCTGATACGCTGCCATGATACGACTCGATCAACTGCTGGTCAGCCAGGCGCTGGCCAGCTCACGCACCCGCGCCCAGCGCCTCATCAAGAACGGGCGTGTCTTTTTGACCGACGGCACCCCGCTCACCAAGCCTTCCGAAAAGTGGCCCGCCGACACATCACTGCGCGTCGAGGAGGGCCCCGAGGAGCGCTACGCTTCCCGGGCAGGCCTTAAACTCGAGGGAGCGCTCACTACGCTGGATATGCGGCTGGAGGGCCTGGGCGTGCTGGATGTGGGCCAGTCCACCGGCGGCTTTACCGACTGCGCCCTGCGCTTCGGAGCCCGCCATGTAGTGGGTGTCGAGGTAGGCCACGACCAGTTGGCCGAAGCGCTGCGCCAGGACCCAAGGGTAGTGTGCCTGGAAGGCTTGAATGCGCGCCACATGAGCACCTCGGCAGCCTTGCTGGAAGTGCTGCGCCAATACCCCATCGAGCTGGCCATCATGGACGTGTCGTTCATTTCTCAAACGCTGATCCTGCCGGAAATCGCCGCCTTGCTACCGGCCAAGGGAAAGCTTATCTCTCTGGTCAAACCGCAGTTCGAGTTGGAGCCCAGCGCGCTGGACAAGCGCGGCGTGGTACGCGACCCAGCCCGCTACAGCGAGGTGGAGCACAAGATACGTGCAGCCTGCCAGACCTGCGGTTTGCACATCACCCATTGGCAAGAGAGCCCGATCACCGGCGGGGACGGCAATCGGGAGTTCCTGATGCTGGCCAGTCACGAGGCCCCTTAACCCAGATTTGCAGGAGGCAGCGGCTTGCGGGTCTGTACTTTCACCGACTCCCCTTGATCTCGGTGAAGCCATACGTCCATCTGCTCGAAGGCCACCCGCACGCCCGCTTCGCGGAATAGCTCATCCACACGGCAGTTCACTTCGTCGGCTGCAAACAGCCGGTCCAGCAAGTCGTTGACGAAGATGCGCAGCTCGAAATTCAGGCTGTGCGGGCCATAGTTGAGGTAGAACACCTGAGGCTCCGGGTCCGCCAGCACGCGTGGGTTTTCATCGGCGGCCTGGCGCAGCAGCTGATGCACCAATGGCAAATCAGAGCCATGCGCTACGCCATAGGTCAGCACCACCCGAGTGACATTGTCCGACAGCGACCAGTTGATCAGCTGGTCGGTGACGAATGTCTTGTTGGGAATGATGATCTCCTTGCGATCGAAGTCGGTCACCGTGGTGGCGCGGATGCGGATACGGCTGACCGTGCCATGCAGGTTACCCAGCGTGATGGTGTCGCCGATTCGAATGGGGCGTTCGAACAGGATGATCAGGCCAGAAATGAAGTTGGCAAAGATCTCCTGCAAACCAAAGCCCAGCCCCACGCTCAACGCCGCCACCAGCCACTGCAACTTGTCCCAGGAAACCCCCAGGGTGGCCAGCGACATGACGACCCCGGTACCCACGATGGTGTAAGAGAGCAGTGAGCTGATGGCGTAGGCGCTGCCCTGCTTCAAGGCCAGCCGCGACAGCACCATCACTTCGAGCAACCCCGGCAGGTTACGCGCCATGATGAAGGTAATGGCGACCACCAATAGCGCGGTGAAAAAGTCGGAAAGGGAGAGCGCGCTGTCCACCAGATCGCCCTCATCGGCGTCCCACAGCGCCACCTGATCCAGATACCCCAGCACTGCCAGCAGATCCGACCAGACCAGGTAGAGCAGCAGACTGAACCCGATCAGCAGAATGAGCTTGGAGAGCCGCAGCGACTGAGTATTGATCTTCTCCATGTCCAGGGGCGGCTCTTCGACCACTTCGAGACCGCCTTCGGCCCCCTCTTGCACCTGGGCACGCCTTCGCGCCAAAGCGCGCCGATACGCCAGGCGGCGAGCGGCCACCGCCAGGCTGCGGACCACCGTGGCTTCCACCACGACCCACAGCCCCAGCAGGTAAAGAGTCATGGCAAAACGCGCCACTAACCGCAGTGCCGTATATTCGTAGCCCCAGGCCACCAGCCCAAGCATCACCAACGGTACGCTGGCCATGGCCAGCCCCAGGATCAACCGAAACAGCCGCACTCCAAAGACAGGCACGTGGGCCAGAATCAGCTGCATCAACCACCACGCCATGGCCAGCAGCCCCAGCATGAACAGCCCCATGGCCACCGGGCGCATGGCCAGCGGGGTCTCCACCTGCCCAGACATGGCCGCAATCCCTACCACGGGAACCAGCGCCACGCCTAACCCTCCGAGCAGCTGGCGTAATCGAGCATTGTAAGCGGGTGCCCAGGTAAAGTGACGCTCGGCAACGCCATCGGGCACCAGCAGGCGGCGGCCCAAGGCAATCACCCCCCAGCTCAGGCTCAGTTGCAGCAAGGCCGGCGCCAGCCCCATTGCCAGGGCGCCTTCTGCCGTGCGCAGGGCAACGCCAGCCC
>NZ_LFGT01000012.1:165140-184174 GCF_002078115.1 Halomonas sp. BC2 | reverse complement strand
TTAGCAGCAGGAGCGGCGCACCGACCAGCATGTCCCAGCCAAGGCCCTGCCAGCGGTTGGGCAGCACGGCACGCCATTCGCCCTGCTGCCACTCCTGCTGCAGGTAATTGGGTAACTGGCGCACCCAGTTAAGGTCCAGCGGACGACTGTTGGCTACCCAGAAAAGCTGTTCATCGATGGTGGCGCGCAGCTCGTGGGTGGTGGTCAAGAGCTGTTGCTGGTTCAACTGCAGCTCGATGGCGGCGCTCAACAGGCTGCCGTAGGACTGCTCGAGCTGCTCCACCAGCTCACGGCGAGATTGATAAAGCCGCGTCAGGGAGTCCACCAGCCCAGGCGTCACCTCGACGCCCGCTTCCTGTAGCCGCTGAGTGGCCAGGCGTTCTCCCTGGCGCAGCTGATCACGCTGGCGTATCAGGTCGAACTGCTTGAGGCGCAAGTCGGCAATTTCATCTTGCAGGTCGCGACGCGGCACGATCACCGGTAGCGACTGGCGCTGCTCCCTGAGTATCCGGGATAGCAGCTGGCTACCGCGAATGGCCTCCATCTGCTCACCAAGACTACGCTGCAACTGACGCACCAGCTCCAATTGGCGCTGGGCTTCGATGTTTTCGCGCACGATGCCATTGGCGCGGTCGGTGGCACGCAGCAGCTCGAGGCTCAGGTTCTGGTTTACCTGCTGGGCGCGGAGCACCACCGGATGCCCCTCGGCAATCAATGGATCATCCCGGGCGGCATCGGCAATCGCCTGCTCGGACTGCAGGCGTCGCTGACGATCGATGACCCCTTGCAGCAGGTTCAGCCGCTGCTCCTGATGGTCGATCTGCAACGCCAACAGCTCGCGCCGCTGCTGAGCCAGTTCCCGCAGCCGACTGTTGGCACTGAGCTCACGCTGATTGAGGGACACTTCCTGCTCGGCCAGCGCACGCTCCAGACGCCACTGGATCAACTGCGCATCCTCGCGAGCGGATAGCTGGCGGTCGGCCAGCAGCGCTTCTCGGGTATCATGTTCGCGGCGCAAGGTCTCGGCCCGCTGCAAGGCTTCGGAGATGGCTTGCTGGGCACGTTCGGGCAAGGTTTGCGCAGCCAACAGCTGCGAATTGACTTCAGCCAACTGGCTCTGTAGCTGCTGGAGTTCGATCACTGCACTGCCCTGCTGAGCTTCCAGTGCGTCCAGCGGCGTATCGCTCAAGCTATCCACGGAGAGCTGCAGGCTCTCCTCTTCGGCCTCGCGAAGCTCACGCTCCAGCTGCAGCAGTTGCTCCGGGGCTTGACTGACGCGCTGCTCCAGCGCGCGCTGTCGCTCCTCCAGCGCCTTGAGCCGCTCATGGGCTTGCAGCGCCGCTTCCAGGGCAGCCTGCTCGCGCTGCTGCGCGGCGGTCAGCTCCCCCTCCTGAGACTCCAGTGCAGCCAGCCGCTCGTTCAGAGCACTTTCCGAAGGCACACGCTCGCCGCTTTCGGCCCACCCCACCGGAGATACAACCAGCAGCGCGACACACATCAACACGCCCAGCGCGCCGTTCACTGCTTTCATGGCACTCTTCACCACGTCTAGAAGCCTCATTGACTGGTCAGCCCGCATTATCGGGCAAGGTGCCATTGTCAATCGTAAGGCCTGCCCGCGCAATCCGGCCGGTCACCAGAATATTGGCAGTTGACTTACTTCGGCCGCCTGTATAGAACGACGCTAACATTTGTCTATTTACCAACGTGGGCCATATTGATGGTTATCCGACCCCTGATACTGACAAGCCTGCTGGTTGCTCTGGGCAGCCAGTCGGCCATGGCCGAGACACGCGGCGATATCGAAGCGCGTATTCGCGCCTTGAATACCGAGCTCTATCAGCTCCGCCAGCAGCTGCAGCAAATTGACGCACCCGAAGCGGCGGCTCAGGGTATTCCACCGGCGCCCCTGCCAGAAGAGGTCGCCCTGGAGGATTTGACCGAGCGCCGCCAGCTGGAGCAGCAGTCGACGCGTAACCCGTTTTCCATCACCACCCACCGTACCAATTACCTGTTTCCGGTGAGCTATAACACTAATCAGGACTCCAACAACTTTCGTGAAGTGACCGATGCGTCCGGGCCTAACAACAACGAAGTGAAGTTCCAGTTCAGCGCCAAGTTCAATCTGGCGGAAGACGTGTTTGGCGACATTGGCGACGTCTATTTCGCCTATACCCAGCGAAGCTGGTGGCAGGCCTATAACACTGACGCCTCCTCCCCTTTCCGGGAAACCAACTACGAGCCCGAGGTGTTCATCGATTTCGATAACGCCTGGAGCGCTCTGGGCTGGGTGAATACGCGCAACCGCATCGCCTTCAACCACCAATCCAATGGCCGTTCGGACCCGCTGTCACGGAGCTGGAACCGCGTATACCTGGAAAGCACCTTGCAGCGCGGCGACTGGGCACTGACTCTGGCCCCCCACTGGCGCGTGCCGGAATCCGACGGTGACGACGACAACCCGGATATCGAGCGCTTCATGGGATATGGCGACATTCGTCTGGCCAGGCGCTTGGACAACAATCATGAAGTCGCTGGTCAACTGCGCGGCAACCCGAGCCCGGGCAACCTGGGTACTCAAATCGACTATAGCTGGCCCGCCTTCAATGGGGTGCGAGCACACGTACAGTATTACTACGGGTACGGCGAAAGCATGATCGATTACGACAACCGCGTGCATCGCCTGAGTCTTGGCTTCAGCCTCAACCCGCTGTTCAGCGCCACGGGCCTGAACCGTTGATGCGGAACCACTAAACTTTGGGGTTGTCTATAGAGTGACGGCTGCTATGCTGAAGCTGTCACTCATTCATTCGTCAAAGGAAGACATCATGGCTAAACGTAACACAGACGCCTCCGCACGTGCCGACCAGCTGAAAGAAGACCTGCGCCATCTCAGCGAGACGGTCGAAGAGCTGATGAACGCCACATCGAAAGATGCCAGCGGTGAAATGCGCGACCTGCGTGAGCGTGCCGAACGTCGTTTGAAGGATACTCGTGCCCGCCTGGAAGCCCGCGGCGAGCGCATCTATGAAGACACCCGCGAGTCACTGGCTCAGCAAGCCGATTGCTGCGACCGCTATGTACATGAGAACCCCTGGACCAGCATCGGTATCGGTGCCGCAGCTGGCCTGGTGGTAGGTATGCTGCTCGGTCGTCGCTAATGGCATTGGGTCCAACCCAACGCGTCTTTTCTGCCGCTAAACGCTTGTTGAGGTCACTGTTAGCTAACGGTGAAACCCGCCTGCGTTTGGCGGTGTTGGAATTGGAGGAAGAGCGCGCTCGTTTATTGGTACTACTGTTGTTGGCTGGCGCTAGCCTGCTGCTACTGCTGCTGGGTGTGGCCACGCTGACGGCGCTGGTAGTCGTTCTGTTCTGGGACACCTATCGGCTGACGGCCATTGGCGTGAGTGCTGGCGTACTGATGGCACTCAGCCTGCTGCTGGCCGTGATTGCCATACGTCAGGCAAAGCGGCACTCGCTGCTCAAGGAAACCTTGAAACAGCTGGCAGCCGATCGCGCCCTGCTGGAGGCCAATGATGAAGAACTCGCCGAACGCCGCCGCTAAGGTGACGGACAAGCCGCTAACCCGCCAGCAACGTAAGGCGGCGTTACTGGCCGAGCTGGAGCAGCAGCGTATCGATATACTGGTGAGCAGCGATACGTTACAACGCACTTCCGCGCCGCTCGACCGGCACTGGCGAAGCCTGCGCTTACCGCTGTACGTCGTGGGCGGGCTCGCTGCCCTGCGGCTGGTTCGCCATCCTGGTGGCGCTATGGCCGTCGGCAAACGCGCGTTGGCAGGCTATATGCTGCTTCGCAAGCTGAAACTGCTGGCCAAAGTCGCCAGCTGACGAGGCGTTTGCCTGTTCAAAGCCGCCGGATGCCTTGCATCAGGCGGCTTTTTCAATGGTGATCAACACGCCTGGCCACAGGCGACGCCACTCGCCCAGGCCCACTGGAAGTTGTAACCACCCAACTGGCCCGTGACATCCAGCACTTCGCCAATGAAACGCAGCTGGGGTAAGCCTCGTACTTCAAAATTCTTCGACGAAATGGCCTCGGTACTGATCCCGCCCATGGTCACCTCTGCCGTACGCCAGCCCTCTGTGCCCGCTGGTTTCACCTGCCACTCATTGAGGTACTGTGCCCAGCAGTCGATCGCCTCGTTGCTGTACTGTGCCAATGGCATGGCGGTGGCGTGCTCGGGGTACCATTCCACTATCGCCTGTGCCAGACGTTTGGGAAACCGCTCACCCAGCCAGGTAGACAGCATGCGCTTGGGAGTTTGCTCACGCGCATGACGCAGCGAAGCCGCCACCTCCTCACCCGGCAATAAATCAATCGTAATGGCGCTACCGGGCTGCCAGACGCTCGAAATCTGGAGCATCGCCGGCCCCGACAGCCCCCGGTGGGTAAACAGCATGGGCTCATTGAAGCGCCCTTGACCACAGCTGACCGATACCGGCACGCTGAGCCCTGACAGCGTTTCAGCACGCGCTTTCCAGACATCACTGAGCGTGAAGGGCACCAGCCCAGGCCGAGTAGGCAACACCTCAAGTCCAAATTGACGGGCGAGATCGTAACCGAAGCCCGAAGCCCCCATGGTGGGAATGGAGAGCCCCCCCGTGGCCACTACCAACACGCCACAGCTGATGGTGCCCATCGAAGTAGTCAACTGCATTCCCTCGCCCAAGCGCTCCACCTTGGAAATGGACGTCTTCAATGCCAGTTCGACGCCGGCCCATTCACATTCGGTCAGCAGGACTCTCACGATCTCCTTGGCGGAGTCGGCACAAAAGAGTTGCCCCGGCGCTTTTTCCACATACTCCACGCCATGGCGCTCCACCAGAGATACAAAATGTTCTGGACGGTAACGTTTCAACGCAGAAATGCAAAAATAAGGATTTTCCGAATAAAAATGGCTTGGTGAGGCATCAAGGTTGGTAAAGTTACAACGGCCTCCTCCCGACATGAGGATTTTCTTGCCCGGTTTATTGGCATGGTCAACCACCAGCACGCGCCGCCCTGCATAACCTGCTTGAGCCGCACACATCAACCCGGCAGCACCTGCGCCAATAACGACGACGTCGTAAACCATCCTGGAAGCCCTACATGAAAAGCTGACTATCTTAGCAGCAGAGAGGCTGCTCAGCACTTTACAAGCCAAAAATATATGTACATACAATGTACAACAAATATCTTTTCATTCCGTTATCTTGCCGTTTGCCCTTATCACGGCAGTCGATTTCAGGATAATGCAGGTCACCTCTGTTTACGTTGAGACGCCAATGCTTGTTTACAAACGCCTCTTCTGCTGTCTGCTGCTGGCCACTTTGCCGCCATACGCCATAGCACAAACCCCGCCCCCCGTGATCGGCCACTACGCCACGGCTACCGCCTGGTCCGACCCATTAGAAGCCCTGGGCACCCTGCGTGCCGACGAGAGCGTCACGCTGTCAGCTACCGTGACCGATACCATTGCCGAAATCACCTTCGAAGATGGTGCCCAGGTCGAACAGGGCGAGCTGCTGATACGCCTTGAAGATGCCGAGGAGCAGGCGCTGCTGAGGGCAGCACGGGCGATCACCGATGAGCGCCGTAACGCGGTGGGCAGAACGTCTCAACTTCAGGAACGCAACTTGGCCCCCCGCGCCGAACTGGAAGATACCCAAGCGCGGCTGAGGCAGGCAGAGGCCGATGCCCAGGCGTTAGAGGCACGCCTGGCCAACTACCGGATAGTGGCACCGTTCAGTGGTCGCGTCGGCTTTCGTAATGTCAGCGCTGGCGCACTGGTGACCCCGGGCATGGAGCTGGTGACCCTCGACAAGCTGGATGTCATGAAGCTGGACTTTACCGTACCGGAAGTGTTTCTGGGCCGCCTGTCGGCAGGGCTGGCGCTGAGCGCGACCACCGCCGCCTACCCGGATGAGGTCTTCCGCGGTGAAATCGCCAGTATTGGCACGCGTATCGACCCGGTATCTCGCAGTATCAGTGTGCGGGCCGAGCTGGCCAACCCAGAGCTGCGCCTGCGCCCCGGCATGTTGATGGAGGTGGTCGTGCAACAACGCGTGCGCAATACGCTGGTACTGCCGGAAGCCGCTATCGAGCCGAGCGGCAATCGCCATTTCGTGATGGTCATTCACGAGGAGGAAGGAGAGCATCGCCTGGAGCGCCGAGAGGTCGCCTTGGGTGAGCGTCGCAGTGGCGAAGTGGAAGTGCTCGAAGGCGTGGCAGATGGCGAACTGGTGGCAGTACACGGTCTGCAGCTGGCACGAGATGGCCAGCAGGTACGTTTACTGGGCATCACCGATGAAGAGACCAGCATCCGTGCCCTGCTGGAGGCTGACCGCTGATGCGCTTATCCGACATCTCCGTACAGCGTCCGGTGCTGGCCATGGTCATCGCCGCGCTGATCGTGGCCTTCGGCCTGCTGGCGCTGAATCGCCTGCCGCTGCAGGAGTACCCTACGGTCGACCCACCGGTCGTCAGCATCGATACACGTTACCCCGGTGCCTCGGCCAGCGTGGTCGAAACCCGTATTACCCAGGTGCTGGAAGACCGTATTGCCGGGGTAGAGGGTATCGAGCTGATTACCTCCCAGAGCGAAGATGGACGATCGCGCATCCAGATCGAGTTTGCCATCAGCATGGATATCGACGCGGCGGCCAACGATGTGCGCGACCGCATATCGGGTGCCTTGCGCAACCTTCCCGATGATGCCGACAATCCTGAAGTCACCAAGGCCGACAGCAGCGATGAAATCGTCATCTGGCTGAGTCTCTCAGGGGCGGACTACTCGATCACCGAGCTCACCGACTACGCCAACCGCTTTCTGGTGGACAGCCTGTCGGTGCAGCCGGGGGTAGCCAGAGTGCGCGTGGGCGGTGGCCGCGACTATGCCATGCGTGTCTGGCTGGACCGCAACGCGCTGGCAGCACGAGGCCTCACCGTGGGTGATATCGAGGATGCCCTGCGCGCCGAAAACGTCGAGCTGCCCGCTGGCTCCATCGAGTCCGATGATCGCCAGTTCATCGTACGGCTACCGCGCAATTTCGCCACCGCCGATGACTTTCAGCGGCTGGCGGTTACCCAGGGCAACAACGGGCACCTGATTCGTCTGGCCGATGTGGCCCGAGTGGAAGTGGGCTCGGTAGAAGACCGTTCGGTGTTTCGTGCCAACGGCGTGCCCATGGTGGGGCTAGGCATGATCATGCAGTCCACCGCCAACGTGGTGGAGCTTTCCGAAGCGGTGCAACAGGAGCTGGAGCGCTTGCAAGGCACCCTGCCCGAGGGCATGTCATTGACGCTCAACTACGACGCCTCGGTGTTCGTGTCGGGTGCCATCGACCAGGTGGTCATGACGCTGTTCATCGCCATGGGGCTGGTGGTGATCGTGATTTTCCTGTTCCTGGGCAATCTGCGAACCACCATCGTGCCCGCCGTGACCGTCCCCATCGCCGTGATTGGCGCCTTTACCGCGCTGGCTGTCATGAATTTCTCGATCAACCTGCTGACGCTGCTAGCGCTGGTACTGGCCATTGGCCTGATCGTCGACGACGCCATCGTGGTGCTGGAAAACATCAACCGACGCATGCACGATTACGGTGAGACACCGCTGGTGGCGGCCTTCCGCGGCACTCGTCAAATCGCTTTTGCGGTCATTGCCACGACCCTCGTGCTGGTAGCCGTGTTCGTGCCGCTGAGCATGCTGCAGGGTGACATCGGCCGTCTGTTTTCCGAATTTGCGCTGACCATGGCCGCCGCGGTGGTCGTCTCCACGCTGCTGGCCCTGACCCTGACCCCCATGATGGCTTCCAAGATCCTCAAGCCGGGGATGCACGATAGCCGCATTGGCCAAGGAGTGCAGTGGCTGCTGGACGGCGCTCGAAAGCGTTACCAGCGCGCGCTGGAGGTCGTGCTGGCATTCAGATGGGTGGTGGTGGCCCTGTTTGCCCTGCTGGTGGCAGGCACTGCCTGGCTGGCGTCGGTGCTGCCCAGCGAATACACCCCCCAGGAGGATCGCGGCAACTTCATCGTACTGGTCAACGGGCCAGAGGGCGCCACCTTCGATTACATGATGGATTACATGGATGAGATCGAAGCTCGCCTGACTCCCTTTGTCGATAGCGGTGAGCTGGAGCGCGTGGTGGTGCGGGCACCGCGGGGGTTCGGCAATATCGAGAACTTCAACAGCGGCTTCATCATCGTCAACATGGCCGACTGGGGCAGCCGCCGCAGCGCCTGGGAGATCATGGCGGACGTGAGGCAAACCCTGGGCTCTTTGCCGGGCGTGCAAGCCTTCCCGGTCATGCGCCAGGGGTTTGGTCAACGCACCCAGAAACCGGTCCAGTTCGTGCTAGGGGGCGGCACTTACGAGGAGCTGGCCAGCTGGCGGGATACGCTGGTCAACCATATTCGCGAGCACAACCCGCGCCTGACCGCCGTAGAGAGCAATTACAACGAAACCCAGCCGCAGCTCCGGGTCGACATCAACTACGAACGGGCCGCCGCGCTGGGGGTCACCGTCACGGAAATAGGCCGGACGCTGGAGGTGCTGCTCGGTGGGCGCAACGTGACCCGTTACGTGGATGACGGCGAAGAGTACGATGTGATTCTGGAAGGCGACCGTGGCCGCCAGAATAGCCCGCGAGCGCTGGACAATATCCAGGTACGCTCCGCGCGGTCCGGTGAGCTGATTCCGCTGGCCAGCCTGGTGACGCTCTCTGACTTCGCTGGCGCCAGCACGCTCAACCGCTTCGATCGCGTGCGCGCCATTACCATCGAGGCCAACCTGGCCGATGGCTACCCCTTGGGTGAAGCGCTGGCCTACCTGCAAGACACCGCGAACACCATTCTGCCAGAAGAAGTGCAGACCAATCTGGCAGGCCCGTCTCGAGACTTCCAGCAGGCCAGCGGGGCGACGACCTTTCTGCTGGTGCTTGGCGCCGTGGTGGTATTCCTGGTGCTTGCCGCCCAGTTCGAGAGCCTGATTCACCCCTTCGTGATCATGCTGACGGTGCCGCTGGCCATGAGCGGTGCCCTGCTGGCCCTGCTGCTGACCGGCCAGTCATTGAATATCTACAGTCAGGTGGGGCTGGTGCTGCTGATAGGATTGGCGGCCAAGAATGGCATACTGATCGTCGAGTTCGCCAACCAGCTGCGCGATGAGGGTCAGGCCTTTCGCTCGGCCCTGATCGAAGCGTCGGTGACCCGCCTGCGGCCCATTTTGATGACGGCGGTGACCACCATGGCCGGGGCGATCCCGCTGGTCATCTCCAGTGGCCCTGGCGCAGAGTCTCGCCTGGTGATTGGCACGGTGATCATGGCGGGGGTCGGCGCAGCCACGGTGTTTACGCTGTTCGTGGTGCCGGTGGCCTACGACTTGCTGGCACGCTACTCAGGCTCGCCAGGCGCCGTCAAACGGCAGCTGGAAGAAGAAATTGCCAATGCGCCGGAGGCCGACCACGAACCGCTGGCCACGCCCGAGCGCTAGGCAACCTCTTCTACCGAGTAGACAGACAACAAGGGCGCCAAAAGGCGCCCTTGTTGTTGAAAACCGCTGCTGAAGATCGTTAAAGCAGTGCGTACGGTTACTCGCAGTCGCCGATGCGCTCGCCTTCGATCACGGTGTTCATGGTCAATTCGCCCATGGGTGACTGGGTGAAGATGTCCACGCTGCCTTCGATACGCTCACCCATGAAGCGCATTTCACCATCGATATTGGCTTCGCCACCTTCAGCACGGCACACCATGCTGTACGAAAGGCCATCGGCGTTCATGTCCTGGTGCTGCAGCTCGCAGCCCTCTTCTTCTTCGATGAAGCCAAACTCTGCGCCATCCAGCTCTTCCTGGGTGATGCACTGACGCTCGGTTTCGGTCTGATCGGGAATCTGCATGTCACCGCTGATACTGGTTACGCTGACGAACTCCCATTCGCCAGGCGTCACGTTCGGTGTTTCCGCCAGAGCAACCATCGGGAAGGCCAATAAGGCCGCTACTGCCATGTGACGTTTCATCATCGCTTTTTCTCACTAGGTTAATTGGGTAAACCCGCTCTTATCCTACCTGAATCATCCCGCTTGTGCCCGCCCCGGACAGGGCTGTTACACTGGATATCCTTTTTCTGCCTGACAGGCAACCACCATGCATGACGACGCGCTGGCCCCCCATGACTTCTACTGCCCCTATTGTGACACGCCTCTGACCTTCATGATCGACACGTCACAGGGCAGCCACGACACCTGGGAAGATTGCCATCAATGCTGCGCCCCCATCCGGCTTCAGGTGGTGATCTCACCTTTCACAGGCGAACTCGACGCCGTCATCACCGGCCGTGACGACGACGTCTTGTGAGCCATGGTCAGGCCACGTCATCCTGCTGCATCTGAGCCACCCGCCTGGCCTCGCTGCGGCGCATGAAGTACCACGCCAGCAGCGTCGCCAACGAGACGGTCAGAATGATCAGCGTGGCCAACGCATTGATCTTGGGCGAGACGCCCATGCGCACGGAGGAGAACACCACCATGGGCAGCGTATTGGCTCCCGGGCCCGATACGAAGCTGGCGATCACCAGGTCATCCAGCGACAGCGTGAACGCCAGCAGCCAGCCTGCCGCCAGGGCAGGCGCAATGACCGGCAGCGTCACGCTGAAGAATGTCTTGACCGGCGGCGAGCCAAGGTCCATGGCCGCCTCTTCGATGGAACGATCCAGTTCCCGGAGACGCGCCGACACCACCACCGCCACATAGGCACTGCAGAACGTGGTGTGAGCAATCCATATCGTCGCCATCCCCCGGTCCGCGGGCCAGCCAATCAGTTGCGCCATCTGCACGAACAGCAGCAGCAGGGAAAGCCCGGTGATCACCTCAGGCATGACCAGCGGTGCCGTCACCATACTGGAAAGCGCCGTCTTGCCCCGAAAGTGCCCGTAGCGAGTCATCACGAAAGCCGCCACCGTGCCCAGGCACACCGCCATGCTGGCAGCGAAAAAGGCGATCTTGAGACTGGTCCATACCGCCGAGAGAATCTGCCGATCCCGGAACAGCTCGCCGTACCAGTGGGTCGAGAAGCCCGCCCACACCGTCACCAGGCGCGATGAGTTGAACGAGTAGAACACCAGCACGAACATCGGCAGATAGAGAAACAGCAGGCCAAGCACCAGCATCACTGTGGTAAAGCTGGGGCGCCGAGAGGACGTCATCATTGTTCGAGCTCCCGTGACTGGTAGCGGTGGAACCATACGATGGGGATCAACAACAGTAGCAACATGACCATCGCCAGCGCTGCGGCCACCGGCCAATCACGATTCAGGAAGAACTCTTCCCAAAGCACCTTGCCGATCATCAGGGTATCAGGCCCTCCCAACAGCTCAGGGATCACGAACTCACCCACTGCAGGAATGAATACCAGCATGGAACCCGCCACGATGCCCCCCATGGAAAGCGGCAGAGTGACTTTCAGGAAAGTATTCAATTTACGCGACCCCAGGTCAGAGGCCGCTTCCAATAGCGATGTATCCAGACGCGTCAGATGGGCATACAGCGGTAGCACCATGAACGGCAGGTAGGCATACACGATGCCCACGACGACCGCAAACTGGGTATTCATCATGCGTAGCGGCGAGTCGATGAGGCCGATGCTCAGCAGCAGATTGTTGATCAGGCCATTGTTGCTGAGTATGCCCATCCACGCATACACGCGGATCAGAAACGACGTCCAGGAGGGCAGCATCACCAGCAGCAGCAGAATCAACTGCCAGCGCCCCGGGGCACGGGCCATGGCATAGGCCATGGGATAACCGAGCAGCAAGCACACCAGCGTGGCGGTAAATGCCGTCTTGATGGAGCCCCAGTAAGCCGCGACATACAGCGAGTCGGTCAGCAGAAACAGATAGTTGCCGACATTCAGAAAGATACTCAGGGTTTGATCGGCATACTCGACCAGCGGCCCGTAGGGAGGAATGGCAATCGCCCCTTCGGCAAGGCTGATCTTGAGCACCAACGCAAAGGGCAGCAAAAAGAACAGCGTGAGCCACACCAGCGGGAATGCGATTACCGCACGCCGCCCCAGCTGTAGACGCTTGATCATGCCGGTAAAGCCAGATGGCATCATGGTAGGCAATCTCCTTCAAGAGACCGAATCATCAGCGATTCAGCACGATAGCGCTGTGATCTTCCCAATAAACGTACACGCTATCCTCCCAGGTGGGACGATCACCGCGCCGCTCCGTGTTGGCCATGCTCACCTTGATCAACTTGCCCGAGGCCGTACGCACGTAATACAGCGAATACCCCCCCAGATAGGCAATGTCGTCCACCTTGCCGGCCTCCCAGTTGTACTCACCGACAGGCTGTTCGCGGGTCAGCCAGATTTTCTCGGGCCGCAGGGCTGCCCATACTCGACGGTCCACCGCCTGGGTGGTGATCCCGTGGTCGAGATAGATCGGCCGTGAAAGCGCAGGGCTGGCGATGCGGCAATGATCCGCCGCGTCTTCGATGATCTCCCCTTCGAACAGGTTCACGGTACCGACGAATTCCGCCACCATGCGACTGGCGGGGCTTTCGTAAATATCGACCGGAGAGCCCACCTGCTCGATCCAGCCATCGGCCATGATCGCCACACGGTCCGCCATGGTCATGGCTTCTTCCTGATCGTGAGTCACCATGATGCAGGTAACGCCTACCTGTTCGATGATCTCGACCACTTCCAGCTGCATTTCCGTGCGCAGCTTCTTGTCGAGAGCGCCCATGGGCTCGTCCAGCAGCAAGAGCTTCGGCCGTTTGGCCAGCGAACGCGCCAAGGCCACCCGCTGGCGCTGGCCGCCGGAAAGCTGATGCGGCTTGCGCTTGGCAAAGCGTTCCATATGCACCAGTTTCAGCATCTGGGCCACTCGCGCCTCGATTTCCGCCTTGGGCAGCTTGTCCTGTTTCAACCCGAAGGCGATGTTCTGCGCCACCGTCATATGCGGAAATAGCGCATAGGATTGAAACATCATGTTGATCGGGCGCTTGTGCGGCGGCATGTCGGTAATGTTTTCGCCACTCAACAGGATGCGCCCCTCGCTCGGCGTTTCGAAACCCGCCAGCATGCGCAGCAGGGTCGACTTGCCAGACCCCGAGCCCCCCAACAGGGCGAAGATTTCGCCGCGTTTGACCTGCAAATTCACGTCATCCACCGCCAGCGCGTCATCGAAGCGCTTGCTCAGGCGTTTGACTTCCAACACGATATCCTCGGCAAAACGGGGTGCCTTTCCCTGTGGTCTCAGCGACGGGGGAAGGGCAGATGACGAGGATGAAGTGTCGTTCGACAGGGGCGTAGTGACCATTCGCCACTCCCATCAAAAGGCCCGAGAAGTCGGGCGATAAAAGACGAACAGCGAGCCGGGCAACTGCCCGGCTCGCTGTCAGGCAGGGGTCAGCTTAGCGACCAGACTTGACGCGGTTCCAGATACGGGTGCGCGCGCGCAGCACGTCCTGCGGCTTTTCCGCCTGAACGTACAGGTTCTGCATGACGTCTGCATCCGGATAAACCGCGGGATCATTCAGCAGCTCCTCGGAAAGGAACTCGTTAGCGGCCAGGTTGGGGTTGGCGTAGCTGACGTACTCGCTGATCTCGGCGGCAATTTCCGGGTCGAGAATAAAATTGATGAACGCATGAGCGTTCTCGGGGTTAGGCGCATCGGCAGGCACGGCCATCATGTCGAACCACAGCGCAGCGCCTTCCTTCGGGATGCTGTAAGCGATGGTGAAGTCGCGACCCGCTTCTTCAGCTCGGTCTGCTGCCTGGAACACGTCTCCCGAGTAGCCTGCGGCGACACAGATTTCGCCATTGGCCAGGTCAGAAATATAGCGCGAGGAGTGGAAGTAAGTGACATGGTTGCGTACGGCCGCGATCACTTGCCCGGCGGTTTCGATGTCCTCCAGGTTTTCACTCAGCGGGTCGCCGCCCGAGTAGGCAATGGCCGGCGAGAGCATTTCGTCCGCCGAGTCCATCATGGAGATACCGCAACCGGCCGCATGCAGAGCCGCGGTAATTTCAGGGTCGAAGAGCAGTGCCCAGCTATCCACCGGGGCATCGTCACCGAGAATCTCCTTCACTCGCTCGACATTGTAGCCAATGCCATTGGTGCCCCACATGTAGGGGATGGAGTACTGGCTGCCCTCATCGATGGCCTCCAGGTTGGCCATCAACTCCGGATTGAGGTTTTCGAAGTTGGGCAGCTGCTCGTGGTCGAGGGGCTGGAACACCCCCGCTCTGGCTTGACGGGTAAAGTAGTAGTTGGAGGGCACGACCACATCGTAGCCCGAGCGGCCAGACAGCAGCGCCGCATCGAGGATCTCGTTACTGTCGTAGACATCGTAGGTCACGGAGATACCGGTGCGCTCGGTGAATTTCGCCAGCGTTTCCGGCGCAATGTAGTCGGACCAGTTGTATACCCGCACTTCATTGGCGTGGGCAGCGGTGGCCGCTACGGCAAAAGCGATTGCCGTAACGGCCACTGAACGTTTTGGGATATTCCCCATCTAGCTACTCCTTATCTCGAAAGTCCACTTGTCTTGAAAGTGCCCGTCGAACAGGCGCACCGAGCTTGGCAACGGTTAGCGCTGACGCCGATACCTCTTTGACTCATTTGCCGCTGCTGAGAAACAGCTTAGGCCATTCTCCTGACCGTGCGAATTTTGCGGTGCAGCGACGTCCATCGCAAGTCCAAGTGAAAAATTCTTGCATTACCCTGTTGGTGACCCCACATCCAAGGGCGCAGGCAAACTATAGACCTTGGCTATTGGCAACATCATTTTTTCCAATTTTAGCTATTAGTCGTAGTTCGCTAATATGGCCAGCAACTTTTCCAACCACCATTCACTCACTGCGGAGATGTTTTCAATGTCTTTGATCAATACCGAAGTAAAACCGTTTAAAGCGACTGCTTACCTGAACGGCGAGTTCGTTGACGTTACTGAAGCGGATCTGAAAGGTCAGTGGTCAGTGTTCTTCTTCTACCCCGCTGACTTCACCTTCGTATGCCCCACGGAGCTTGGTGATCTGGCCGACAACTACGAAGAGTTCAAGAAGCTGGGCGTCGAGATCTACAGCGTCTCCACCGACACCCACTTCACCCACAAGGCCTGGCACGACAGCTCCGAGACCATTGGCAAGCTCCAGTACCCGATGATTGCCGACCCGACCCTGCAGATTTCTCGCAACTTCGAAGTGCTGATCGAAGAAGCCGGTCTGGCCGAGCGCGGCACTTTCGTTGTCGACCCCGACGGCAAGATCCAGATCGTCGAAATCAACGCTGGCAACATCGGCCGTAACGCCGAAGAGCTGCTGCGCAAGGTCAAGGCTGCCCAGTACGTTCGCGCCAACCCGAACGAAGTATGCCCGGCCAAATGGAAAGAAGGCGAAGAGACTCTGGCCCCGTCTCTGGACCTCGTAGGCAAGATCTGACGCCTACCGTTGCCGACTCGACTCGTGTCGGTCGGCAGCATCACACCCGGGCATGCCCCGGGTGTCTTTTTTTCAGCACCCTGTTAACGCATCCCTGTTTTCCCACACGCTTGCCCCTTACTACACCAAGGCTGGCGTGCCTGGTCGAGAACGTTCTACTGCTGACTACGAGGAACCACTGTCATGCTGGACGCCAATTTAAAGAATCAGTTGAAAGCGTATCTGGAAAAAGTGACTCAGCCCTTCGAGATCGTTGCGTCCCTCGATGACGGTGCCAAGTCGCGTGAGCTGCTGGGCCTGCTGGAAGACATCAGCAGCCTGAGCACTCAGATCACCCTTAAAACCGACGGCCAGGATGCGCGCAAGCCCTCCTTTGCCCTAAACCGTGCCGGAGAAGAGACAGGCGTCGTGTTTGCGGGCATTCCCATGGGCCACGAATTCACGTCGCTGGTACTGGCGTTGCTGCAGGTCGGTGGACACCCGCCCAAAACGTCGCAGGAGCAGCTCGATCAAATCAAGGCGCTGGACGGCGAGATGCTGTTCGAGACCTACTACTCGCTCTCCTGCCAGAACTGCCCGGACGTCGTCCAGGCACTCAACCTGATGGCCATCTTCAACCCCAAGGTGCGCCACGTCGCCATCGACGGTGCCCTGTTCCAGGAGGAAGTCGAGGCCCGCGAAATCATGTCGGTGCCCAGCATCTACCTCAACGGCAAGCCCTTCGACCAGGGTCGCATGACGCTGGAGCAGATCCTGGCCAAGGTGGATACCGGCGCAGCCGAGCGTGAAGCCAAGAAACTGAGCGACAAGGCAGCCTTCGACACGCTGGTCATCGGCGGCGGCCCGGCGGGCGCGTCAGCGGCCATCTACTCTGCGCGCAAGGGCATCAATACCGGCGTTGCCGCCGAACGCTTCGGTGGTCAGGTGGCCGACACCATGGGGATCGAGAACTTCATCTCGGTGACCCATACCGAAGGTCCCAAGCTGGTCAGCGCCCTGGAAGAGCACGTCAAGCAGTACGAAGTGGACGTGATGAACCTGCAGCGTGCCACCTCTTTCAAAGCAGCAGAAACCGAAGGTGGCCTGCACGAAGTGACCTTCGAATCCGGTGCCAAACTGAAGAGCAAGACCCTGGTACTGGCCACAGGCGCCCGCTGGCGGGAAATGAACGTGCCCGGCGAGCAGCAGTATCGCAACAAGGGCGTGGCCTACTGCCCCCACTGCGATGGCCCGCTGTTCAAGGGCAAGCGTGTCGCGGTCATTGGTGGCGGTAATTCAGGCGTCGAAGCGGCCATCGACCTGGCGGGTATCGTCGGCCACGTGACCCTGGTGGAGTTCATGGGTGAAATGCGCGCTGACGCCGTACTGCAGAAGAAGCTCAAGAGCCTGCCCAACGTGGATATCGTGCTGAACGCACAAACCACCGAGGTGACCGGTGATGGCAGCCGGGTCAACGGCCTGACCTACAAGGACCGCCAGACCGACGAAGTCAAGAACATCGCTCTGGAAGGTATCTTCGTGCAGATCGGCCTGGTGCCCAATACCGAGTGGCTGAAGGGCTCTCCCATCGAGATGTCACCGCGTGGCGAAATCATCGTCGACGCCCACGGCATGACCTCGGTACCCGGTGTCTTTGCCGCAGGCGATGTCACCACCGTGCCCTACAAGCAGATCATCATTGCCATGGGCGAAGGCGCCAAAGCGTCGCTGGGCGCCTTCGACTACCTGATCCGCAACTGATTCATCCGCATAAAAAAGCAAAAGACCGTGCCCAGGCCCGCCTATTCAGGCGGGCTTTCGCGTTCCGCACACCGGGCACGCCGGGTCACGCGGCACCTGGAAATGACGCCACTGCCCGCTGAGCCCGTCGAAGGCCGACAGCCCCTGATGTGCCTCACCCGCACCGCTCAGCAGTTTGAAGGCCTCGACAGCTTGAAAGCAGCCAATCAAGCCCACCAAAGGGGCCATGACGCCGCTCTCGGCACAGCTGAGGGCTTCGTCATCGCCAGCTTCCGGGGGATAGAGGCAGGCGTAGCAGGGGCTATCTGGCTGACGCGGGTCGAATACCGCCAGCTGGCCGGAAAAGCGGATAGCCGCTCCCGAGACCAGCGGCACACCGGCTCGCTGCGTCGCGGCATTGATGGCATAACGGCTGGAAAAACGGTCGGTACAGTCCAGCACCACCTGAGCCGAGGCCACCAGCTCTGCCAACAGCTCGCCTTCGGCGTGACGCTCGATAGCCACCACCTGGCATTCAGGATTCAGTGCCTCCAGGCGCTGCTGCGCCGAACGCGCTTTGTTGAGGCCCAGGCTGGCCTGCTGGTGGGCTATCTGGCGCTGCAGGTTGGAAAGCTCCACATGATCGGCGTCTACCAGCGTAATCCGCCCCACTCCCGCCGCCGCGAGATACAGCGCGGCTGGCGAGCCCAACCCGCCAGCCCCGATAATCACGGCGTGGGCGCCGCGCAGTCGCTCCTGACCCTCGATATCCACTTCGGGCAGCATGATTTGGCGGCTGTAACGCAGCAGCGCCTGATCGTCCATCATTGGCTTACTTATCCTCGAATTCCTCGAAATCAGGAATGTGGAGATTGAAGCTCTCTTTCACTTCTTCCATCACCACATAGCTCTTGGACTCTTTCACCCCTGGCAGGGTCAAGACCACATCCCCCAATAGTTGGCGATAAGCGGCCATTTCCGGGATGCGGCATTTCAGAATGTAGTCGAACTGCCCGGACACCAGGTGGCACTCCTGAATTTGCGGCAGCTTTTCCACCGCGCGCCGAAACTCATCGAAGACCGCAGGCGACTGGGTCTCCAGGCTGATCTCGACAAACACCAGCAGGTTCGCCTTCAGGGCGCGAGGGTCCAGGATGGCCTGGTAGCCGCGAATGATACCGGCACGCTCCAGGCGCTTGACCCGCTCCAGACAAGGGGTTGTGGATAACCCAACTTCTGCGGCGAGATCTACGTAGGAGATACGCGCATTTTCCTGCAAACAGCGAAGAATCTTGAGATCGATACGGTCCAGCGTTCTATTTTTTGGTTTCATGGCAGGATCCAATACAAATGAATCAGGCAGTTAATATAGGTGCCCCAGAGTAACCCGTTCATGGCCGCCCATGTCTTGAACACTTTCAACGTTTCGGTAGCCCGCCGCCAACAGCGCCTCACGTACGCTGGCCGCCTGCTGGTAGCCATGCTCCATCGCTAGGCAGCCACCAGGGGCCAGGTGGGCCCTGGCGGCCTCGATCACGTGGAGCAGGTCGGCCATGCCGTTGGCATCGGCGACCAGCGCCGAGTGAGGCTCGAAGCGCACATCGCCCTGGCTCAAATGCGGATCATCGGCCGCAATGTAGGGGGGGTTACTGACGATGATATCGAAAGGCGGCTCCTCAGCCGGAGGCAGAAATGCGCTGAGCCAGTCACTCAACACAAACCGGGCATTGGCGATGCCTAGCGCGGCGGCATTGCGCTCGGCCAGCGCCACGGCACCCGGGCGAATGTCCGCACCGATGACCTGCCAGCCCGGCTTTTCACTGGCCAGCGCCAGCGCAATGGCGCCGGTGCCGGTTCCCAGGTCCAGC
>NZ_LFGT01000012.1:137089-164925 GCF_002078115.1 Halomonas sp. BC2 | reverse complement strand
CCCTCCGGGGCAGCGGCGCGAGAAAGCGCCACCTCCACCAGGGTTTCCGTGTCGGGCCTGGGGATCAGCGTATCGGGCGACGTCGCCAGCCGCAGCCCCCAGAACTCCCGCTCACCAGTGAGGTACGCCACCGGCTGCCCCTGGGCACGGGCGGCCACCAGCGCCTCGAAGCGAGCTCGCTCCCAAGTGGGGCATTCGCGGTCGCCCCAGGTATAGAGCCACGTTCGGCTGCACTGGGCAGCACAGCCCATCAATACCTCGGCATCCAGCCGCGGCGTGGGCGAGCCTGCCTGCGTCAACCGCTGGGCCGCCTGTGACAGCAAGGCGTCGAAGGTCATCAGCCGTCCTGCAAGGCCGAGAGCTGCTCTGCCTGATACTCATGGATCAGCGGTTCGATCACGTCATCGAGCTGCTCGCCGCTGACCACTTCGGTCAGCTTATAGAGCGTCAGGTTGATGCGGTGGTCGGTGATGCGACCTTGAGGGAAGTTATAGGTCCGAATCCGCTCACTGCGGTCTCCCGAGCCGACCAGCGAACGGCGTGCATCGGCCTGCTCCTGGCGTTGGGAATCCACGGCATTGCGCTTGAGCTTGGCCGCCAGCAAGGACATCGCCTTGGCACGGTTCTTGTGCTGGCTGCGCTCTTCCTGGCACTCCACCACCACGCCGGTGGGCAAGTGGGTGATGCGAATCGCCGAGTCGGTGGTGTTGACGTGCTGGCCACCGGCACCGCTGGAGCGGTAGGTGTCCACCCGCAGGTCGGCGGGATTGATGTCCACATCGCCCACTTCATCCACCTCGGGCATGACCGCCACGGTACAGGCAGAGGTATGGATACGCCCCTGAGACTCCGTCGCGGGCACGCGCTGTACGCGATGGGCGCCCGACTCGAGCTTGAGCCGTGCGTAGACGCCGTCGCCCCTTGACCCCGGGAGATCACCTCTTTATAACCGCCCTGCTCGCCGTGGCTGGCACTGACGATTTCTACCCGCCAGCCGCGCTTTTCAGCATAGCGGGAGTACATGCGGAACAGATCACCGGCAAAAATCGCCGCTTCATCGCCACCGGTGCCCGCCCGCACTTCCAGAAACACGCCACGGCCATCGTCGGGGTCCTTGGGGATCAGCAGGCGCTTCAGCTCGACGTCCAACTCTGCCAGCTGTTCGCGGCCATCGCTGATTTCCATTTCCGCCAGCTCGCGCATCTCCGGATCACTGTCACGGCTCAGCTGTTCGGCCTCGGCGATGCTGTCTTCGACCCCACGGTAACGTTGCCAGGCGGCCACCAGCTCTTCCAGCTCAGCGTATTCACGCGAATAGTCACGGAAGCGCTGCTGATTGTTGATCACCTCGGGATCGGACAGCAGCATGGCCAGCTCCTCGAAACGGTCGGAGAAGCTATCCAGGCGTTGGCGCAAAGTCTCTTTCATGCGGGTGTATCATCCTTCTGGCGTTTTACCGGAGGCGCAGCCTGCTCGAAGGCAGGTTTGGGCGGCAGTAACAGGCGCGGCGCGGCGTTGAGCAATTCATGGTTTTCCTGCGAAGCAGCGTCACGAATGGCAAGCGTGGGTTGATGCATGAAGCGGTTGGCCAGCTGGTGAGCCATCCGCTCGATGACCCTGGCCGGGTCTTCACCCTTGGCCAGGCGTTCCAGCGCCTGCTCCCGCGCCTGGTCGCGCAGCGCTTCGCCATGACGACGATAATCTCGAATCACCTCGCCGCCATTGCGAATGCGGCGCTCATGCTGCCAGCTGCCGACGCCGTGTTCAATCAGCGACTCGGCCTGGTCGGCAGCCACCTGACGATGGCGACGGTTCTCTTCGATGACCTCTTCCAGGTCATCCACGGTATACAGAAACACATCGGCCAGCTCACCCACCTGTGGCTCGATATCCCGTGGCACTGCAATATCGACCATGAAGACAGGCCGATGACGGCGCTTCTTCAGGGCACGCTCAACCATCCCCTTGCCCAGAATCGGCAGCGGAGAGGCCGTGGAAGAGATCACGATGTCGGCATGCTCCAGCGCATCCGGAATCTCGGGCAGGGTGATGGCCGTCCCGCCCAGCGCCGCAGACACCTGCTCGGCACGCTCCCGGGTACGGTTGGCCACGGTAAGCTGACGTACGCCCGCTTCGTGCAGATGGCGCGCCACCAGCTCGATGGTTTCTCCGGCACCGATCAACAGCGCCCGTGCACGACTGAAGTCATCGAAGATACGGCTGGCCATGCTGACCGCCGCGTAAGCCACCGACACGGGGTTCTTGCCGATACCCGTTTCGGTGCGCACCTGCTTGGCCACGGCAAAGGTGTGTTGAAACAGCCGTTCCAGCTCTCCCCCCAAGCCCTTTGCCTGGCGCGCCTGCTGATACGCGTCTTTCAACTGCCCCAGAATCTGCGGCTCACCCAGCACCATGGAGTCGAGCCCCACCGCTACGCGCATCAGGTGGCGAGCTGCTTCGTTGTCATGATAGTGGTACGCACAGCGTGCCAAATCATCGACCCGCAGATTGTGAAAGCGTCCCAGCCAGTCCAGCACGGTTTGCTCGCCTGCGGCATCGGTCACGCAGTAGAGCTCGGTACGGTTGCAGGTCGAGAGCACCGCGGCTTCGTGGATATGTGGCAGGCCACGCAGCTCGGCCAACGCGCTTTCCAGCTGCGTTGGCGTAAAGGCCACCTGCTCACGCACGGCCACGCTGGCAGTACGATGATTAATTCCCAGGGCAAGAAGCGTCATGCGGTCTGCGTCTTCGCTAGTGGATCGGTCGTCACGTCACTGTTCGTCGTTATCGCTTGGAGCGGGGCAATCAGGCAGCTTTACGAGTGAATTGTGCTGACCCGGCTCACTTTCAAGGTGGAACATTCTATCACAACACGGCATGTTCTGGCGCACACCACTTTGCCGCAGGCAGCCAAGCCGCTATGCTGAACACTCGGCCACCTGATCGAGATACGCATGCCCCACCGCGCAACACTTCCGGGTTTGTCCCGAGCACTATCGGGCCTTCCTCTATTACCGCTGGCCGCGACGCTGCTGCTGAGCGGCTGCCAGCTGTCCTCCACGCTTCCAGATCGTGGGTTCATGAGTTCTAGCCGCGACCCCATGCTGACGGCCCCGCCGGTCACACGCGGCCTGGATGCGGCAGGGCTCAGCACGCTGCTGGCTGCCGAGCTGGCTGGCCAGCGCGGTGACTACCGTTATGCAAGCCGTGGCTACCTGGATGCCGCCCAGCGCTACAACGCGCCGGGGCTGGCCGAGCGCGCCACCTTTGCAGCACGCTTTGGCAACGACGCCGCCTTGATGGAAGCTTCGGCGCTGCGCTGGCGCGAGCTGTCGCCCACCGCGGAAACGCCCAACCGGCTGCTAGCCGCCCTGTCCCTTCAGCGCGGCGACTGGCTGGATAGCCTGGAGCAGCGGCTGGCCATTGCCGAATCGGGCGGCTACGGCGACATATCGAGTTTCGCCGAGCTTGCGGTGGCGGAAGAAGCGCCACTCAATGTCCTGGTACAGCCGTTACGCACCTATCTGGCGCAACCGGCTGCTGCCGAGCGCGACTCCTACAGCGATGTGCTGCTGGGCACCGCGCTCATCGAAGCCGCCCTGGGCGAGACACAAACCGCTCGGCAGCACCTCGACCTGGTCGAGCAGCGCGAGCCCGAGTCCGCAGCACTGTGGCTGACCAAGGCACGCCTGGCGCTGGAAAGCGGCGACCACCGCGCAGCTCAGCGGGCGGCCCAGCAAGGGCTGAGCCTGTCACCCGATGACGTGCGCTTCATTCTCATGCTGGCCCAGGCCGAAATCCGCCTCAACAACATTACCGCCGCCGAAACCCAGACCAACGCCCTGCTGGAAACCCACGGAGGCAATCAGGAACTGCGCATCGCCCTGGCTCAGCTTTATCTGGAAGAGGGCCACAGTGAGCCCGCCTATCGGCTGCTGCAGCCTCTGATCGGCCAGGACAGAATTCCCAATATTGCCTACTTTCTGCTGGGCGCCATTGCACAATCTCAGGGCGATATCGACAACGCCCTGCTCTATTACCGCCAGGTGCGCGATGGCAACGAGTTCCTGCCTGCGCGAGCAGCCGCCGCTCGTATGCTGATCGACGACGACCGCCTGCTGGACGCGCGCGCCTTCCTGCGCATCGAGCGCATG
Organism: Halomonas sp. BC2; assembly: GCF_002078115.1. Classification (NCBI taxonomy): domain Bacteria; kingdom Pseudomonadati; phylum Pseudomonadota; class Gammaproteobacteria; order Oceanospirillales; family Halomonadaceae; genus Halomonas; species Halomonas sp. BC2. The sequence continues at coordinate 160,771 of NZ_LFGT01000012.1, read as the reverse complement.
CGCCACGACACCTATTTTGGCGATCTGGTGCTGCTCGAAGTGCAGCTGCTGGACGATCTCGGCATGGAGCAAGAGGCTGGCGCCCTGCTGGACCGGGAAATCACCCGCACGCCCGACGACACGCGCCTGCTGTACCTGCGCGCCATGCGCGGCTGGGAAATGGGCGATCTGGCCGCCATGGAGCGCGACCTGCAACAGATCCTGCGCACCGAGCCCAACAACCCCGACGCCTTGAACGCGCTGGGCTATACCCTGGCCGATTTGAACATCACCGAGCGCCTGGAAGAAGCCCGCGACCTGATTGAGCGCGCCTATGAAGCCGACCCTGACAACCCGGCCATCATGGATAGCCTGGGCTGGGTATACTTCCGGCTGGGCAAACTAGACGACGCCCTGGCGTGGCTGGAAAGCGCCTATTCGCGGCTACCCGATCAGGAAGTGGCCGCCCATTTAGCCGAAGTGCTGCATGCCCTGGGGCGCAGCGACGAAGCGCGCCAAACCATCGCCCGAGCCCTGCGGCGTGCCGACCACCACCCCCAAATAGACGAACTGCTGGAACGGCACCCTGAACTAACGCCTGCCAGCACGCCCTAATAGTGCACTCATCTGGATCCAGACCCTACTGACATGGAGCTTCTAATGTTGACTACGTCACTCCCCTCTGCTCGTCCGACACGCCGCCGCTTGTCTGGTGTACTGCCCACTACTCACCTATGGGTGGCCGCCCTCGCCCTCTTGACCCTGGCAGGCTGTGCCAGCCAGGCGCCGGTCGATGAAAGCGGTCGCCAGGCAGGCCAGTGGGAACGCCAGCAGGCGCAGGTCGAAGACTTCGACAGCTGGACGCTGGTGGGCAAAGCGGGCTTGCGCACCCCCCAGGAAAACACCAGCGCCAACCTCGACTGGAACCAGACCCCGTTCTACTTCCGCATGCTGATCAGCGGTCCCTTTGGCGGTGGGCGCAGCGTGCTGGAAGGACGTGAAGGACGCTTTTCGCTGAGCACCAGCGACGGCCGCTTCGAAGCCGAAACTCCGGAAGCCCTGATGGAAGAGCAACTTGGCTGGTCACTGCCGGTACGCGCCATGCCCGACTGGGTGCGAGGCTTGCCCGGCGACCACGCCAGCTATCAGCTGGAAACCGACGAGCTTGGCTTCCCCCGCTTCCTGCAGCAGGATGGCTGGGAAATCGACTACCGTGACTGGGAGCGGGTAGAGGAGATGTGGCTGCCCCGCCGATTGGTCATGAACTACGGCGAGGTACGCATTACCCTGGTGGTCAACCAGTGGCAGGCTGCCAGCCGCACGGCCGAATAAGCGCCGCTTCATCGCCCTGCACTTTCATTTTAGAGAACCGGCATGTCCGCAACACCACATCCATTGATTCTACCGGCTCCGGCCAAACTGAATCGCATGCTGCATATCGTGGGCCGTCGACCAGACGGCTACCACGAGCTGCAAACGCTGTTTCAGCTGCTCGACCTGTGCGACACGCTGACGCTCACGCAACGCCAGGACAGCCGTATCGAGCTGACCACGCCGTTGGCAGGCGTTGCCGACGATGACAATCTGATCGTCCGTGCCGCACGCCTGCTCCAGCAGAAAAGCGGCCATCACAAAGGCGTATCGATCGCCATCGACAAGTGCCTCCCCATGGGCGGCGGCCTCGGTGGCGGCAGCTCCAATGCCGCCACCGTGCTGATGGGTCTCAATCAGCTGTGGCAGCTTGGCCTGGATCGCCAGACCCTGGCCACGCTGGGGCTGACCCTGGGCGCCGATGTGCCAGTGTTCGTGCATGGCCACAGCGCCTGGGCAGAAGGCGTTGGCGAACGGCTCACTCCGGTCACGCTGGACACCCCCTGGTTTGTGGTGATTCACCCCGGCGTGAGCGTCTCGACGCCCGCCATCTTCCAGGATGCGGAATTGACACGCGACAGCCTCCCCATTACTATGGCGCGCGCACTGCAGGGGGGAGCGGCCGAATGGCGCAACGACTGCGAGGCAACGGTCAGGAAAGGCTACCCGCTCATTGCGGATGCACTTGACTGGCTCGCACAGTATGCACCGTGCCGATTGACCGGTACGGGCGCTTGTCTGTTTGCCGCCTTCGATACACAAGAGGCAGCACAGACAGTGGCCAGACAAGCCAACCAGCGCTGGAAAGCCTGGGTGGCCAAAGGGCTCAACACCTCTCCCCTACAAGATGCTCTGGGCTGCTGAAAGCGCCCGGTCGTCGCATCAGGCTGTTTGCTGGGGTATCGCCAAGTGGTAAGGCACCGGTTTTTGGTATCGGCATTCCCAGGTTCGAATCCTGGTACCCCAGCCAATCCTGATGTTGATCTGCGTTTTCTCCCCTGATCCCCAACACTGCAAAGGTGGCTGCGCGTGTCAAAATTGATGGTCTTCACCGGGAATGCCAATCCCGAACTCGCTCAAAAGATTGCCGAGAGCTTGGACAGCCGCATGGGTAATGCCACGGTGGGTCAATTTAGCGACGGCGAAATCGCGGTCGAGATCAATGAGAACGTGCGTGGCAAGGATGTCTTTATCCTGCAATCCACCTGCGCGCCGACGAACGACAACCTGATGGAGCTCATCCTGATGGTCGACGCCCTGCGTCGTGCCTCGGCGACCCGCATCACGGCCGTCGTTCCCTACTTCGGCTATGCCCGTCAGGATCGTCGTGTACGCTCCGCCCGCGTCCCCATCTCGGCCAAGGTAGTCGCCGACATGATGGTAAAAGCAGGCGTCGACCGCGTCATGACCATGGACCTGCACGCCGACCAGATTCAAGGCTTCTTCGATGTGCCAGTAGATAACGTCTACGGCTCTCCGATCCTGCTCGACGACATCGAGCGCCAGAACTACGACGACCTGGTGGTGGTATCCCCCGATGTCGGCGGCGTAGTACGTGCTCGCGCCATCGCCAAGCAGTTGAATGCCGACCTGGCCATCATCGACAAGCGTCGCCCCCAGGCCAACCAGGCGCAGGTCATGCACATCATCGGTGAAATCGAAGGCCGCACCTGCGTAGTCGTCGATGACATGATCGATACCGCAGGCACCTTGTGCAAAGCGGGCGAAGCCTTGAAAGATCATGGCGCGGCGCGGGTCGTCGCCTATGCCACCCACCCGATCCTGTCGGGCCCGGCGGTAGACAACATTACCAACTCCGTACTGGATGAAGTCGTGGTGACCGACACCATTCCGCTGGCCGACCATGCGCGTCGCAGCGGAAAGATTCGCCAGTTGAGCGTTGCTGGCCTGATTGCGGAAGCCATTCGCCGCGTCAGCAACGAAGAATCCGTCAGCGCGATGTTCCACTGATCGCCTGATGTGACAAGCCCCCTTCTGGGGCCATGGGAACGTCGTCGCCTGGTCGCGGGCGGCGGCGTTTCCTTACTTAAACCAAGAGGCAATTAACATGTCTGATTTTATCCTGAAAGCCAGCGTTCGTAACGACCTGGGGAAAGGTGCGAGCCGCCGCCTGCGTCGTGCGAACCAATTCGTACCGGCCGTTGTGTACGGCGGTGAGAAAGGCGCGCAATCCATCTCTGTCGAAAAGACCGCTTTCTACAAGGCGATCGAAGACGAGTCGTTCTTCTCTTCCGTCATCAAGCTGGTCGTCGACGGCACCGAAGAGCAGGTCGTTGTTCGTGATCTGCAGCGCCACCCCTTCAAGCCGCTGCTGACCCACGCCGACTTCATGCGCGTCGACGCGACTCACGCCATCACCATGAACGTGCCGCTGCACGTGGTGAACGAAGAGAAGTGTGTGGGCATCAAGGACCAGGGCGGTGAACTGCACGTGCTGGCCAACGAAGTTGCCATCAGCTGCTTGCCGAAAGATCTTCCTGACTTCCTGGAAGTGGACATCAGCAAGGTCGAGCTGGGCACTACCCTGCACCTGTCTGACCTGACCTTCCCGGCGGGCGTCACTTCCGTTGACCTGTCCCACGGTGAAGAGCACGACAACGCCGTACTGAGCATCACGGCTGTCAAAGTACGTGTTGAAGAAGAAGGCGAAGGCGACGCAGAAGAAAGCGCCGAGTAAGCCGCCAAGTAAGCCAGGCGCAGCGGTATTGCGCCCCGAGCCATGCCCGCATGGCTCGGAAATGATAAAATCAAGCGCTTCGGCGCTTGATTTTTTTTTGCGGCCCGAGACACGCTGTCATTTTCATCCTACTGGAGCTGAGCACATGAGCCAGGTAACGGCCATTATCGGACTGGGCAACCCCGGTGCTGACTATGATGCAACCCGCCACAACGCCGGTTTTTGGCTGGTCGAGGCCTTGGCCCGCAGCACCCATAGTGAACTGCGCCCAGAAAAGAAGTTTCTGGGGCTTTATGCCAAGGTCCGTCTGGGCGAGCATGAGCTGCACCTGCTGAACCCCTCGACCTTCATGAACCGCAGCGGCGCTGCCGTGGCTGCGCTGACCCAGTTCTTCAAGCTCACTCCAGAGAACCTGCTGGTCGCCCATGACGAGCTGGACCTGCCCCCCGGCCAGGCACGCTACAAGACCGGTGGCGGGCACGGCGGCCACAACGGCCTGCGCGACATCATCAGTGCACTGGGCAACCAGAAGCAATTCCACCGCCTGCGCATCGGCATCGGCCACCCGGGGGAAGCACGCCAGGTGGTCAATTACGTGCTGGGCCGCCCTGGCAAAGTCGAACAGGAAGCCATCGCGCACGCCCTGGAAGAGAGCCTGGCCACCCTGCCGCTGGCACTTTCCGGCGATTGGGCTAAAGCCATGAACCGCCTTCATAGCGTAAAATAGCAGCACGTTTGATCAGTCGTGTGATCGCACACGTTTATTCACTGTTGGCCAGCGCCTCACGAAATAGCGCTGGCCTAGCGGCCAGGAAGTAATGTATGGGCTTTAACTGCGGTATTGTCGGCCTACCCAACGTAGGCAAATCCACCCTGTTCAATGCACTGACGAAGTCAGGTATCGATGCCGAGAACTTCCCGTTCTGCACCATCGAACCCAACGTCGGCATCGTTCCCATGCCAGACCCACGCCTGGATAAGCTGGCAGCCATCGTCAAGCCCGAAAAAGTCCTGCCGACCACCATGGAATTCGTGGATATCGCCGGCCTGGTGGCAGGCGCGTCCAAGGGCGAAGGACTCGGCAACAAGTTTCTCGCCAACATTCGTGAAACTCAGGCCATTGCCCACGTGGTGCGCTGCTTCGACAACGACAACGTGATCCACGTGGCCAACCAGGTAGACCCCCGCGCCGACATCGAGACCATCAACCTGGAACTCGCTCTGGCCGATCTGGATACGGTGGAAAAAGCCAGCCAGCGCCTGGTGCGCGTGGTCAAGGGTGGCGACAAGGACGCCATGGCCACCAAAGCGGTGCTGGACAAGATTCAGCCACATCTGGCAGAAGGCCAGCCACTGCGCAGCTTTGGCCTGGATGAAGACGAGAAGCGCCAGGTCAAAAGCTTTGGTTTCCTGACGCTCAAGCCCACCATGTACATTGCCAACGTCAATGAAGATGGTTTCGAGAACAATCCCTACCTGGACATCGTCAAGGAGATCGCCGCCGAAGAAGGCGCTGTGGTCGTGCCGGTGTGCAACCAGCTGGAAGCCGAAATCGCCGAGCTCGACGACGATGAGCGCAGCATGTTCCTGGCCGAAATGGGCATGGAAGAGCCGGGGCTGGACCGCGTCATCCGCGCAGGCTATGCCCTGCTGGGCCTGCAGACCTACTTCACCGCAGGCGTCAAGGAAGTACGTGCCTGGACCGTCAAGCAGGGTGCCAGCGCCCCGGAAGCCGCCGGTGTCATTCACACCGACTTCCAGAAAGGCTTCATTCGCGCCGAAGTCATCGCCTATGACGACTACGTCTCGCTGGGCGGCGAACAGGGTGCCAAGGATGCCGGAAAATGGCGCCTGGAAGGCAAGGACTACATCGTCAAGGATGGCGACGTGATCCACTTCCGCTTCAATGTGTAACGAAGCAAACAATCAATGCTTGACGAATGACAAAGGGGTGGGTAATATTCGCCCCCGTTGCACGGCTACGTAGCTCAGCTGGTTAGAGCACATCACTCATAATGATGGGGTCCCCTGTTCAAATCAGGGCGTAGCCACCAACACCGAATCGAGCTAGCAATAGCGAAGGCCCGCTGATGTCATCAGCGGGCCTTTTTCATTTTGGTTCGTTCTGGTTCGCTGACGGGTGATCAGTGCAGCGTCACGCGATTCAGGAACTGAACCAACGCGCGAGTCAGATACTCGACATCGCGGGTGCCGGACGTTTCACGAATGGAGTGCATGGCCCACTGCGGCAAGCCCACATCGATGGTCGGCACGCCCACTTCGGTCGCCGTGATCGGACCGATGGTGCTGCCGCAGCCCATGTCTGCCCGGGTGACGAATGACTGCACGGGCACATCGGCTTCTCGACAAACATCGCGAAACAGTGCGCCGGTCACGCTGTTGGTGGCGTAGCGCTGGCTCGCGTTCACCTTGATCACCGGCCCGCCGTTGATGACCGGCCCATGGCGCTCATCGTGCTTGTCACGGAAGTTGGGATGCAGCGCATGGGCGTTATCGCAGGAGATCATCAGTGACGATTGAATCAGCTGAATCAGCGACTCTTCACTACCCCCGCCCACTTGCCCATTCAAACGCTTGAGCACGTCTCCCAGAAACGGCCCCTGTGCACCACAGGCGCTGGCGCTACCAACCTCTTCATGGTCGTTGGCCACCAGTAACGCCCCCTGCTCGCCATCGCACGCCAGCAGCGCTTCCAGCCCGACAAAGCACGACAGCAAATTATCCAGCCGGGCACTGGCCAGCAGCTCCTGACGCACCCCCACCAGCGCAGGCGGCTGTACGTCGTAAAAACCCAGCTCGAAATCGACGATATCCACGGCACGTAGCCCGTGCTGCGCTTCCAGCCACTGCGCCAACAGATCGTTGAGCTCGAGATCGTTGCTCTGCAGCAGTACCGGTGCCATCTGGGTTTGCGGGTTGATCGTACGCCCTGCATTGACGTCACGGTCCATGTGAATCGCCAGGCTCGGAATCATCGCCACCGGCTGCGCCACGTTCAGCAACACGCTTTCCAGCCGACCATCGGCGTGGCGCACGTGCACCCGCCCCGCCAACCCCAGCTCACGGTCGAACCAGGGCGCCAACAGCACGCCGCCATATACCTGCACACCCAACTGCAGCCAACCCGCCGAATAGTGCGTTGCGTTGGGCTTCAGGTGCAACCCGGGGCTGTCGGTATGCGCACCCAGCATACGCAGGCTGGACAACTTTCCGGCAGGCAGCTGGAAGGCGATCAGCGACGAGTCATTGCGCGTCACGTAGTAACGCTTGCCCGGCGACAGCTGCCAGTTGGCGGTTTCTTCCAAGCGTGTAAAGCCCGCCTGCTCCAAACGCTGCGCCATGTTCTGGGTGGCGTGCCATGGCGTGGGCGACTGCTGCAAGAAATCGCACAGTCGCGTTAAACGTTCTGCGTTGAAAGCCTCGGACATGGAAATCCTCTTTACAGTAATGATTGAGTCTCACAGGGTAAATGACCTGCTACAATGCTCCCTCGGCCTACGCAACTCATGGGCTAACTGCGTGTCTAGGGAAGAATGAGTGTACACAAATCCGGGAGAGCTTGACTGATGAGCTTGTTTGCAACGCTTTCGCGCTCGGTCGCCCTTGCTGTCATGCTGGTGGTGACCAGCCCGGCGGCGATGGCCCAACTGGCGCCGACAGACGAACAACGCCAAGCGGCCGTAGAAATTGCGGATTCGCTCCGCTATGGCCACTACGCGAACATTAATTTTGACCCGCAGTGGTCCGAGGAGGCTTTCCAGCGCTACCTGGACATTCTCGATGGTCAGCGTGCCTATTTGCTCAACCGTGATATTGAACCCTATCGTCATCTGGAAAACGATATGGCCGAGGCGCTGTTCGAAGGAGAATTGGACGATGCCTTTGCACTCTACAACCGCCTGAGCGAGCGCCACACTTCTCGCCTAGAGTGGCTGCTGGCACGCCTGGACGAAGGCCTCTCGCTGGAGTTCGAAAGCGACGAACGCCTGGAAGTGGATCGTGAAAGCGCCCCCTGGGCCAGCCGTGAAAGCGAGCTCGATGAACTGTGGCGCAAGCGCCTCAAGAACGACGCCCTGACCCTGGCACTCACCGGTCAGGACGATGAGCAGATCGAGAACAACCTGCGCCAGCGCTATGAAGGCCAGCTGACCCGCCTGCGCCAGACCGAATCGGAAGACGTTTTCGGTCTACTGATGGCCGCAGTGTCCAGCACCATCGACCCACACACGGGCTACCTGTCGCCCCGCCAGGGTGAATCCTTCGACATTCAGATGAGCCTTTCGCTGGAAGGTATCGGCGCCCTGCTGCAAGCCGACGGTGAATACGTCAAGGTCTCCAGCCTGGTGCCCGGTGGCCCCGCCGACCGCGCCGGAGTGCTGGAGCCCGCTGACCGCATCATTGCGGTAGGCCAGGAAGATGGCGAGATGATCAACGTGGTGGGCATGCGCCTGGACAACGTGGTCGATTTGATTCGCGGCCCCAAGGGCTCGGTGGTTCGCCTGGACGTCGTGCCTGCTCAGGCGGTGGACATGACCCGCTCGCAAATCGTGGAAATCACCCGCGACACCGTTAGCCTGGAAGACCAGGCCGCCAAGGGCGAAGTTATTGAAGTCATGCGCGATGGCGAGCCGCACCGTATCGGCGTCATCACCGTGCCGACTTTTTACGTTGACTTCGACGCCTGGCAGGCAGGAGAAGACGAGTATCGCAGTACCACCCGCGACGTGGCTCGTGAGATCGAGAACCTCAAGCAAGAGGGCGTCGAGGGCATCGTGCTGGACCTGCGCAATAACGGCGGCGGCGCCCTGCAGGAGGCCAACTCACTGATCGGCCTGTTCATCGATCGCGGCCCCACGGTACAAGTGCGTGACGCCCAGGGCCGTATCCAGCTCTACGGCGACACCGAAGCAGGCACGCTCTACGACGGCCCGCTTACCGTCCTGGTGAACCGCCTGTCGGCCTCGGCCTCCGAGATTTTCGCGGGCGCCATTCAGGACTATGGCCGCGGCATCGTGGTGGGCGCCTCGACCTTTGGCAAAGGCACGGTACAGACCCTCAACGACCTGAGCCATGGCCAGATCAAGCTGACACGCGCCAAGTTCTACCGCATCTCTGGCGACAGCACCCAGAATCGCGGCGTAGAGCCGGACATCGCCTTCCCCAGCCTGATCGATCCCGAGCGCATTGGGGAGAGCAGCCTGGACAACGCCCTGCCTTGGGACACCGTCCAGAACGTTCAGTATCGTCGCTACGGCTCGCCGGAAACGCTCCTGCCCACCCTCATCTCGCTACATGAGGAGCGCGCCAAGGGTAACCCCAATTTCCGCTACCTGGAGCGCCAATCCACCCTGGCCCGCCAGTTGCGCGAACAGCACACCAGCGTCAGCCTGAACCGCGAACAGCGCCAACGTGAGCTGGAAGCTCAGGAAGCCGAGCAGCTGTCACTGGAAAACCAGCGCCGCCGCGCACTGGGTCTCCCAGAACTGGAAGAGTGGATGGATGCCCGCAGCGACGGCACCCAGGATGACGAGACCGACACCGAGCGCGACGAAGCCGCTCCCGTCGACCGCGCTCATGTGCTGGAAGCCGCCGAAATCCTGCTCGATTTCGCACACCTGGAGAAAGCCCAGCGCATGGCACGCCGCTGAGCAGCCCCTGCCCCGACGCCTGACGGCGACGGGGCAGCCTGTCCAGGCAAAACGACCCGCGCAGAACGCTCCATGCAAAACGCCAGCCCTTGGGCTGGCGTTTTGCCATATGAACGAATCGACTGATGGAACCACTTACCCCGTCAGCACAAGGCCGCACGCCGAGCTGGCCGATCTCCCATCTTCAACAGGCGCTTCGTCAAGCCAGCCAGCTGCACTTCGCTGCCTTTTGCCCCCGCCTCGATAATGGCCATGGCCCATGCAGGCAGCTGCGGCGCAAGATGATAGTATACCCACTGCCCTTCACGCTGGTCGATCAGCAGACCACACTGGCGCAACTGCGCCAAGTGACGCGACACCTTGGGCTGCGACTCCTCGAGCGCATACGTCATTTCACATACGCACAGCGACCGCTCCTGGGCGATCAGCAGTACCAGCATCAAGCGCGTCTCGTCGCTCAAACATTTAAAGACCTGCAGCGCCTGCAAGCCAGTTGCATCCTTCACGCGCTTCTCCAACGTTCGTTACCGTTCTGATGCTCATGCTACCGAAAAAGCTGGCGACAGGGCATCATTAAACGCCTCGAGCAAACGCAACGGACACAACAAAGCCTTGCCATGCACCAGAGTTTGATATGCATTAGAGCTTGATAAGCACTAGAGATAGAGAAAAAGGAAATATGGCGAACTACGAAAGGGAGGAGAATTGAGCGGCTAGATCGATAATACGTGAAGCAGTGAAATGGCTCCTCGAGCAGGACTCGAACCTGCGACCCAATGATTAACAGTCATTTGCTCTACCAACTGAGCTATCGAGGAACATCTGTGCGTCAGCAACGAAACATGCTTCGGCAATAAAAGCAGAATAGCGAATTGGCTCCTCGAGCAGGACTCGAACCTGCGACCCAATGATTAACAGTCATTTGCTCTACCAACTGAGCTATCGAGGAACATCTGCATCGCTATTGCGCTTGAGCGAGAACCCTTGCCAACCTGTTAACTTTTCAGTCATTTGCCGAGAGTTCGGGTTGGTGTTTGGCTCCTCGAGCAGGACTCGAACCTGCGACCCAATGATTAACAGTCATTTGCTCTACCAACTGAGCTATCGAGGAACTGCTCAAACACGGTGCGTAGTATACTGATAGAAACGCGCGGGTCAAGTCTCGATTACAAGTGGAGTGCTAGCCGCTGGTTCGGTGTGTCCGTATAATGCAGCCATTCAGCGGCAGGCGACTGCCCAACGATTTTTTCATTCATCCCTCGTCTCTTCAGAAAGACGACCCATAGACGACAGGTACCGATGGCGAAGAAGCTCTTCATCAAAACGCACGGCTGCCAAATGAACGAGTACGACTCCTCTCGGATGGCAGACCTACTCGGCGAATCCCATCAGCTGGAACTCACCGACAACGAGAAGGAAGCGGACGTCATTCTGCTGAACACCTGCTCGATTCGTGAAAAGGCACAGGACAAGGTCTACCATCAACTGGGCCGTTGGAAGAAGCTCAAGGACGCCAACCCGGAACTGGTCATTGGCGTAGGTGGCTGCGTGGCCAGCCAGGAAGGCGAAGCGCTGCGCAAACGCGCACCTTACGTGGACATGATCTTCGGGCCGCAAACCCTGCATCGCGTTCCCCAGATGCTCGACGCCCGCAAGAACAACCAGATTGCGGCAGTGGATGTCACCTTCCCTGAGATCGAGAAGTTCGACCACCTGCCCCAGCCCAAGTCGGATGGCGCCACAGCGTTCGTGTCGGTGATGGAAGGCTGCTCCAAGTACTGCACCTTCTGCGTGGTGCCCTACACCCGCGGTGAAGAGGTCTCGCGCCCCTTCGAAGCCGTGATGGATGAGGTGATCCACCTGGCCGACCAGGGCGTACGGGAAATCAACCTGCTGGGCCAAAACGTCAACGCCTACCGCGGCGACAATGAGGATGGCGACGAGATCGACCTGGCCGAACTGATCGCCTGCATTGCCGCCGTGGACGGTATCGACCGTATCCGCTTCACCACCTCGCACCCGGTGGAGTTCACCGATAGCCTGGTCGATGCCTTTGCCGATATCCCGGAGCTGGTGAGCCACCTGCATCTGCCGGTACAGTCTGGTTCCGACCGCATCCTGAGCGCCATGAAGCGCGGCCATACAGCGGAAGAGTACATCGAGAAGATGGAGCGCATCCGCGCCAACCGCCCGGACATCAGCTTCTCCTCCGACTTCATCATCGGCTTCCCCGGCGAGACCGAAGAGGATTTCGAAGCCACCATGGACTTGATCCATCGCATTGGCTTCGATCACTCTTTCAGCTTCGTCTACTCGGCGCGCCCGGGTACTCCCGCTTCGAGCCTGCCCGACGACACCCCGGAAAACGTCAAGAAGCAGCGCTTGGCCATTCTGCAGGAACGCATCCTGCAGCAGGCGGCGCAAATCAGCCGCCGTATGGTGGGCTCTACCCAGCGCATTCTGGTGACCGGGTTCTCGCCCAAGGACCCCGGCCAACTCTCCGGGCGCACCGAGAACAACCGGGTCGTCAATTTCCGTGCTGCCAACCCCACCGAGCTGATTGGCTACTTCGTCGATGTCGAGATCACCGAAGCGCTACCCAACTCGCTGCGTGGTGAACTGGCCTCCGCCGAGCGTTATTGAGCCTTCTCTTATCCTGGGTAATTGCCCCGACCCCGTCGGGGCATTAAGCTGAAACGCACACACACCAACGAAAGGGTTTCCTACTCTTGAGCCAGCCATCACCTCAGGCCAATCGCATCATTACCCTAAGCCTTGAACCCAATGACCCGCAGCGCCTTGCCAGCCTCTGCGGCCAGCAGGACGAGCACCTAAAGCTGATCGAGAGCCGCCTGGACGTGACGTTGCGCAACCGTGGCAACGTTTTTCAGCTGGCCGGTGCAGCCAACCGCATCAAGGCGGCTGCCAATGTCCTTGAGCACCTGTACCGCGAAACGGCGGCCGCCGAGCTATCGGCAGATACCGTCCACCTGTTCTTGCAGGAGTCCGGGCTAGAGGCTCTGGAGGAAGAGGAGGACGGTGAAGGCGGCAGCGACGAGGTGATCATGCGCACCCCCCGTGCCATGATCAAACCCCGCGGCCTGAACCAGCAGCGCTACGTGCAGAGCATCCGCGAACACGACATCAACTTCGGCATCGGGCCTGCGGGTACTGGCAAGACCTACCTGGCAGTGGCCGCGGCGGTCGAAGCGCTCAACCAGCAGGAAGTGCGCCGCATCCTGCTGGTGCGCCCGGCCGTGGAAGCAGGCGAGAAGCTGGGCTTCTTGCCCGGCGACCTGGCACAGAAGATCGACCCTTACCTGCGCCCGCTGTACGACGCGCTCTATGAGATGATCGGCTTCGAGCAGGTGGCCAAGCTGATCGAGCGTCAGGTGATCGAAATCGCGCCGCTGGCGTACATGCGTGGCCGTACGCTGAACAACTCCTACATCATTCTCGATGAGAGCCAGAACACCACGCCGGAGCAGATGAAAATGTTCCTGACACGGATCGGCTTTGGCTCGACGGCGGTGATCACCGGCGACATCACCCAGGTGGACCTGCCGCGCGGCCAGCGTTCGGGGCTTTCCCAGGTGCTGGACGTGCTCAAGGAGACCCCCGGCATCGGCGTGACCCACTTTGCCGCCAAGGACGTGGTGCGTCACCCGCTGGTGCAGCGCATCATCGAAGCCTATGACGAGTTCGAGTCGCAGCAGGAAGTGGCCGAACGCGCCCGCCGCGAGGCGCGTCAGCAAGAGCGCGAAGCGCGCATGCTGGCCCTCGAACGTCAGGGTCATCGCACTGGAGACGGCGACTCATGAACGAGCCGATGATCGATCGGCAAGCGGCCATCGACGAACCGCTGCTGCCCTCTCTCGACCAGCTCACCCAATGGGTGAGCTGCGTGTTTGCTCGCCATCCAGACGACGACCGCCAGGAGCTGACCATCCGGTTCGTGGATGAAGCCGAGAGCCAAGCGCTGAACCGCGACTACCGAGGCAAGGACAAGCCCACCAACGTGCTGTCGTTCCCTTTCGAGAACCCGCCTGGCATCACGCTGCCTCTGCTGGGCGATCTAGTCATCTGCCACGCGGTGGTGGCCCGGGAAGCCCATGAGCAGCACAAGCTGCTGGAGCACCATTACGCACACATGGTGGTTCATGGCACCCTGCACCTGATGGGCTATGACCATATCGAAGAGCAGGAAGCCGAAGAGATGGAGCAGCTCGAGCGGGAGCTGCTGGCGACCCTGAAGATCGATGACCCTTATCAGGCGTGAGCGGTTTTGTTGCAGAAAGCTGCCGCTAGCGGTGGTGTCTGCCGCCACTCAGTGATACAACGATGAGCGGTCATCATCCCCCTTTATCGAACTACCTTGCCCGTAACTGAGAGAACTGACGCAATGAGCGAAGACCGATCGAGCAATCCCAATCAAAAATCATGGCTCGAGAAACTCTTTGGCGCCCTTTCCGGAGACAGCGACGAACCCAGCTCACGAGATGAGCTAATGACGTTTCTACGCCACACGGCCGGCAAGCTGAAACTGGATCAGGACGCTATCATGATCATTGAAGGCGCCCTCGAGATCAGCGCCCAGCAGGTTCGCGAAATCCTCATCCCGCGCTCTCAGGTCACCGCCATCGCCCTGGATCAGACCAGTGACGACTACCTCCCGCTGATTCAGGAGACCGGCCACTCCCGCTACCCGGTGGTGGGTGAAAACCTCGACGACGTCAAAGGTATCCTGCTGGTCAAGGACCTGCTGCCGCTGCTCTCCCAGACCCAGGCACAGCGCGACGCCTTCAAGCTGGAAGACGTGCTGCGTCCGGCCATGTTCATTCCCGAATCCAAGCGCCTCAACAGCCTGCTCAAGGAGTTCCGCGACACCCATAACCACATGGCCATCGTCGTGGACGAGTATGGCGGCACCGCGGGCATCATCACCATCGAAGATATCCTCGAACAGATCGTCGGGGATATCGAGGACGAGCACGATACCGACGAAGAGGACGATATCCGCACGCTGGAAAACGGCCACTTCGCCATCCGTGCCTTGACGCCCATCGAAGACTTCAATGAACGCTTTGGCACGGCCTTTTCCGATGATGAGTTCGACACCGTGGGGGGGCTGGTCATGCAGCAATTCGGCCACCTGCCCGGCCGTGGCGAGCACACTACGCTAGGCGGTTGGCGCTTTATCATTCTGAATGCCGATAACCGGCGCATCCGCCTGCTCGAGGCCTATCGTGAACGCGATGCCGACGACGAGACCGACACCGACTAGCCACCACTGGCGCTGCGTTACCGTTGCACCCTGCTGACAGGATATTGCTATGAGGTTGACTCCCACGTTACCACTTCAACTGCTGGCCGCCCTGGTGGCCGGTGGTTTTACCACGCTCACCGCCTCCCCTTTCGAACTCTGGTGGCTGGGGCCGGTGGCCATTGGTTTGCTCTTCCTGGGCCTGCATCAGCTAAGCCCGGGCCAGGCCGCGCTGAAAGGCTGGCTGTACGGGGTGGCGCTGTTTGCCAGCGGCACCTCCTGGGTATACGTCTCGATCCATGATTACGGCTATACCGGCATGCCTCTGGCAGTGCTGCTCACCGCGCTGTTCGTGACCGTCCTGGCGCTGTTCTTCGCGGGCACGTTCTGGCTCTATCGACGTTTCATAGGCCCCCGTTGGGCAGTGGTAACCTTCGCCGGTGCCTGGGTTCTGGGTGAGGTACTGCGCACCTATCTGTTTACCGGGTTTCCGTGGCTGCTGGTGGGGTCGAGCTACGTCGACTCGCCGCTGGCCAGCTGGGCACCCGTCGGCGGCGTCTATTGGCTCTCGTTGCTGGTTGTTCTGAGCGGCACCCTGGGCGTGGCCTTCCTGCGCCGCCAGTGGTGGGCAGCGCTGCCGCTGGCGGCCATCTGGCTCACGCCTCTGGCACTGCCCCAGCACTGGACCACGCCGGTGGACGAACCCACTCGCGTGGCCCTGCTGCAGGGCAACCTCCCGCAGCTACTGAAATGGACACCGGAAGGCCAGCGCAGCGCTGCCAACATCTACAGCGACCTGACCCGACAGGTGGCAGACGATGCCGACCTGATCCTGTGGCCAGAGACCGCGCTGCCCATGATCGACAGTCAGGCGCGCCCGGTACTGGAGCGCGTGCAGAGCAACCTGCCGCCTGAAACGGCGCTGCTCACCGGCATCGTGCAACTGGACGAGGCCAATCGCTACTTCAACAGTGTGATTGGCATCGGCAACGTGGAAGGCAGCTACCAGAAAGAGCACCTGGTACCGTTCGGTGAGTACTTGCCGCTGGAAAGCGTGCTGCGCGGGGCGATCAACTTCTTCGACCTGCCCATGTCCAGCTTTAGCAAGGGGGCCTCCGAACAGGTGCCCATGCAGGCCGCCGGGGTCACCATCGGCAACGCGATCTGCTACGAAATCATCTACCCGCAACTGGTGGCAAACCGCGCCATGGATAGCGATGTCATCGTCACGGTCTCCAACGACACCTGGTTCGGCGCCTCCATCGGCCCGCACCAACACCTGCAAATGGCGCGCCTGCGTGCGTTGGAAAATGGCCGCTACGTGGTGCGTGCCACCAGCAACGGCATTACCGCCATCATCGACCCCCGCGGCAGGCTCGTCGATCGTGCACCGCAGTTCGAAACCACCTACCTGACCGGCGAGTTCCACGCCATGCAGGGGCTCACGCCCTTCACCCGCATGGGTAGCTGGCCCACCTGGCTGCTGGCAGGCCTGCTGTTGCTGCCCGGGGTTGTACGTCGCCGCGCAGGATAACGCACCTTACTAGCCCTGCCTGCTGCTTGGCCCCCGCATTGACGCCGTTGACCAGCGAGCGGGGGCCTTGCTTTTAGCGGGCCGAGGGAATTTCCCCCAGCACTTCTGGAATGGTCATTTTCACATAGCGGCCTGGGGCGGGCTCGATCACCTTCAACTCCCCCTCTCCGGGCTGACGGGCCGGCACCATTTTCTTCGGGTCGGCATCCGCGTAGCCGTTTTCCGTCACCCAGGCCTGCCAGTGCGGCCACCAGGAGCCTTCGTTGAAGGTCGCCCCTTGCTGCCATGCATCGTGGGAGTCCGGCAGCTCGTCGTTCGTCCAGTAGCCGTACTTGTTCTTGTGCGGCGGGTTGACGATCCCGGCGATATGCCCGGAGCCCCCTAACACGAAGGTCACTGGCCCCTTGGGCAGCAGCGCACCGTAGTAAGTACTGTTCCACTTGGCAATGTGGTCTTCCTTGGTCGAGACGAAATAGCTGGGCGCCGAGATCTTGCGCAGGTCGATCTTGACGTCGTCCAGCTCGATGCCACCGGGCTCTACCAGGCGATTTTCCAGATACATGTGGCGCAGGTACCAGGCGTGGGTACCAGCGGTCAGGTTGGTGCCATCGGTGTTCCAGTAGAGCAGGTCGAACGCCGCAGGTACGTCACCTTTCAGGTAGTTGTTGATGTAGAACGACCAGAACAGGTCGTTTTCCCGCAGCAGGTTGAAGGTGTAGGCCATGGAGCGACCGTCCAGGTAGCCCTTGAGCTGCATGCTCTGCTCCAGCCCTTGAATGACGCGCTCGTTGAGAAAGACGCCAATGTCGCCCGGATCGCGGAAGTCCTGTAGCGTCGCCATATAGGTCACCGACTTGACCTTGCGGCCACGACGCGTGCTGGTCAGGTAGGCCACCGTGGACGCCGTGAGCGTCCCACCCACGCAGTAGCTGACCAGGTTGACCGACTTTTCGCCGCAGGCCTGCTCGATGGCCTCCATGGCACTGATCGGCCCCAGCTGCATGTAGTCGGCCCAGGTGATGTCACGTTGAGCAGGGCC
Source organism: Halomonas sp. BC2 (assembly GCF_002078115.1). NCBI lineage: Bacteria > Pseudomonadati > Pseudomonadota > Gammaproteobacteria > Oceanospirillales > Halomonadaceae > Halomonas > Halomonas sp. BC2. The sequence goes on along the minus strand of NZ_LFGT01000012.1, from coordinate 143,218 downwards.
AGGGTTGCGCCAGGAGATCAGAAACACCGTGTGCCCCTGCTCTACCAGCCACTTGACCAGCGAGTTGTCATCGCGCAGGTCGAGAATGTAATACTTGTTGATCCATGGCGGCACGATCAACAGCGGCGTCTTGAAGGTTTTCTCGGTGGTCGGGGCGTACTGAATCAGCTGAATCAGCTCGTTTTCGTATACCACAGAGCCCGGCGTCACGGCGATGTTGTCGCCGACCCCGAAGGCGCTACGGTCGGTCATGCGTACGTTGATCCCTTCGGCCGAGTTGGCCAGGTCTTCGCGCAGGCGGGTCAGGCCGTCCACCAGGTTCTGCCCCTTGGTCTCCAGCGTACGCCGCATGACTTCCGGGTTGGTGGATACGAAGTTGGTGGGCGACATGGCGCTGACCACCTGACGCGCATAGAACGTCAGGTTGCGCTTGTGGGTGGGGTCCAGCCCGTTCAGGCCGTCGATCAGCTCCTCGACCATCTGCGAAAACAGCAGGTACTGCTGCATGATCGCCATGTAGTAGGGGTCCTGGCGCCAGGCCTCGTCGCTGAAGCGGCGGTCATGCTTGGGGGGCGTGATCAGCGGCGTGACCTGCTCGCCCGCCATGGCGCGAAGGCCCTGCTGCCACAGCAGCCACTGGTCCTGGATCAGCCGCGATTGGGTTTGCCACAGCAGGTTGGGGTTGCTCATCAGCGACTGGGCTGCCGCCTCGAAGCTTTCACGCATGTCACGGTAGACCGAGTCTGCGGCTTCACTGGGCACGATGCGCTGTAGCAGGTCTTCGAGCAGCCCCTTGTACTGCTCGGCGACGTCGTCCAATTGAGCTTTCCAGGCCTCCATTTCCGACTGGGTTAGCGGTTGAGACGGTATTTTCCACCCTGACTGCATACGAGTTCCCCCTCGCGTGCCGAGCATTGTTCGCTCTGACAGCTCATCCAAAAGAACGCGGCGCCTCATCGGCGCCGCGAACAGTATGTGATATCAGCTCTTGCGTGACGACTGGCTGGTGGCCTTGGCCGAGGACTCGCCCTTCGCGGTAGCCGTGGCCTGTTCGCTCATTTTTTGCCCGGCTTCGCTGAACAGCTTCTCCATTTCTGTCTTGAACTGCAGGGTCATCTCGCCCATGGCGCGGGCATCTTCCTGCATCTGCTGGGAAAGCTCGTTCATCATTTCCGCTTGCCGGGTGCCGAAATCACGCAGGCTTTCGGCATCGTTGATTTCGGTGGCGCTGCGAATACGCTCGGTCCCCATCTGGCTGTAGCGCTTCATGGCTTCCAGCTGGTACTGGGTCATCTTTTCCATGTTGTTGAGCATCAGCGAGTTCATCTTGCGCATCGGCTCGAACATCTGGCGGGTCTGGGCGCTGAACGCCTCCATCATCTTGTCTTGCATTGTGGTAGCTCCTGTCTCTCATTCCCTAGCATGAGCCTGGAGTGGCTCATTCACATCGCAATTATTGTGCATCGCACAAAGAGTAATCGCTGGCTTGCCACTTGACAACTCTGCTTTGGCGGCAGCCCTACCCTTTAGCGCGGGTTCGTGACGAGGCGGCTTTCGCCTTGGTGCCTCGACTGCTGGCCGTGCTGGGTGCCTCTTGCTCCTCGCGGGACTGGCTGCTGCTGGTGGCACTGGAACCCGCCTGCCGCAGCATGTCCAGCATCATCTGCTGGTAGGTACCGAAGTTGGCCAGCCCCTGCGATAGCCCTTGTTGCATCATCGGCTGCTGCAGGAACGGGCGCATCAGGCTCATGGGGTCGTAACCCTCCACCCCAGACTCCATCTGGCGCTGGATGTTGTCCAGCAGGCTTTGCTGAAACGCCTCGACATCCGGTAGCCCCAGCGAACGCCGAAACTCGTCCGGCGTCAGGTCAAACTCAACGTTGATCTTCATAGGCGACTCCTTGACCGTCATGCTTGAGTGTAGCAGCGAACCCCGAAGCGTACCGTGGCGTTATCGCTGGCCGATGGCCGGTGTATCAACGCTGACATCGGCATTCTGCCCACGGTGGCGCAGCCAGTGGTCCAGCAGGGTCATGGCCATCATGGCTTCGGCAATCGGTGTGGCACGAATGCCCACACAGGGGTCATGACGCCCCTTGGTAATCACCTCCACCGGCTCGCCGTGCACGTCGATCGAGCGGCCCGGCGTGGTGATGCTGGAGGTCGGTTTCAGCGCCAGCCGTGCCACGATGGGCTGGCCACTGGAAATACCGCCCAGCACGCCCCCGGCATGGTTGGAGAGGAACCCGTCAGGGGTCAGCTCATCGCGGTGCTCGCTGCCCCGCTGCGCCACGCAGCCAAAACCGGCACCAATCTCGATGCCTTTTACCGCATTGATGCTCATCAGACCATGCGCCAGATCAGCATCCAGACGATCGAATACCGGCTCGCCCAGGCCTACCGGCACGCCTTCCGCCACCACGGTGATCTCTGCCCCCACCGAGTCCTGGTCACGGCGCAGCTGATCCATGTAGCTTTCCAGCTCAGGCACTTTGTCCGGATCGGGGCAGAAGAAGGCATTCTGCTCGACGCTGTCCCAGTCTTTGAAGTCGATCTTGATCGGCCCCAGCTGGCTCATGTAGCCACGAATCTGAATGCCCTGTGCCGCCAGTACTTTCTTGGCAATGGCTCCGGCCGCCACGCGCATGGCGGTTTCCCGAGCGCTGGAGCGCCCACCGCCCCGGTAGTCACGATGCCCATACTTGTGATGGTAGGTGTAGTCGGCATGGGCGGGCCGGAACTGATCCTTGATCTTCGAGTAGTCCTTGGAGCGCTGGTCGGTATTCTCGATCAGCAGGCCAATGGAGGTCCCCGTGGTCTTGCCTTCGAACACGCCAGAGAGAATGCGGACCTGATCCGGCTCCTTGCGCTGGGTAGTATGCCGGGAGCTGCCGGGGCGGCGGCGATCCAGGTCACCCTGCAGATCGGCTTCGCTAATCTCGATACCGGGCGGGCAGCCATCGACGATGGCCCCCAGCGCAGGGCCGTGGCTTTCGCCAAAGGTGGTGACGGTAAACAGTTTGCCAAAGGTGTTGCCAGACATGGGCGTTATTTCCTCACGCAAAAGACGCCGCATGGGCGTCGAGTTCAGCGGCGCTCAGGGCAAACACGCCCTGGCCGCCACGCTCGAAGTCAAGCCACATAAAGGGCACGTCGGGGAAAGCGGCCTCTACATGACGGTCGGAGTTGCCCACCTCGACGATCAGCCAGCCGTCGTCGCTCAAATGGCGGCGCGCGTCACGCAGAATACGCCGGACGATATCCAGCCCATCGCTGCCAGCGCCCAGCGCAAGGTCCGGCTCGTGGCGGAACTCGGCGGGCATGGTCGCCAGGTCGCGGGCGTCCACGTAGGGCGGGTTCGAGACGATCAGGTCAAATGTCTGCCCCTGAAGGCCGCTGAACACGTCCGACTCCCAAGCGCGCACCCGGTCACCGACATCGTGACGGGTGATGTTCTGACGCGCCACGGCCAGGGCGTCCTGGCTGATATCCGCCAGCGCGACGTCACAGGTGGGCAGCACCAGCGCCGTGGCGATGCCGATACAGCCGGAGCCGGTACACAGGTCCAGCACCCGAGCGGGGGGCTCTTCGGGGAACCAGGCGGCAAAGCCATCTTCGATCAGCTCGGCAATGGGCGAGCGCGGAATCAGCACGCGCTCGTCTACCGAGAAGGGGTAGCCCGCGAAAAAGGCCTCACCCAGCAGGTAGGGCAACGGACGACGAGTGGTGATGCGCTCGCGGGCGAGTTTGATGATGCGCGAACGCTCCATGGGGAGCAGCCGCGCATCGAGCACGGCGGGGTCGACGTTCCAGGGCAAGTGCAGCGCGCCCAAGCTCAGGGCGACCGCTTCGTCCCAGGGGGACTGCGTGCCGTGGCCATAATGCAGGCCCGCCAGGTAGAACTCGCTGGAGACCCAGCGCAGGTAATCGCGCAGCGTTATCAGCTCGTGTGCCAGCGTCGAATCGGGCAGTGAAAGCGTAGAAGTGGACAGCTCTTCAGGGGAGTGCGTGGTCACAGGGGCTCCTGGCAACATGACATCATGGGAGGATTGTACCTTTGACGCCGCTCGGTTCACAGCCACGAGGTTCACAGCGACGCCTGGCTCGCTATACTGTGCATCTTTATCACCGTGTACTTTCACCGATGCCGAGCCGACCATGACGCGACACCTGCCCAACGACGACGATATCAGTGCCTTTCGCCAGGCACTGCAGGAAGCAGGCGTACGCCGTATTGCCACCAACCAGGCGGACCCCGGCAAACCCAAACGGCAGCCCGACAATCGCGAGGCCCGCCGCCGCGCCGCCGTGGAAAGCAACACGCTGCAGGCCAGCGGCCGCACCTCCGACGGGCGTGTCGAAGCCGTGCGCCCCTCCGAGTATCTGGAGTTCAGCGTGCCGGACCTGCCCTGGCGCACCTTCAGCCAGCTCAAACGGGGGCAAACCGCCTGGCAAGCAGGACTCGACCTGCATGGCTACACGCTGGAAGAGGCCCGCCTGGAGCTGGAGAGTTTTCTGGGCGATGCCGCAGCACAGGGGCTGCGCTGCGTGCTGGTGGTACACGGCAAGGCGTGGGGCAGCAGCGCGGACTTCCCTGTCCTGAAGAGCCACACCAACGCCTGGTTGCGAGAGTGGCCTGGCGTGCTGGCATTTTGCTCCGCCACCGACGTGGATGGCGGCACAGGGGCGGTCTATATTCTGCTGCGCAAACGCGGCCAGTAGCTCACTCGGTAGCGTCCGAGGCAATACTGGGCATGCGCCGCTCCAGCGCCTGATCTGCCAGATGGCGCCCCAGGCGAATCAACTCGTTGGCGCGGTGGAACTCATAGGTACTGCAAACGGTTTTGGGCACTTCGATCAGCACATCCGGCGGATACCCGGCCACCTTGTACTTGGCCAGCGCCGCCTGGGTGATATCGAACGACTCCAGAATCATGTCCAGCTTGCCCCACTCCCGCTTGCCGCGCAGGTCGACGGTTTCATCGTCATCGCTCTCTTCTTCACCGCCGCCCAGGCCGCCCCACAGTCGGCGCGTGGTGGCGCGCACTTCGCTCATCCAACCGCCAATGTTGGCCTCTCGCTCGCGCTCCGAGGGGGTCTGCGGCGGGGCAGGCTCGTCACGGGGCAGCAGCTCTTCCAGGGTCACCGGCTGCGGGCTATGGGCCGTCACGTTCACCGCCACCACAAAATCCGCTTCATGGGCGGCCAGAATGGGCATCATCGGCAGCGGGTTGAGCAGCCCGCCATCCACCAGCACCTGCTCGCCCAGGTTCACCGGAGTAATCACGCCAGGCACCGCAATGGAGGCGCGTATGGCGCGTAGCAGCGGGCCATTTTGAAACCACACTTCGCGCTGGCGTACCAGATCGGTGGCCACCGTGGTCACGGGGATCGGCAGATCCTCGATCAGTACGTCACCCACCAGCTCTTCCAGCTTGCTCATGACCTTGTTGGCCCGCATGGCCCCCATGGGGCTCCAGGTCACATCGACCAGCTTCAGCACGTCCAGATAGTCGAGATGGCACACCCAATCCCGGTACTGGGGCAGCTTGCCCGATGCATAGATACCGCCAATCAGCGCGCCCATGGAGCAGCCCGCTATCGAGATGATCTCGAAGCCCCGCGCTTCCAGCGCCTCGATCACGCCGATATGCGCGTAGCCTCTGGCCCCGCCGCTGCCCAGCACCAGGGCCACCTTGTTTCCCTCACCCAGCGCTCTCCCTGCCAACAGACTCACCACGGCACGCCCTCCTTTTTATGTTTCACCGTTTTATTCTTCACCGCTCTACTCTTCACCACTGGGGCTACGGCAAATCACCTCGGCGACCTGGGCCACGGCCTGCGGCTCCAGGTGCAGATGGTGGCCCCCCGCCAGCACATGACGAGTAAGGCGGGGTACCGCCTGCCGAGCGGCCACCGCCCACTGGCGCTCACCGAGAATACCGCGCTCTCCTTCTATCAATAGCACGGGGACTTGAATCTCTGCCAGTGTGGCCAGCACCTGCTGTGGCGTCAGGCGGACCAGGGAAGGCTTCAGCAGGCGGCTGTCGGTGCGCATGGCGACCTTGCCATCCGCCGTGGCCTGGGTGTTACGCTCGACCAGCGGCCTGGCCGTGATGGCATCCAGCG
>NZ_LFGT01000012.1:129451-136681 GCF_002078115.1 Halomonas sp. BC2 | reverse complement strand
AAGCGACGCGACGGTGGGCGGTGATGCCCTTGCGCAGCTGGCTGGCCGTCTCCTCTGCGGGCGTATTCAGTGCCCCCAGGCCATCCAGCAGCACCAGCCGTGCGACACGCTCGGGCAGCGCCGCTGCCAGCAGGCAGGAGACCGCCGCCCCCATCGAGTGCGCCAGCAACGTGGCCTGCTCGATCTCCAGCGCCTCCATGGCATCCAGCACATCGTGAAGGTAGTCCCACAGCGCATAGTCGCTGCCGAAGGGCGTATGGGCCGAATGGCCGTGCCCACGAAAATCGAGGGCAACGATACGAATATTCAGTCGCTTGACCAACAAAGGGGCCAACCGCGAGAAGCTCGCCGCGTTATCCAGCCAGCCGTGCAGGGCGACCCATACCGGGGCATTGTGGCGCCCCCAGCTCAGGGCCGCCAGGCGCCCATTGGCCAACGACAGCGGCGTACTGCCGCTAAACTCGGATCCTTTCATCAGCCCTCTCTTCTTCACGAAAAACCATGCGCCGGATGACGCTTCGAGCACCAAACGTTACCATGCCTGGCGCAGCCTATGCGCTGCTTTCGAGCGGCCCATGGTGGGCCACCCTTTCCTATCTGCTGGAGACAACCCGATGAAACCTCGTCGCGACACCCGCGCTCGCAATCTCGTGTTCTGGATCACGGTCATCAGTGCGCTGGTGGTTGGCCTCTGGCTGGCCCGTTAGCCCCCGTACTCATACCTTCATCCCGGCACCTTGCATTTTTTTCCGCATGAATGAATACTGGCTATAAATACTGTATATAAACACACTATTCATTCGTGAGGAGCCCGACGATGCCGTCTCAACCCACTGCCGTTGCGACCGCCTTGCCGTCAACGCCCTTGCCTCTTCCGTTTGCCTCGCTGAGTGGTCGCGCGGGTTTTAGCGGATTTCCTTCCCCCGCGCAGGATTACGAGCCACGCACGCTGGACCTCAACACCCGGCTGATCAAGCACCCGACACAGACGTTCTACCTGACCGCCCGCGGCGACAGCATGGAGGGATGGGGCATCTTCGACGGCGACCTGCTGGTGGTAGACCGCAGCGTGCCGCCTCGGCTGGGCCACATCGTGGTCGCCCTGTTCGACCAGGAGCTGTTGATAAAGCGCTACGCGCTGTATCGCGGTACGCCGCATTTGTGCTCGTCTCACCCGCACTACCCTCCGCTGCCGCTGGAAGAGGCCGAGTGCCAGCTATGGGGGGTAGTGCGCGCCGTCATTCATGAGTATCTGCCATGATCGGCCTGGTGGATGCCAACAACTTTTACGTTTCCTGCGAGCGGGTATTCCAGCCCACGCTGGAAGGCAAGGCCGTGGGCGTCATGTCCAACAACGACGGCTGCGTGATTGCGCGCTCTGCCGAGCTGAAAGCCATGGGCATTGCCATGGGGACGCCAGCGTTCCAGCTGGAAGGGCTGCGGCGTCGGGGCCAGATCCATTTGTGCTCTTCCAACTACGAGCTGTACGGCGACATGTCGGCGCGGTTGGCACAGCTGCTGCGTGAAGCCTGCCCAGAGGTCGCCCCCTACTCCATCGATGAGATGTTCATTTACCTGGATGGCTTCGATGACGCCCAGTGCCAGGCCATGGGCGTGGCGCTACGCCGCCGTGTTCGCCGTTACCTGGGGTTGCCCGTCTGCGTTGGGCTGGCGGCCACGCATACGCTGGCCAAGCTGGCCAATCACGTGGCCAAGCAGCAGTCCCACTATCAAGGGGTATGCCTGCTGGCTGCCCACACCGCCACCACCCAGGCACTGCTCAAACAGCTTCCGGTGAGCGAGGTATGGGGAGTCGGCCGACGGCTTGCCGAGCAGCTCGCCGTGAGCGGTATTCGTACCGCCTGGCAGCTGCGTGAGAGCGACCCCAGGCAGTTGCGCAAGCGCTTTTCGGTAGTGTTGGCGCGCACCGCCCTCGAGCTGCGCGGCACGCCTTGCCTGGAGATGAACGCCGTCGAACAGCCCCGCCAACGCATCATGACTTCGCGCTCTTTCGGGCGTGCCACGGGGCGCAAGGAGGAGCTGCACGATGCATTGCGCCAGCACGCCCAGCGCAGCGCCGAGAAACTGCGCCAGCAGGGTAGTCTGGCCCGTGCGGTGCTGATGTTTCTGACCACCAGCCGCCATCGCAAGGACCTGCCCCAGCTGGCCCCCCGCGCCATGATTCCCCTCGATGCTCCCACCGACGACACGCGGCTCATTCTGCAGGCCGTCAAGGAAGGGATGGAGCAGATGTACCGCCCCGGCTACGTGTTCATGAAAGCAGGCGTCATGCTGGTGGACCTGGTAGACGCCCAGCAGTACCAGCTCTCGCTGCTGGCACCGCCTGCCAAGGCGCACCCCCACGTGATGCGGGCGGTGGATGCCATCAACCAGCGGATGGGGCAAGGCACCATCCACTTTGGCATGCGCGACCCGGACGCCGCCTGGCAGCTGCGCTGCGGGCACCGTTCACGCCGCTACACCACGCGCTGGAACGAGTTGCTGGAAGCCGGCACCCACCCGGGAGCCATCGCGGCGTTTACTTCTCACCGATAGCCGCTAGGCTAGTGATTCCGCACGCCAAAAGTTTGCCTTATGTCCTATCAACGATCTGATGACGAGTATGCGCCCAGCCCGGACGTGGCCCATCGCCAGCTCAACGACCTTCAGCGCCGCCTGAACACCGGGCAGGATTGGCCCTCCTAGGCAGCTTTCAGGGCCTTGCGCAAGCGTGGGCTCAAGGTTTCACCCGCTGCCATCATGGCCACCAGGATCGCCAGCAGCCACGGCCAGTGCTGGACAAACGAGACCTGATAGAGGCCCAGGGCATCGACGAAGATGACCAGGATGCCCAGCGGGCTGACATAGCGCACCATGGTCAGCCACAGCGTATAGGGCAGCGGAGCCAGCCCCAGCTCGTCGCGGAACGTCTCGCTCTTGAGCACGAACCCGGCCAGCAGCACCATGCCCAACCCGCCCAGCGGCATCATCCAACGGGACGTCAGGTAGTCCAACCAGTCAAAGAAGTGCCTGCCCGCCAGCGTCCAGTCAGCGCCCAGATTGAACGACAGCATCGCCAGCGTGCTGATCAGCCACAGCACGATCCCGGTGGACCAGGCGGCCACCGGGCGCGTGATGCCCTTGTTGTCGCACAGCCAGGAGACGGTGGCTTCGACCATCGAGATGGACGAGGTCAGTGCCGCCATGGAGAGCATCAAAAAGAACAGAATACCGAACAGGGTGCCCAAGGGCATGGCCTGGAAAGCCAGCGGCAGGCTCATGAAAATCAGTCCTGGCCCTTCGCCAGGATTCATGCCGTTGGCAAAGATCACTGGGAAGATCGCCAGCCCGGCCATCAGCGCCACCACGGTATCGGCCAGCGCCACGCTGACCGTGGTGCGTCCGATGGAGGCCCCTTTGGGGAGATAGCTGCCGTAGGTGAGAATGGCCCCCGAGGCCAGCGACAGCGTAAAGAAGGCGTGCCCCAGCGCCGCCAGCATACCGGCACTGGACAGGCTGCCCGAGTTGAACGAGAACAGGAAGCGGACGGCGTCGCCAAAGCCACCGGAAAACACGCCAAACACGATCAGCAGCACCAGCATCAGCACCAGGCCCGGCATCATCCAGCTGACGCTCTTCTCGATCCCCTCCTGTACGCCCTTGCCCACGATCAGCATGGTCAACAGCGTCACCAGCGTGCTCCAGCCGCCCAGCACCCACGGGTTGGCGTTGTTGGCCGCAAAGATCGCCGCCATGTCATCGACGCTGCTGCCCGCCAGACCACCGGAGAGCATCTTCCACAAGTAGGAGAAGGACCACCCGGCCACCACCACATAGAACGACAGAACCATGAACCCGCAAAGCATGGCCATCCAGCCGATCAACGACCAGCCGGAGGAGCGCCCCGATTCGCTGACCACCCGGCGGATGGCATCGATGGGGCTACCGCGACCACGACGACCAAAAGCGATCTCGGTCATCATCACGGGCACCCCGACGGCCAGGATGCAGGCCAGATAGACCAGCACGAAAGCGCCGCCACCGTACTCCCCGGTGATATAGGGGAATTTCCAGATATTGCCCAAGCCTACCGCCGAGCCGGTAGCTGCCAACACAAAGCCCCAGCGGCCCAGCCACTGAATACGCGGTTGTCCAGAAGACGCCATGCCCTTCTACCCTGTCAGAAAAAAGCGCCTATCCTAGAGGATTTTGCCCTCGAAGCCCACGCATCTCTGGGTCGCGCCAGCGCTTTTTCTATGCGGCCAGCGCCTTGGCCTCAGCGTCCAGCCGCTGCGCCGTGTAGTCGATGCGACGTAACCATATCAACAGCAACGCCCCTGTCGTCACGAAGCCACCGGCCAACCAAAGCCCCAGGTAGTAGTGCCCAGAGGCTTCCGCCAGCATGCCCGTCAGCGCCGGCGCAACGATTTGTGCAGCCCCATACGCCAGCGTCATTTGGCCCATCAAGCGAGCGGGGCTCGCTGGGTAAAGCCGCCCTGCCATGGTCAATACCAGACTCACACAGCCCAGAAAGGTACCGCCATACAGCACGGCGCTTACCAGCACGCCCGGCAAGGTCGGGCTGACGGCAGGCAGCACAATGCCAACGACCTGAACCAGCATCGCAACGATCAAGGCGCCCAGGTAGCCAATCCGCCTTGCTATCAGATCCCACAGCATTACAGTGGGAGCCGCTGCCAATCCGACTAGCGCGAACGCCCAGTTACCCGCTCCCGCCAGCAGCGGTTCACGCTCGACGATGGCGACCAGAAAGGTGGCGCTGATGACGTAACCGTACCCGGCACAAAAATAGGCAGGCAGCATCAAGCGCATGAAGGTACGGCTGGGCGGCCGGACCGGTGCAGCATGCTCAGACGTGCCTGGAAGCGGCTTTACGGGGCGAGGCAGCCAGCACCATGCGGGCACCAGCAGCACCAGCCCTAGCAGGCTAAAGCCCCACCATTGGGCTTGCCAGCCCAGCGCAAGCGCTTGCATGAATTCAACGGCCAGCGCCGCCACCACGATGCCAACCCCCACCCCAGCAAAATGGATCCCAAGCTCGCCACGCTGATGATGCTGAATCAGCCAATGGAGAATCAGTCCGGACGCCAGCAGCATGGAACCACTGCTGGATAACCCCGCGATAAACCGCAGGCCTGCCCATACCCAGAAGTGCTCGGTCAGCGCCATCCCTAGCGTACTCAGCACCGCCAATACGAGCCCAGTCCGGAACAGAGTATCCTTCAGGTGCAAGGTGCGGATAGATGCGGCCAGCACAGCGCCCAGCATGTAGCCGGCATAGTTGAGTGCCGCCAGCCAACCACCATCGGCATCATTGAGCCAACTCTGCTGCTGCATTACGGGCAATAGCGGGGTATAGGCGAATCGCGCAATACCAATGCACAATATCTGGCTAAACACCCCTGCCAACAGAACTTTAAAACGAGGACTGACCAGCGTTTCTGCCGTCATGGCAACACTCCCAGGACATCGATACCATGGTAGTTTCATCAGCGTGCATACGTTAATGATCATAGTAAGGTGTTTCAGACAGCGCGTCATGACCACCTAGGTCGGGGGTGCGCTTATCCCGCGCGCATGCAACCGCCGCCGTTGCCCCACCCACTGGCGACAGAACACGCCACAATCTGTCAGACTAGTCATCACTGACCACCGCTGTAAGTGAGGTTTCACCATGACCGATACCGCAACACCCTGGACCCAGCCCATGCCGGACGCACAGTTCACCCTGATGCGTGACATTCTGGCGGCGCCCAGCCCCGTAGGCCTGGAGGGCGCCATGACCTATGGCGTTCTCAAGCCCTATTTCGAAAGCTTTGCCCCGGCGGGCTGGCACCTGCATCAGTTCAAGGGCAACGCCGGTGTGGTACTGGACACGCATCCGGGCCAGGACGACATGTTCAAGCTGATGATCATCGGCCATGCCGACAAGATCCGCATGCAGGTTCGCTCGATTGGGGAAGACGGCAAGATCTGGATCAATACCGACTCTTTCCTGCCGGGCGTGCTGATCGGCCATGAAGTCACCCTGTTCAGTGAAGACCCAGAGGCCCCAGGCAGCTACCGCCGCATCGACGGCGGCACGGTGGAAGCCCTGGGCGCGATTCACTTCTCCGACCCGGCCCAGCGTGATGGCAGCAAGGGCATCAAGAAAGAGCAAATTTACCTGGACCTGCAAATTCACGGAGAGAACAAGAAGCAGCAAGTCCTCAACCTGGGCGTGCGCCCCGGCGACTCGATCATCTTCAATCGTCCCATCCGCCCGGGGTTCAGCCCGAATACCTTCTACGGCGCCTACCTGGATAACGGACTGGGCTGCTTTGTCGCCGCCGAAGCCGCTCGGCTCGTTGCCGAAGCCGGTGGCACCGACAAGGTTCGCGTCATGTTTGCGATTGCCAGCTACGAAGAGATCGGCCGCTTCGGCAGCCGCGTGATGGCGGGCGAGCTGAAGCCCGATGCAATCATCGGCGTGGACGTCAACCACGATTACGTGGGCGCGCCCGGCATTGGCGACAAGCGCATGCAGCCGCTGGAAATGGGCAAGGGGTTCACGCTGTCGGTGGGCTCGATTGCCAGTGAGCAGTTGAATCGCATCATTGCCACCGCCGCCAGGGAGCACGACATTCCCATGCAGCGGGATATCGTCGGGGTAGATACCGGCACCGACGGCATGGCAGGCGTACTGGCCTCCATCGACAGCGCGGCCACCTCCATGGGCTTCCCCATCCGCAACATGCACACCATTTCGGAAACCGGCAATACCCAGGACGTATTGGCAGCCGTGCATGCCCTGGCACACACCATCCAGGCCATGGATGCCATGCCCGACCTGCATCAGGCTTTCAAGAACAACCACCCGCGCCTGGACGAAGCCAGCCCACTTGCCCACCAGGGCAGCAGCAAACCGGAAAGCGGTACTGACAGCACCGACTGACCCCGGTACTTCCCACCATGGTGGCTGAGGAAAACCTTAAATTACTGTCCGGTATTAGTTGACCACTACAGCCACGATGGGCGAATAGGCAAAAAAAACCCCGGCCATGACTGGCCGGGGCAGTACTGACTCCTCCCTGATCCTTCTTCATGAACGTCCTGTTCATGCATCCCTGGTGCTCAAGCGCTCCTTGCTTGATAGTACTCCCTGAAGGCACGTTTCCTTATGCCACTGCCTACTCTGCAGCTTCTATATGACAACTGCATTAACCTGAG
>NZ_LFGT01000012.1:128044-128534 GCF_002078115.1 Halomonas sp. BC2 | reverse complement strand
TTCTCGTTAACGATCTGGCGGGTGAGTTTATGCAGGTGGTCACGCCGTGTATCGGCAATTTTGGCGTGACAGCGAGCGACCTTTAACCGTGCCTTGGCACGGTTGTTAGAGCCTTTTTGCTTACGGCTCAATTGCCGCTGTGCCCGAGCCAGTTTCCTCTCATAGTGTGCCGTATGGCGCGGGTTATTAACCCGTTGACCCTCGCTGGTCACGAACAGGTCTTTTAGTCCCAGGTCGATACCGATCATGTTAGGCGTGATCGGCAGCGTCTCAGTATCTACCTTGCACAGACAGCTAATGAAGTAGCGGCCTGCTGCGTCCTTTGACACGGTGACGGTGCTAGGCGCTGACGGTAGCTCGCGGCTCCAGCGAATGCTCAACGGTTCGCGGCACTTGGCGAGCGTGATCTGGCCGTCACGGTACGAAAATGCCGAACTGGCAAAGGTGGCTGACTGCCGGTGCTTTTTGGATTTAAAGCTGGGATACCGCG
>NZ_LFGT01000012.1:119136-127658 GCF_002078115.1 Halomonas sp. BC2 | reverse complement strand
ACGCGCCAGCAGGGTTGCCTGCTCTGGCGTGGGGTAGAAGCGGTATTTATAGGCGCGTTCGGTTATCATATCTTACAAATTATCGTGCTTTATGTAAGATTACAAGGCACAAGGCACAAGGCGTCCTGCCGGACGCCGCGCTATCCATCCTCGCACTCAAAGTACGAGGTTTTACGCGCTGACTGATAAAAAAACCCCGACCATCGCTGGCCGAGGCTTTATCAGGTCCTCCCTGATCCCACTTCACGAACGTCCTGTCCATGCATCCTTGTGCGCCGCAAGCACTCCCTGCTTGCACTTCCTTGTAACGCTGTCCCTGCGTCATGGGCACACAGTGCGCCTTATAGACGTCGAGTTATCTAACCTGGGATATGAAAAGTTAAAAAGTTTTTATGGGCGGGCCGTGATAAATATCAAGCGCTGGCTTGCGATTGGTTTTAAACCAAACATACAATCATGCACGTTTCTCTCACATTCTGGATGCTTCCATGCCGACTCGCTCCCTGATTTCAAGCCGTTACTCTCGCTCCCACTTACGCCCCCTAGGCTGCCTGGTAACGCTCGCCTGCATGGCCCTGGCCCCCATGGCGCTGGCCGACCAGTGGCGGGGCAGCGTGGGCGCGGGGATTGCTTACGCCCCTGATTATGCCGGTAGCGACGACTACGAAGCCCGCGCACTGCCCGTACTGAACCTGGCCTATGGCGACCAGCTGTCCATCAATCTGCGCGATGGCATCGAGTGGCACGCCTTGCGCCAGGGCAACTGGAGCGCCTCGCCCTTTATCGGCTACACCTTCGGCCGCGATAACAAGGGTGACCTTGGCGCCTTCGAAAAAATCGATGGTGGCGCCACGCTGGGCTTGCGAGTCGGTTACCAGGATGGGCCCTGGCGCTACAGCGTGGCTGGCAGCCGCGCAGTGACCGGCGACATGGAAGGCGCCACGTTCTCGGCGAGCGCCACCCTGCGCACCCCGCTCAGCGAGCGTTTGCTGCTGGTGCTATCCCCCAGCGTCAACTACTCCAACGAGCGCTGGACTCAATCTCTGTATGGAGTTTCCGACCAGGATAGCGCCCGCAGCGGAGTGGCCACCTACGCACCGGATGGCGGCTATTGGCGGCTGGGCGCAAACGCCAGCCTGAGTTACGCCTTGACCCCTGAGTGGACAGCCACCGGCTTCGTCGGCGCTACCCGACTGACCGGCAACGCCGCCGACAGCCCGATCGTCGATGCGCTGGGAAGCCCCTGGCAGGCGCTGAGTGGGGTATCACTGACCTACCGTTTCTAATACACTAGCGTCTGGGACCCACACGCCAAATGGATTGCCCTCGAACCAGGCCATGAAAAACGTTATGGAAAACCGTCTCGAGCACTTTCGCATGAGGCCCTTGCTGAACCGCTTGTCGGGCACGGGCCTACTGCTTGCCACGCTCTTTTTTGCCTTTTCACTCACCCCAAGCCTGGTGCCCCGCCCCTTGCTGGCTCAGGGCATCGTCTCCGGGCTCAGCGTCACGGCGGGGTATGCCCTGGGCGTCATTGCGCGCACGCTGTGGCACTACCTGCACCTGCCAGAGCCCAGAGCCGCTGTAGAGCGCACGCTCAAGCAGCTGGCCGCCCTGGTCGCGCTGGTGGTGTCGGTGATTTTTCTATGGCGCGCGGCCGAGTGGCAAAACAGCATTCGCGAACTGATGGAGATGGACCCCACCAGCGGCACACGCCCGCTGGCCGTGGCGCTGATCACCATGGGGGTCTTTCTGAGTCTGCTGCTGGTCGCGCGGCTGTTCAAGCGCACCTTCAAGCTGCTCTCGTACAAGCTTGCCCATGTGCTGCCCCATCGCACGGCCCAAGTGCTGGGCATCGTCTCCGCCGTGGCGCTGTTCTGGCTGATCATCGAGGGCGTCATCTTTTCTTACGCACTACAGGTGGCTGACCGCTCCTACCAGCAGGTGGACGAGCTGATGCAGGATGACCTGAGCCCCCCGCAAGCGGCCAATGTGCCCGGCAGCGCCGAGTCGCTGATCAGTTGGGAAGCGCTGGGTAGCCGGGGCAGGCGCTTCGTCACCCAGGGCCCTACGGCCGAGGATATGGAAGCGTTTCTGGGTGAGCCCGCGCTCGACCCCATTCGCGTCTATGTCGGGCTCAACGCCGCCGAAACCGCCACTCAGCGCGCCGAGCTGGCCCTCGAAGAGCTAATCAGAACCGGCGGGTTCGAACGCTCGGTCATGGTCATCGCGACCCCCACTGGCCGCGGCTGGATCGACCCTCGTTCCCAGCACAGCGTGGAGTATCTTCATCGCGGCGATATTGCCACGGTGGCCGCCCAGTACTCGTATCTACCCAGCCACCTGTCGCTGATCTCCGAAGCAGAGTACGGCGTCGAGAGTGCCCGCGCGCTGTTTTCGGCCATTTACCGCTACTGGAGCCAGCTGCCAAGCGATGAGCGACCGCAGCTTTACCTCTTTGGCCTGAGCCTGGGCGCGCTCAACTCGGATCTATCCTTCGATCTTTACGATATCATCGACGACCCCTTTCAAGGCGTGCTGTGGAGCGGCCCTCCCTTTCGCAGCGACACCTGGCGCGCCGTGACCGCCGACCGCGATCCGGGTTCCCCCGCATGGCTACCCACGTTTCGCGAGGGCGCGGTTGTAAGGTTCATGAACCAGACCCAAGGGCTGGAGGAAGCCGCTGCCCCATGGGGAGATTTCCGCATTGCGTTTCTGCAATATGCCAGCGACCCCATCACCTTTTTCGAGCCTGCGGCGTTCTGGCGAGAACCCGAGTGGATGCGTGCACCTCGTGGGCCAGATGTTTCTCCAGCGCTACGCTGGTACCCCGTGGTGACCATGCTACAGCTGCTGGTCGACCTGACCGTGGGCAGCGCCCCCGACGGCTATGGGCATGAAATCGCCGCCGAACACTACATCGATGCCTGGGCAGCCCTCACCGAACCCGACGGCTGGGATGCTGAGCAATTGCAGCGCCTGCGCGATCATCTGACGCGCTGACGATAACCCATTTCACCGGCAGGCTATTTAGCCTGCTATTTTTGTGCCGACTGTAAAATTATAAACATTTGTTAAATATACACTTTATGATCGAGTAGCAGCATTTCTGTACTATTCAAGTACAATAAAAATACAATTTTATCTTGTACATTAATTGTCACTCACCTATAGTTCAAAGCGTTCGCGGCAGGGATACCGCGTGACAAGGGAATGTGCGCTTAGGATGAGCGAAGACGATTCAAGGACCGAGCAAGCTCAGGACGAGCTTTCGTCAATCAGGGAAGAAGAAGTACCGCAGTACACGGACTGATCCTTCAGCACGCTCTGTACCGCGATGAAAAAAGCGTCCTCATTCGTGAGTGCGCTTTTTTTTATGTATCCTCCCCATGCCCCTTTCAGCAGGAAACCAGACCATCTCATCCTAGGCTAACAATAATGAAGAATTATTTTGGGTTGTTTGGTAAATTACAGACTGACTTAAAACTGAAAAAAGAGAGAAGGGAGCATGAAAAAATTTCTATTAACATCGCTCGACTTAGCGTCACCAGCTCATCATAGCCAAGGCGTTGGCCAAAAGCTTTCAGCAATTGTGATCCAGCTGTTCTGTAGCGCTATCTTTGCAGTCATGGCTGGAGTAATAATAATACCAGTAATGTTTTTAGGAATTGCTGTTATTTCTATGATTGCTACAGGTTCACCGTTCACAGGAATCGGAATAGCTTGGAACTACACACTGTTTTACTCCATGGTAAGTGGCGCTGTCTGTGGTATCGGCTTTTTTCTCTTCCCTTATGTAGGCAAATTCTTTATGGGAGACGAATTAGACGAAAGAAAAAATACATTTGAAAAGCTCAAAGAAACAAAAGGGTTCAAAAACGCTGAAGAATACAGTGGCAAGAATTTTATCATCATGGCAAACACTGAATTGTCCCAAGCACTGGTTGTATGGAACGGGAAGTTTGCAGACAAGCTCGACTATACAATCCTGACACCAGATAACATCATTGAGTCGTCAGTATATACCGACGATATGACCGTATCCAAAGTGACCTCAGGTGCCGTAGGGAGCATAACCGGCGCTGCTGTTGGTGGTCTTTTGACAGGTGGAACCGGTGCCATAGTCGGTGCCATTGCAGGAAAACGCAACAAATCAGAATCAGAAGTGAGAGTCAGCAAGGTAAGTATAAGCCTAACAATGAAAGATCCAAAAAGGCCCCATGCAGAACTCATATTGCATAAGCCCCATAACAAGGAAGACAAAGGCTTGAAAAAGGGAGACTGGCTTTTAGAGCACTACATTGATACTGCAAATCATTGGCAAGCCGTGATGAAGAATATCATGGATGCAAAGAACAACAACGTGAGCTGATCCGGTGACTTCAAAGATAGATGCAAGCTACACCTTTAAACCCATAAATCGCCCTGCCAGCCGCAGGGCTTTTTTACACAATCAATTCTGTGCTATTTGCTAGCAAGTTAGTAGCTTATAAGCGTTTCATTAATGGCGGGCTGTATGGTGGGTAAAACAGAAAACCAGCCGTAAGCGGCTGGTTTTTCTATGTTCTTGGCGGAGAGGGAGGGATTCGAACCCTCGAAGCCTTTCGACTTACACACTTTCCAGGCGTGCTCCTTCGACCACTCGGACACCTCTCCACATTGTGTGCTCTGCTGCAGGGCGTTGCCTTTCTCAACAGAACGGCGCATATACTATGCGTTAAGCTGTGAAATAGCAAGCCTTTTTCACATCAGGGCTTTTCACGTCAAGGGCTAGGCAGCACGGCATAGCGGCTGCTGGCTTCCAGACATAGCGTGTCGCCGCAGTAGAGCTGCTGGCTGAGCGCGATGCTGCCTTTGCCGCGCTCGCGCAGCCGTTCTGCCAGCGTTGCGGGGCCGTCGCTGCTGCTGGGCGTACAGATGAGACGGTAGTCGCCGGTCACCGGGGCGACGAAGCGCTGGCTGGCCTCCGCCACGACCACGTCTTGTGCCCTTCCCTGCTGGCGCAGCCACAGGGTCACCCAGCACCATCCTTGCAGGGTGGCTTGTGCCGCCAAGGCACCGCCGAAGCCGGTGCCTTTATCATTGAGGTTAGGCGCCAGCGCCAGGTGCCAGGTCAACGCGTCGTTGGCGTGGCTCACGTCACTGATCCCCAAGGCTCCCACCATGGGAATCGCCTCGCCCAGCCAGCGGTGGAAGGCGTGCAGGTCTTCCTTGCCTTCTGGCAGCGGTAGACGCGGGTGCGGTAGGCCTGGCTGGCGTGACGGGCTCATGGGGGCTCCTCGGCGGTTAAGCGCTCAATCCCAGCGTTCGACGAAATCGGCGGCGTTATGCTCGGGTACCGGCTTGTGACGACCGGCCAGGCTGCCCAGGTAGATGAACGCGACTACTTCATCCTCCTTGTCCAGCCCCATGCCCTTGCGCACCACCGGGTCGAAGGCATACTTGCCGCTGCGCCACATGGCGCCCAAGCCCAGGGCGTGTGCGGCCAACAGAATCCCGTGGGCAGCACAGCCCGCTGAAATGACCTGTTCGACCTTGGGCACCTTGGCAATATCTGGCGTCACCTTGGCAATCACGGCGATCACCATGGGCGCGCGCAGGGGCTTTTTGCGGGCAGCGTTCAGGGTGTCATCGCTGGCGTGCGGGTCTTCCTGGAACTCCGCTTCGGCGAACAGTTCTCCCAGGCGCTCGCGCCCTTCTCCGACGAACTCGATAAACCGCCACGGGCGTAGCTCCTTGTGGTCGGGGGCACGCAGGGCGGCGCGGTAGATGGCGCTGAGCTGTTCCGGGCTGGGGGCAGGCTCGGTGAGCTTGCCCATGGAGCTACGTTCGTGCAGCAGCGTAAGAGCGTCCATTGGTGTCTCCTTGTCCTGGGTCGGTATCACTGGCGCGCCAGGCGTAGCGGGCTGGGCGGCGCCATGCCCGGCGTGGCACGCCAGGGGCTGATGTCCAGCCCACCACGGCGCACGTAACGCGCCAGCACCAGCAGTGATTCTGGCTGGGCGTACTGCATGAGATCCGTGAAGATATGCTCGACGCAGTGCTCGTGAAAATCCTGATGCTGGCGGTAGCCAATCAGGTAGCGCAGCAGTCCTTCGCGATCGAGGCGCGGGCCTTTATAGCGAATCAGCACGCTCCCCCAGTCGGGCTGCCCGGTCACGGGGCAGTTCGATTTGAGCAGATGCGAATGCAGCGTCTCTTCCACGATATCATCGTGGGTGGTCAGGTGCTCGGCGCTGGGGGTGTAGTGGCTGACCTCGATATCCAGGTCGTCCAGGCACTCCCCTGGCAAGCGTCGCGGGGCCAGCGCTTCGTCATCCACCGGCAACAGCTCGACGCTGACCGGGGCACCCGCCGCACCGCTCAGGTCGCGCACCAGGATGGCTTCTACCTCGGCCTGGCTGGCAAAGCGCGTCTGGTTGAGGCTGTTGAGGTAGAGCTTCCAGGATTTGGACTCGATCAACTGCGGCGAGCTTGCCGGCAGCCGAAAGCGCGCCACCGCCACCACCGGCTTGCCGCGTCCATTCAGCCAGGAGACTTCAAAGGCGTGCCACTCGTCTTCACCCAAGAAGGGCAACGCGCTTTCTTCGATCCCCAGCGGCGCGCGATTGGCCGCCCGAGGAATGGGGTACAGCAGTGCCGCATCGTACTGCTCGGGGTAGGCAGAATCGCGCCCCAGCGGCGCGTGTTCCAGAGTATCAGGGCGGTGTGCCATGCAAAACGTCTCCATCAAACCAGGGGCCCTTGGGGCACTTAACTGCGTATACCTTTGCCACGCTCCAGCATGGTCAGCGCCACCATGAACAGCACCACGATGAACGCCATGATCGCCGTCAGCGCCCAGCCGACGGGAATGTCAGACACCCCCAGAAAGCCATAGCGGAAGACGTTGACCATGTACAGAATCGGGTTGAGCATCGAGACGCCCTGCCAGAAGTCCGGCAGCATCGAAATCGAGTAGAACACGCCGCCCAGGTAGGTCAGTGGGGTCAGAATGAACGTCGGCACGATGGAAATGTCATCGAACTTGTTCGCCAGCAGGGCATTGATGAAGCCACCTATGGAGAACAGCGCCGAGGTCAGCACCACGACCAGTATCGTGAGCAGCGGATGCTCCACCGTCAAGCGGGTAAAGAGCAGCGATACCAGCGTCACGATGAGCCCAACGCCCAGACCCCGGGCCATGCCGCCCAGAATGAAGCCGGAAAGAATCACGCTATTGGGCATGGGCGAGACCATCATCTCTTCCACCGAGCGCTGAAACTTGTTGGAAAAGAAGCTGGAAGCCACGTTGGAGTAGCTGTTGGTGATCACCGACATCATGATCAACCCGGGCACGATGAAATCCATATAGCTGAAGCCATCCATCTCACCAATGCGCGAGCCGATGAGGCTGCCGAAAATGATGAAGTACATGGCCATGGTGATCGACGGTGGCAGCAGGGTTTGCGGCCAGATACGGGTAAACCGCTTGATCTCCTTGAGCACCAGTGTCCACAGCGCGACCAGGGTTTGTGTGGCATTCATGCGTTGGCCTCCTGCTGCTCACGTTGATCCAGAGCCGCCTGGCTGCTCTCTACCATGGAAACGAACATCTCTTCCAGACGATTGGCGCGGTTGCGCATGGAAACCACCTGAATGCCCTGCTCACTGAGCGATGAGAACACGTCGTTCAGCTGCTGGCCTCGGTGAATGGCCACCGAAAGCTGGGAGGGCTCCACCTGGTGAACCTCGAAACCCGGCACCTGCGGCGCTTGCGCGACGGGAGCCGCCAGGTCCAGCAGGAAGGTTTCCGTGTCCAGCTCGGCCAGCAGCTCGCGCACGCTGGTGTTACGCACGATCTCGCCGTGATTGATGATGGCGATATTGCGGCACAGGCTTTCGGCTTCTTCCAGATAGTGGGTCGTCAGAATGATCGTCGTGCCTTCGTCGCGGTTGATGCGCCGCATATACTCCCACATGCTGCGACGCAGCTCGATATCCACCCCCGCCGTGGGCTCATCGAGAATCAGCAGCTTGGGGCGATGCATCAGCGCACGCGCAATCATCAGGCGGCGCTTCATGCCGCCGGAGAGCATCCGCGCGCTGCCGTTGCGTTTTTCCCACAACCCCAGGTCGGTCAGCAGCTGCTGGGCACGGGGCAGCGCTTCACTACGCCGCATGCCGTAATAGCCCGCCTGGGCCAATACGATATCCAGCACTTTCTCGAACTGGTTGAAGTTGAACTCCTGCGGCACCACGCCCAACTGGTACTTGGCTTTGGCAAAATCCTTGTCGATGTCGATACCAAAAATCGACACCTTGCCCGCGGTTTTCTGTACCAGGGAACATACCACGCCCAGAGTGGTGGATTTACCTGCCCCATTGGGGCCCAGCAGCGCAAAGAAGTCGCCCTGCTGAACGTCCAGATCAATCCCTTTTAACGCTTGAAAGCCGTTGCCGTACACCTTGGTAAGGCCACGGATCGACAATGCCGGTTCGGCCATGAACATGTCCTGTCAGCAAAATGAGAGCTTATGAAG
>NZ_LFGT01000012.1:108224-117537 GCF_002078115.1 Halomonas sp. BC2 | reverse complement strand
ATGGGAAGATATCGGGGCGAACGCATATTTTTTCAAGCTAACGAGCTTGCCGCTAGCGCAGACGTCATAGCACACATTACTTAGCCAGACCAAACGACACCCACGAAAAAGCGCTGCTCAAGGCAGTGGCCGAACGGATAACAGAGACGAAGGGGATCCAGCGAGGGAAAATCAGAAAAAGCGATGGAAAAGCAAAGACGAAGACGAAGACGAAGAAACAGGAAGGAGGACCGTTGAACTGGAGCGGGAAAGGAGATTCGAACTCCCGACCCTCGCCTTGGCAAGGCGATGCTCTACCACTGAGCTATTCCCGCAACATGAACGGCATTACTTATGGGAACCGGTTAAAACAACCGATGACGACAACCAAGTATCAGCGTCATGCGAGTGGCGTCCCATAGGGGGTTCGAACCCCTGTTCCCGCCGTGAAAGGGCGGTGTCCTGGACCACTAGACGAATGGGACACATGTACACGTAGACGACTGGAGCGGGAAAGGAGATTCGAACTCCCGACCCTCGCCTTGGCAAGGCGATGCTCTACCACTGAGCTATTCCCGCTTGATGTCGCTAAAAATCGGATTGGCGTCCCATAGGGGGTTCGAACCCCTGTTCCCGCCGTGAAAGGGCGGTGTCCTGGACCACTAGACGAATGGGACGTATAAACACGTATGATTCATTACATACGCGTTATGGAGCGGGAAAGGAGATTCGAACTCCCGACCCTCGCCTTGGCAAGGCGATGCTCTACCACTGAGCTATTCCCGCAACTCCGATAACCTGAACGATACGATGGCGTCCCATAGGGGGTTCGAACCCCTGTTCCCGCCGTGAAAGGGCGGTGTCCTGGACCACTAGACGAATGGGACGTTTCATTGCCTCGTCGAGGTGGCGCGTATATTAATCAGCGCACCTCTTACTGTCAAGCCCTCTGATATCGAAACGTTTTATGCCTGCGCAACGAAGGTGCCTGAGGGCAATAACATGCGCGATAACGGTGCACGAAACTTGCCCATGCGCACCACGCCACCCGTTCAGCGCATCCTACAAAGCCCTAAAAATCTTTTATTTAAAATAAAATCGATTTTTTGGCATATCCCTTGCTTTGTACACAGCGTCCCTCGGCGATTGGTGCTCCCCTACCACTGCCGTCTTTCCTTACTGCATGAGGTGCTGTATGTCCTTTACCCGTCGCAAGTTTCTTACCAGCGCTGCTCTGACATCCACTGCGGGGCTGGTGTTGGGCGCCCCTTCCTTGGCCAAGGCGCAGTCGAGCGAACAGTTCAACTGGCGAATGACCAATGCCTACAGCCCAGGCTCTCCGTTCTATGTAGAAGGGCCCGGCAGCCCGCGGGACGTGATTGCCAAGATCAACGCCATGTCGGGCGGACGGCTCAATATTCAGCACTTTGCAGCAGGAGAACTGATCCTGTGGTCGAAGCGCTGCGTGAAGCCACGATGGATACCCTGGCCACCGAAGCCAACGCCGACTCACTGGTACGCACAGGTGCGGGTGGATGTGTTTTACGAGCGTTTTCCCGCCATCGTTCGGCGCATCACCAAAGTGATCGGCGGTCTGCTGCTATTGGTCATGGGGCTCTACATCGCCTGGCTGACCCTGCCCTGGGTAGAGCAGTCATATCTGCGTAACGAAACCTCACCCAACCCAGGCGGCCTGCCCTTCCGCTGGTTGCTGAAATCGCTCATCCCTCTGGGGTTTCTTCTATTGGCACTACAAGGCCTGGCCACCGGCATGATTTGTGCGTCGGACACGCTGGGGCAAATCATCCTCCCTAGCCTGGTGCTGATTCTGCTGGCGGAGATCCTCGGTGAATCCGTGGGCACCATGTTTGCGGCGGCGCCGCCAGCGTTTAGGCCCGGTACTGGCGCTATCGCCCACTTTCGCACATGCTGAACCTGAGCAGGGCTGCCATTGTCACTGGTATAGCGTCAGGCATAACGGTGGTATCCTGCCTGCCCCATAAGCCTCTGCTTATCAGCAACCGGAGGGAGAGGAGAGCCCCATGGCGAAAATAGCGAAATCCCCTGAAGAATGGCGCCAGCAGTTGACCCCGGAGCAGTACCGCGTCGCTCGGGAGAAGGGAACCGAGCGTCCGTTTACCGGTGACTATCAAGTGAGCGATGCCCAAGGCATCTACCACTGCGTCTGCTGTCATGCGCCGCTGTTCGAGAACGAACACAAGTTCGATGCAGGCTGTGGCTGGCCAAGCTTCGACAGGCCACTGGGCATCCGCTGCGTGGAAGAGCATCTCGATACTTCCCACGGCATGATTCGCACCGAAGTAGTGTGTTCCCACTGCGATGCCCACCTGGGACACGTGTTTCCCGACGGCCCCCCGCAAACGACGGGCCTGCGCTACTGCATCAACTCGGTCTCTTTGGAGTTTCACCCCGACGAATAATTGATCCCAAACGAAGCACAGCAAGGCGGGCACCATCTGTTAGAATGGCGGCCCGCTTTTTTATGCCGAATGTTAGTGCTTGCAGGAGATCCCCATGCTCGGCTGGTTCCCAGGACACATGAACAAGGCCCGCCGCCAGATCAAGGACGCGCTGCCGGAAATCGACGTCGTGATCGAAGTGCTCGATGCGCGGCTCCCCTACTCCAGCGCCAACCCGATGCTGGCCGAGCTGACCCGCCACAAGCCGGTCCTCAAGATTCTGTCGCGTGCCGACCTGGCCGACCCTGCGCGTACCGACGAGTGGGTCGCGTTTTTCGATGCCCAAGCCGACACACGGGCGCTGGCCATCACCACCACCAACACCCGGGAACTGAAGCGCATTCCCCGGCTTTGCCATGAGCTGGCCGGTGCGGTGCGTGCCGACCGTGATGTTCGTGTGATGGTCATGGGGATTCCCAACGTCGGCAAGTCGACGCTGATCAACGGCCTGGCAGGACGCAAGATCGCCAAGACCGGTAACGAGCCCGCCGTGACCAAGCGCCAGCAAAAGGTACGCATCGATGGCCGCGTGGCACTGATCGATACGCCTGGTGTGCTGTGGCCCAAAATCGAGGATCAGGCCAGTGCCTACCGGCTGGCGGCCAGCGGTGCCATTCGCGACACGGCCATCGAGTATACCGATGTGGCCATGGTGGCCTGTGCCGAACTCGCCAAACGCTACCCCGACGCGCTGACGGCCCGCTACAAGCTCAAGGCGCTGCCCCGCTATGAAGCCCCTGCCACCCCTCAGGCAGAGGTCGATGCCGATGGCCCCCAGAAGCCCGACTTTATGGCCATTGCCGGGTTCGATGGCCACGCCATCCTCACCGAAATTGCCAGCAAGCGCGGTGGTTTGCGCCCTGGCGGCGCCGTGGACCTGCACCGAGGCGCCGAAGTGCTGCTGCATGAACTGCGCGACGGCAAGGTGGGCAGGCTGACGCTGGAAACCCCCGAGGACATTCCACCGCCCGTGGAGCAAATCGACCAAGACAGCTCGCCATCAAGCAACGCATAATGGGCGAATAATCAGTCACTCCCACGGCAATGGACACTTTTGGATAACGCACCCCATGGACACCGCGCAGCCTAACGAATCACACACGCTCAAGAAGTCCCATAAACTGCACAATGTCTGCTATGACATTCGCGGCCCGGTTCTCGACCATGCCAAGCGCCTGGAAGAGGAAGGCCAGCGGATTCTCAAGCTCAACATTGGCAATCCGGCCCCCTTTGGTTTCGAGGCACCGGAAGAGATTCTCCAGGACGTCATGCGCAACCTGCCCACCGCCCAGGGCTACTGTGATTCGAAAGGGCTCTACTCTGCGCGCAAGGCCATCATGCAGGAGTGCCAGCGCAAGCAGATCCCCGGCGTCGGTATCGAAGATATCTATATCGGCAACGGCGTGTCCGAGCTGATCGTCATGGCCATGCAGGCGCTGCTCAACGATGGCGATGAAGTACTGATCCCGGCACCGGACTACCCGCTATGGACCGCTGCTGCCCACCTGTCGGGCGGCCACGGCGTTCACTATCTGTGCGACGAGCAGGCCGACTGGGCGCCGGACATGGCCGACATTCGTGCCAAGGTCACCAGCCGTACCCGGGCCATCGTCATCATCAACCCCAACAACCCCACCGGGGCAGTGTACTCTCCGGAAGTGGTGCGGGAAGTCCTCGAGATCGCCAAACAGCACAATCTGGTGGTATTCTCCGACGAGATCTACGACAAGATTCTCTACGACGGGGTCGAGCACACCGCCACGGGGGCGCTGGCCGACGACGATCAACTGGTCATCACCATGAACGGGCTTTCCAAGAGCTACCGCTGCGCTGGTTTTCGCTCCGGCTGGATGACCATTTCCGGCACGCTGGCCAAACAGCGGGCCAAGGATTTCATTCAGGGCCTGACCATGCTGGCCTCCATGCGGCTGTGCGCCAACGTACCTGCCCAGCACGCCATTCAAACGGCGCTGGGCGGCTACCAGTCCATCAATGACCTGATCCTGCCTGGCGGGCGCCTGCTGGCGCAGCGGGACATCACCATCGAGAAGCTCAACGCCATTCCCGGTGTCTCCTGCGTAACACCCAAAGGGGCGCTCTACGCGTTTCCGCGCTTGGACCCCAAGGTCTTCAATATCAAGAATGACCAGCAGCTGGTGCTGGACCTGTTATTGCAAGAAAAGATCCTGCTGGTGCAAGGCACGGCCTTCAACTGGCCAGACCCGGACCACGTGCGCATCGTGACGCTGCCCTGGGCCGACCAGCTGGGCGACGCGCTGGATCGCTTTGCCAATTTCCTGTCACGCTATCGGCAGTAGTTATTTCAGTCTTCATGTCCGTCGCTACAGCATTAAAAACAGCTACTTGAAACTGTAGCGACGGGCACGCATCTAAGCCATATTCCAGCAAGACCCCGCTATAAACCTGAAGGGAGAAACCCACCCATGATGCGAATTATGCTGTTTCTGGCGACCAACCTCGCCGTCGTACTGGTGGCCAGCTTTACGCTGCGCCTGTTCGGCGTCGAGGGCTATCTGCGCAGCCAGGGAATCAACTTCACTGGCCTACTGCTGTTCTGCTTCATCGTCGGCATGGCGGGCTCGATCATCTCGCTGTTCATGTCCAAATGGCTGGCCAAGCGCTCCACGGGCACGGTGATCATCGAAACGCCTTCCAACGCCACCGAAAAGTGGCTGGTGGACACCGTGGCCGAGCTTTCCCGTGAAGCCGGGATCAAGACCCCCGAAGTGGGCATTTTCCCGGCCCAGCAGTCCAATGCATTTGCTACCGGCTGGAACAAGAACGACTCGCTGGTAGCCGTCTCGGCGGGCCTGCTCAACCGCATGCGCCCCGAAGAGGTCCGCGCGGTACTGGCCCACGAGATTGGCCACGTGGCCAACGGCGACATGGTCACCCTGGCACTGATCCAGGGCGTGGTGAACACCTTCGTGATGTTCTTTGCCCGTGCCGTCGCCCACTTGATCGACACCTTCCTGAAAAGCCGCAGCGACGGTGAAGGCGGCCTGGGCTTCATGGGGTATTTTGCGGTGGTCATGATTGCCGAGATCGTGTTTGGCATCCTTGCGTCGGCCATCGTGGCGTGGTTCTCGCGCTACCGCGAATACCGCGCCGACGAAGCGGGTGCACGCTTGGCGGGCACCGGCGCCATGGTCAACGCCTTGGCGCGCCTGAAGGCCGAAACCGAAATGCCCGACCAGATGCCCGACCAGATGCGCGCCATGGCCATCACCAAAGGCCAGACCCGCTCGCTGATGGAGCGCATGTTCGCCAGCCACCCACCGCTGGACGACCGCATTCGCGCCCTGAAAGAAGCCGCCTACCGTCAGTGATGCTAACCGTCACTTAACGGCAGTCGCTACCATAAGGCCCGCATCGCGGGCCTTATGCGTTTTGTATCCAGCTCTTTTCAGCCGAGCTGGACTTGAAAACCGGCAGCTTCCAAAGGCGCACACAGTGGCTGGGCATCTTCTTTCAACAGCACACTCAGCGTGGCAAACTCGCGACGCAGCGGGTAATGGGCACGGCAGTGATCGAACCCCTTGGCAACCCCTTGCTGCATCGCGTTACGCTGCAGCGTGTCGTGGTCACGGCGCACGTCATACACCGCTCGGATACATAGCCGCAGTGCCTCTTCAACGGGCAGTGCCTGTGAGAGGGTCAGCGAGGCCAGCACCGGGGGCGGGCACAAGTCACTGAATGCCAGGCCGGAGGGGCGGCCTTCATGTGCCGCCAGCGCCTGCTGAATCATCCAGGTGCCGCGCAGCTTGCCATCCAGGCT
Source organism: Halomonas sp. BC2 (assembly GCF_002078115.1). Taxonomy (NCBI): domain Bacteria; kingdom Pseudomonadati; phylum Pseudomonadota; class Gammaproteobacteria; order Oceanospirillales; family Halomonadaceae; genus Halomonas; species Halomonas sp. BC2. The sequence continues at coordinate 111,279 of NZ_LFGT01000012.1, read as the reverse complement.
GTGGCCGGCAATGTGAGGGGTTGCCAAGGCCACCAGATCCCTCAGGCCGGCATCGATGCCCGGCTCGTCCTCCCACACATCGAGAATGGCGGTGATGTCGCCCTTGCCTGCCAGGCGGCTGCGCAGTGCCAGCCCATCGATGCAGTCCCCGCGCCCGGCGTTGACCAGCACCGTTTGCGGGGTCAGTTCCTGGAGCCGCTCGGCGTTCAACAAATGGTACGTCGCGTGGGGGCCGTGCTTGACCAGCGGCGTATGCAGGCAAATGACATCGCATTGCTCGATCAGGGTATCCAGGTCCACGAAGCCCTCAGGCCCTTCCTGCTCGGCGCGGGGCGGGTCACATACCAGCACCTCCATGCCCAGTGCACTCAGCCGCATCAGCAAGCGGCTGCCGACATTACCGGCCCCGACGACTCCCACACGGCGCGACAGCAGACGACCACCCTTCCCGCTCGCTCACGGTCAACAGGCTGCTGAGCACATAGTCCACCACGGCGTCGGCATTGCAGCCAGGCGCACTGGCAAACCCGATGCCCTGGGCTGAGAGGTAGTTCAAGTCGATATGATCGGTGCCGATGGTGCAGGTGCCGACGAAAGCAACACGGCTGTTGGCCAGCAAGGCCCTCATCCGGACCCGGGTGATGGAGCGCACGATGAGCGCGTCGGCATCGGCCACGTCGGCCGCGCGAATCTCGCGCCCGGGCAGGCGGTGCAAGGTGCCCAGCCCGCCAAAGCACGCGTCGGCGGCGGGGATGTTGGCATCGATGACAAGTTTCATAGGCGTTTTGATTTCCGGGCTTTACAATACGCCCGCAATGGCTTGCTGTGCAGGCGTGAACATGATGGCGTTAAGGAGATGGGTGTGATCGTACGCTGGGAAACCGACCATGACTATGTGTTGGTGCACATTCACCAGGATATGTTCGGCGACTGGATTTTCAGCCGCGCCTGGGGGCAGATCGGCACCCAGTTTGGCGGGCTGAAACATCAGTTGGCCGACACCCTGGCGCAGGCACAGATGTGGCTGGAGGACGAGTCCACCATCCAGACCTCGCGAGGCTTTCGCAAGGTACTGGAAGCCGCCGACCACACCCCCGAAGGCCAGGAGGCCATGCGCCAGCTGTCGCTGCTGGATGTGCTGTAGGCACGCCTACCCCAGAAATCGACGCCCATTACGCTGGTGCGCCCCCACCGGGGACGTCGGGGCTGGCGGGTTGGTCAGGGCCGCCAGCGCCGCTTCGTCCAGCCAGCCTCGTTGCTCCAGCCATTGGCTCAGCCGCGCCAGGTCGAAGCCACGGTCCAGCTCTTCCCCCTGCTCATCCAGCAACACCGGTATACGCACGCCGTAGCGCTCGACCAGCGCGTCGTCTTCGCTGATTTCGATGCGCCGCAAGTCCACTGGCTGGTTGGCCAGGGTGGTCACCAGCGCTTCGAGTTGAGCGCACAGATGGCAGCCCAGAGTAGTGTAGATGGAGAGTTTAATCATCGGCTCGGCTCTTGATCAAAAAGACGTGATGCAGGTTGGTGCGACGCTGGAAATCCGGGTCGAAGGTGCGCGCGGTGATCTCCTCCACTGCGTAACGCTGCACCAGCGCATCGTCCAGTTTGAAACGCCGCTGGTTATTCGAGAACACCAGCACGCCACCCGGCGCCAGGCGCGCCATGGCCAGCTCGACCAGCCTTGAGTGATCCCGCTGGATATCCAGCGTATCGCGCATCTTCTTGGAGTTCGAGAACGTCGGCGGGTCCATGAAGATCAGGTCGAAATCGGCATTGGCCGTTTCCAGCCAGCGGAAGCAGTCGTCCCTGACCACCCGGTGCCGCCGGTGATCCAGCTGGTTCAGGCTGAAGTTGTCTCTGGCCCACTCCAGATAGGTGTTGGACATGTCGACGCTGACGCTGTCGCTGGCCCCGCCTAGCGCGGCCTGTACGGTAGCCGTGGCGGTGTAGCAGAACAGGTTCAGGAAGCGCTTGCCGCTGGCCATGTCGCCCAGCATACGCCGCACGGGGCGGTGGTCGAGAAACAGCCCGGTGTCCAGGTAGTCGCGCAGGTTGACCCACAGCCGCGCACTCCCCTCACGCACTTCGAAACGCTCGCCGCTGGCATCGCGCTTCTGGTACTGGGCGGCGCCGGTTTGCCGCTCACGACGCTTCACATAAATCTTGCTGGGGTCCACGTCCAGCGCCTCAGGCAGCACTTCCAGCGCGTCGAACAGCCGCTTTTGTGCCTGAGCAGGGTTCACGGAGCCCGGCGCGGCATACTCCTGCACGTGAACGCGGTCGCCATAGCGGTCGATGGCCAGCGCATACTCCGGCATATCGGCATCGTAGAGGCGATAGCAGGTTTCACCGCTCTGCTTGAGCCACTTTTTCAGGCGTTTCTGATTCTTTGCCAAGCGGTTGGCAAACATCTGGGCATTTTCCGACACCGCTGGCTTGGCAGGCCGTTCCGGCGCCAGGGCCTCTGCCGTGGCGGAATCGGTGGGCACGGCAGACTCCCTGGCTGCGCCGATCTGCATCATCAGCAGCTTGGCATCCAGCGCACCATTCTTTAGCGCATACTGCTTATGGGCGCGCAGCCCCAGGCGATGCCCCAGGTCCGGATTGCCGGTGAACAGCGCCAGCATCCAGCCGGGGAACAGCGCCTTGGCCTTTTCCCCCAGCTGGGCATAGAGCCTGACCAATTCCGGCAATTCGCCCAAACGCTCGCCGTAGGGCGGGTTGGTGATCAACAGGCCCTGCTCTGCGGTGAGGTCGGCGGGGCGTGTGAGCTGGGCCAGGCTTTGGCCATGCAGGCTGATCAGCGCAGGAATGCCCGCGCGCATGGCGTTCGACTTGGCGGCACTCAGCGCTGCAGGGCTTTGGTCGAAGCCGATCAGTGGGTTCCTGCAGCGCTTGCGGCCAATCGACGCCCGCGCTTCGGCTTCGCGCTTGAGCTCACTCCAGAGCGCAGGCTCATGCCCCGCCCAGCCATGAAAGCCGAAACGCTCACGGTTGAGGTTGGGGGCCTGGTCGGCGGCCATCAACGCGGCCTCGATCAGCAGGGTGCCAGCCC
>NZ_LFGT01000012.1:99502-107934 GCF_002078115.1 Halomonas sp. BC2 | reverse complement strand
AGCAAAGGCTCGCCAGCCTTGGCGCGCTCGGGCCAGCCTGCACGCACCAGCAAGGCAGCGGCCAGGTTCTCCTTGAGCGGCGCATGCCCGACGTCACGCCGGTAGCCGCGCCGGTGAAGGCTCTCGCCTGAGAGGTCGATACCCAGGCTCAGGTTGGCACGATGCAGGTGCGCATAAAGGCGCAGGTCTGGCGTTTTGGTATCCACATTGGGGCGCTCCTGCCCCGAGAGCTGCAGCGAGTCCACCACCCCGTCCTTGACGGTTTGCGCGCCAAACCGGGTGTGGCGAATGTGCTCGCTACGGCCATGAAAATCCACCGCCAGGGTGCGTCCTGGTGCAAGATGCTGACGCCAGGCAATGCGTGCCACCACATCGCGCACCTGCTCGGCGGTCTCGATCATGCTTTCCCGGGCCAGCAGCAGAATGACGCGGTTGGCTAGTCGCGACCACAGGCAGACCCGATAGGCGGTGGCCTGGTCGGCAGTGAAATAGACACCGGCCACGGTGGTTTTACCAGGCTCGGCGCCTAGCGCTTGCAGCTCGTCTGCCAGCAGGCCTTCGATGCCTTTGGGGCAGGTGGCCAGCAGATTCAAAGAGGGTGTTTGGCTCAGCTCGGTCATGTTCTTCGCCGCGCGTCACCGCGCGATATTCCTGTATATGTCAAATGAGTTTACGTCTTATGACAATTTGATGGTCGACAAGTGACCCCATGATGGTCTATCAATAAAAGGGTAGCTACTAAAAACGCATGCGTTGCTTGTCTGGGTCATTACTGTGCACTTCCGCAAGGAGACTCCTGTAACGACCCACGGCTTGTCGAGTCGGCGGCTTTACCTGTTCAGCACGTGAGTGCTAGACACCAAGGTACTGGCGAAGACTCACTCTTGGACTTGAAGTCACCTCTCGAAGCAGAGTTGGCAGCAATGGTTGGCGTCGTGATGACGCTTGAAAGGAGCTCGGTAGACAATGAGCTGCCCGTTTGCTGGCCATTTGCTTCTTATCAAAGGTTTTCGTGAAAAGAGGTTAGCCAATGAAACGACAAAAACGTGATCGCTTCCAGCGGGCTTATGTTCACGGCTATAAAGCGGGTATTACGGGTCGCTCCCGTGATGATTGCCCCAGTCAAGATGTCAATTTACGCGAATACTGGATGAGCGGTTGGCGTGAAGGTCGCGGAGACCAGTGGGATGGCATGGTCGGCGTTTCCGGCATCCATAAAAACCCCATGGTCATGACCTGATTTATTTACCTTTTACACGGACATTTGGAGTACGGAGCCCGCTCACCAGCGGGCTTTTTATTGCCTACCCCTTTATTGCCCACCTCTCCCCCGCGCCTTCCCTATTAGTGGGCAGAAGCCTGCTCCTTGAGCGCCTCGGCACACTGTTTCACCAGCGTCGGCCCCTGATAAATCAAGCCTGAATAGAGCTGCACCAGATCGGCACCTGCCTCGATTTTCGCTTGCGCTGCCGCCGCGCTGTCGATGCCGCCCACGCCGATGATCGGCAGGTCAGGCAGTTCGGCACGTAGCAGCCGGATGACCGTATTGGAAGCCTCGAACACCGGTCGGCCCGATAACCCACCGGCTTCCTGCGCCTGGGGGTCCTGCTGAACGGCCTCACGAGACACCGTGGTATTGGTGGCGATCACGCCATCCAGCCCATTGCGAGAAATACTGCCCGCCACCAGCGCCACTTCCTCTGCGTTCATGTCGGGGGCGATCTTCACCAGCAGCGGCACCTTGCGACCCAGCGCGTCGTCCAGCGATTGGCTGCGGGCACGAATCGGCCCCAGCAGGGCATCCAACTGCTCGCCGAACTGCAGCGTGCGCAGCCCCGGCGTATTGGGCGACGAGATATTGACCGCGATATAATCGGCCACCCCATGCACGGCGTCGAGACACAGCAGGTAGTCATCCAGCGCCTGCTCCACCGAGGTGGTCAAATTCTTGCCGATGTTGATGCCTACGATACCGCCGTAGTGGCGCTTCTTGACCTGTGCCACCAGGTGCTCGACGCCCTTGTTGTTGAAGCCGAAGCGGTTGATGATGGCCCCGTGTTCGGCCAGGCGAAACAGACGCGGCTTGGGGTTGCCCGGCTGCGCTTTCGGCGTGACAGTGCCCACTTCCACGAAACCAAAGCCCAGCTCACCCAGGGCATCCAGGTGATCGGCATTCTTGTCCAGCCCGGCTGCCAGGCCGACGCGATTGGCAAAGCGCAGCCCCATCAGCTCGACCGGGTCGCTGATCGGCTCGCCATACAGCCGCTTCACGCCACCGACTCGGTGCAGCGTATCCAGCGCGCCAAGCGCCAGACCGTGGGACGTTTCCGCATCCAGGCGGAACATGAGCGAGCGGGCAAGGGTATACATCAGCGAGACACTCCTGGGCGATGGGCTGTTGGCGAGGCGGCCGCAGTATAACGCACTTGGCCCAGCGAGGCAGAATGAAAAGGCCGCGCCCTGGTGAACCAGGGCGCGGCCTTGAGTGGGCCTTTCGTCAGGCGTCAGGCTTCGCTGTCGCTCTCGGCCAGGTCCACCAGCTCACGGACGGCGACCGCAAACAGGGCAAAACCGCCTTCGCTGCCGCTACGTACCTCTTCGATCAAGCGGCACCAGCGACGGTGCAGCTCGGCGTGCTGCTCCAGCCACTGGGCCACGCGCTCCTGGGTGTCGCGGCTGCCCGCTTCCAGCTTCAATACGCTGGTGGTCAGCGCCAGCTGCTGGCGATCGATATCGTCACGGAAGGTTTCACGGGCCTGTGCCTGCCAGGCATCGCGCACTTCCAGTTGAGTGACCTGCTGGATCATCCACGGTAGCTCCAGACGGCTGCCAATCTCGTGGAAGACTTCCGCCACCCGCTGGGGCTTCTCGTTGGTCAAGCGAGCCGCCTGAATGATCCCCAGGCTGGCGTACAGGCGCGGTGCCGCAGCCACCGTAGCGGCCAGGGACTCAGGCACGCCGGCTTGCTGAAGTTCGTCGCAGCGTGCCTGCCACTCCTGCTGCTCTTCACCGCTGAGCAGCTCACCGATGCTCTCCTGCAGCTGGGCCAGACGCGGCCCGAAGTACTCGATGGTGTCCTGAGTCGACAGCCCCAGGTGCTGACGCAGGAACCAGCGGGTGGCACGACGTACCAGACGCATCAGGTCCAGCATCATGGAGTACTGCACCCGGCTGGAGACCTGGTTGTCCAGCGCTTCGATTTGCGCCCACAGGTCCGCCAGGTTGAAGGCATCGCGGGCAACCACGTAGGCCCGGGCAATATCGGCCCGGCCAGCGCCGGTGGAGTCCATCAAGCGGCGCACGAAGACGATGCCCATGTGGTCGACCAGATCGTTGGCGACCTGAGTGGCCACGATTTCACGCTTCAGGCGGTGCTCGTACATCTCGCCCTGGTAGCGCTCGGTGAGCACCGCCGGGAAGAGCCGCTCGAGATGGCGATGGATGTAGGGGTCGTCGGGCACCTCGGAATTGATCAAATCCCCCTTCAAGGTGCTCTTGGCGTAGGAGATCAGCACCGAGAGTTCCGGCAAACGCATGCCCTGGTCGCTGCTGGCACGCTCCTTGAGCACCTCGTCGGTGGGCAGGAACTCCAGCTCGCGGTCGATCTGACCAGCGGCTTCCAGTTCGCTGATGAAGCGGCGATACGGCCCCATGCCCTGATGGGAAAGAATTTCCGACAGGTCCAGCGCCTGGGTCTGGCGATAGTTGTCCAGAATGACCAGGTTGGCCACTTCGTCGGTCATGTCGGCCAGCAGCTGATTGCGCTGCTTGTCGGTCATGTCGCCACGCTTGACCACTTCGTCGATCAATATCTTGATATTGACCTCATGGTCGGAGCAGTTGACGCCCCCGGCATTGTCGATGAAGTCGGTGTAAACCCGCACGCCGTTGGCGGCTGCCTCCATTCCTCCGACCAGATTATCGGTGACGTCCAGCAGCGCCCGAATGAAGATCTGGTAGCAGGCAATGCCCTCTTTCTGCTGGGTTTCGCGGTCGGCATTTTCAGGCATGCGTTTGCACACGAAGCCGCCCTTGGCGCCTACCGGCACGATGACCGCGTTCTTCACCTGCTGCGCCTTGACCAGCCCCAGCACTTCGGTACGGAAATCTTCCAGACGATCCGACCAGCGCAGGCCACCGCGCGCCACCTTGCCACCTCGCAGGTGCACGCCTTCGACACGGGGCGAGCAGACGAAAATCTCGTAGGCCGGACGCGGCTTGGGCATACCGGTCACTTTCGACGGCTCCAGCTTGTAGGCAATGTAATCCTTGAAGCGGCCATCGTCGGTCTTCTGATAATAGTTGGTGCGCAGCGTGGCCTGGATCAGCTCCATGAAACGGCGCAGCAGCTGGTCGTCATTGAGACTGGCAACGCCTTCCAGGTGCTCGTTCAGGCGCGCCAGGCAGTCGTCGCTCTGGCCGGGCTGCTGCTGGGCCGGTTCGAAGCGCAGGCGGAACAGCTCCACCAACGTCTGGGTGATCACCGGGTAGTTGGCCAGCGTGGCGGCAATGTAATCCTGGGACATGCCAAAGCGAATCTGCTTCAGATAACGCGCGTAACCGCGCAGCATGGCCACTTCCCGCCAGTCCAGACCAGCCCCGACGATCAGGCGATTGAAGGCATCGTTATCGGCTTCGCCGGCCCAGATACGCTTGAACGCTTCGCTGAACGTGTCGCGCACGTCGCCCAGATTGGCGCCCTGACTATGCTCCAGCTCGAAGTCGTGTATCCAGTAACGCTGCTGAGGTGCATTGATATCGTAGGGGCGCTCGCCGATCACGCGCAGGCCGAGATTCTCCATCATCGGCAGCACGTCCGAGAGCGGGATCTGCGATTCGCGATGGAACAGCTTCAGGTTCATGCCCCCTGCCGGCTCTTCCAGCGGACGATACAGGGAGAGCGAAAGCGTATCGCCATTGTCCAGATTCAACAGGTGCTGAATGTCGAATACCGCCGTGCGGGCGTTGAAGTCTTCGCGGTAGCTGGCCGAAAAGGCATCGTGGAAATTATCCAGCAGGTGGTTGGCGCGCTCTTCTCCAAACCCTTCGATCATGGCCGCGTGCAGGTCGTCACGCCAGCTGCGCGACAGCCGTGCCACTTTACCCTCCAGACGCTTCAGGTCGTACTGGCTGGGCGTGTCGCCATTGAAGCGCAGGATCAGCTGAATACGCGCCAGCACCGACTCGGAGAGGTAGGTGTTGAAATCGCCAAAGTGCGCATCCAGCTCGTCGCACAGCATGTTCTGAATACGCTGGCGCAGGTCGGTCGAGAACACGTCGCGGGGAACGAAGACCAGGCAGGAGTAGAACTTGCCGCTGACATCGGCGCGGATGAACAGGCGTACCTGACGACGCTCACGGATGTTCAAGATGCCCAGAGAAGTCGTGGCCAGCTCGTCGGTGCCGATCTGGAACAGATCGTCCCGCGGGTACACTTCCAGCACCTGTAGCAGCTGCTTGCCATTGTGGCCCTGAGGGTTGAACCCGGCGATGTCGGTCACGGCTTTCAGCTTGCGACGCAGCAGTGGAATGTTGCGCGGCGACTCGTTATAGACGGTCGCGGTGAACAGGCCAAAGAAGCGACGCTCGCCGATCACGTTGCCATCATCATCGTAGCGGTCCACGGTGATATAGTCGGGGTACGTAGGGCGATGCACCCGGGAGTGATGGGCGCTCTTGGCAAACGAGAGCAGCTGCGGCACCAGCACGTAGTCATTGTGCTCATCCACCCCCTCTTCGGTGCGGATGCGCTCCCGGTAGCGGGGCTGGTCCAGGCGGAACACGCCCAACACGCTGTTGGGGTCACGCTGCAGCTCGCTGCCTTCCAGCAGGTACTCGTCATACCCCAGGAATGTGAAGTTGTCCTTCAACAACCACTCGAGAAACGCAATCGCTTCTTCATGATCGTCGGGGTCGATCTGTGGCGGGCAGTTCTTTTCCAGCTCCTGGATGGCGGAGGTGATCTGCCCGCACATGGCGTCATAATCACCCACTGCCGTGCGCACGTCGCGCAGCACTTCGTGCAGGTTGCGCTCGATATTGGCCAGGGATTCAGGATCGGTATGGCGATCCACCTCGATGACGATCAAGGATTCGCGAGCCTCGGGGGCATGCTCATCCTTGGGCGAGGTCAGCGCCTTGAGCTGGTGCTGGCCATCGCGGGCAACGGCAAACACTGCGTTCTGAATGGCATGTACGGTCAATCCACGCCGGTTGAGCTCGATACGTACCGAATCGACCAGAAACGGCATGTCTTCATGCAGCACGGCCACGAAGGTGTGGTTGGACTGCCAGCCGTGCTCTTCGAAATCGGGGTTGAAGATACGCACTTTAGGGTGCTGACGGTCATGATGCTGGAGAAACTGCCAGATCGAGAGCGTGGCCCCATAGAGGTCGTCAAGACGACGGTCGATCAGGTCCTCGACCGGCACCGTCGCGTAGAAATGGCGCGCGAAGGCTTCGACATCCGCCGCTCGCGCTGGCTCCAGTCGCGCATCCAGGCGCTCTTGTAGCTGCTTCAAAAGATCCCGCCGACTCTCTTCAATCGCAACGTAATGCATCCATCACCTCGACTGCCTGGGGCCACAACCTGGGACCAAAAAACGAAGGACAATAGGCCTTTAGGCCACGCTACCGGATAGCTTACGCTACCCTCGTCCAGCACCCTAACCATCTGGCATGTTATTCATGGTGTATGCCGCTTGTGCATCATAAGCACTATTGACAAGCGGCCCATGACACTTGCGTTCAAGCGCTACGCCGTGTCAACAGCACCCCGCACTCACAGTGATGGGTAAACGGAAACTGGTCGAACAAGGCAAAACGCTCGATCTGATGGGTTTTGGTGAGCTGCGCCAAATTGTCGGCAAGCGTGACCGGGTTGCATGAAATATAGACGATTTGCGCGTACTCGCTGAGCTGTTCGCAGCTCTGCTCGTCCAGTCCGGCTCTGGGCGGGTCGACCAGCACGGTGGAGAAACGGTAATCGTCCAGCCCCATCTCCGCCACTCGCCGTCCGGCTTTTCGCCTTTCAGCGCCAGCGCAAACTCCTCCGCCGACATGCGCGCCACGTGCGCGTTGTTGATCCCGTTGGCTTCCAGGTTGACATTGGCGCTGGCCACCGAGGTGCGCGAGATTTCCGTGGCCAGCACGCGCCGGAAATTCTCCGCCAGCGCAATGGTGAAGTTGCCGTTTCCGCAATAAAGCTCGACCAGGTCTTCCTGCTGACGTCCGGCCGTCACCTCACGGGCCCAGCTCAACATCGTTTGGCAGATATGCGCATTGGGCTGGGTAAAACTGTTTTCGACCTGCTGATAGTGCAGCGTACGACCATCCACCTCCAGGCGCTCCCAGACGTGGTCACGGCTGAGCACCAGGCGCTGTTTGCGCGAACGGCCAATGATCATGATGTCCAGCTCGGCTTCCAGAGCACGCGCCTGCTCTTCCCAGGCGTCGTCCAGCGGACGATGGTAAATCAGCGTGACCAGCGCTTCTCCCGACAGCGTGGTCAGAAATTCCACCTGAAACAGCCGGCGGCGCAGCACATCGCTGGCCAGAAAGGCATCCCGCAACTGCGGCATCAACTCGTTGATGCGTTCGCTGGCCACGGCAAACTGGTCCAGACGAATGACCCGCTTCTGTTTGGGGTTGTCAGGATCGACCTCGAACATGGCATAGAACAGATCATCGTCTTCATGCCAGATACGAAACTCGCAGCGCTGCCGGTAATGGCTGGCGGGCGAGGGATATACTTCGAGCCCAGGCGGCGCAAAGTCCGCGAACATCTGTTCCACGTAGGCTTGTTTGTCAGCCAGCTGTTCGGCATAGCGTGCCGGATCGACGGTAGGGATGGCCAAGGTGGCTCCTGTTGACTGGAAAATTGAACTTAGCGGCAGCGGCTCACCGTTAATCAGCGTCGGGCAGCGCGAGCAGTTGGGGGGCACTGAAACCGTACCGCGCCATGCCATCGGCCAGGGCAGCAGCGGGCGCCGTGGTAAAACAACGGCCATCCGGCACGCTGCTGATCAGCGTGGCGGCTACCTGTCCAACGCGCCGCGCGATGGCGTCTCCAGAGTCCACCCAGGCCAGCGGTACGGGGGAGAGTGACACCAGCAGCGGCTGCAGCAACGGAAAGTGCGTGCACCCCAATACCACGGTATCCAGGGCAGGGGTCGCCTGGATTGCCTCCCAAAGCGGGGCCAACGCCTGCTGAATATGAGCGGCGTTCAGCGGCTTTCCCGCCAACCAGGCTTCGGCTTCCACTACCAGCGGGTCTGCTGCCAGCCGCGTGACGCGGCAGTCGCTGGCGAAGCTTTCGATCAATCCTTGGGTGTAAGGGCGGTTGACCGTGGCCGAGGTAGCCAGCAGGCCAATATGGCGCGTCGTGCTGAGCTGCGCGGCGGGCTTGATGGCGGGCACCGTACCAATCACCG
>NZ_LFGT01000012.1:84710-99258 GCF_002078115.1 Halomonas sp. BC2 | reverse complement strand
CACGATACGCTTGGCCAGTACCACGTCATCGCGCAGACCGTAAGGAAGCCAAGCATTATCGCAGGCGTAACACAGCGAGGCGTGGGGGTAGTGCTGACGCAGCGACTGAGCAACGGAGAGCCCACCCACCCCCGAGTCGAATACCAGTACGGGGCCGGGCATCAGTGGTTACCCAGCCGATCAATCGATATTGGGGATACGTTGCCCACCCTGCGCTGCCCTCTTTGCATGAACGTTTGCATAGATATTGATCAAAACGGGGCGCTAGTTTAACACGCCCCGTGCAGCGCTGAAGGGGGGAGACCGCGGGAATTACAGCGAGGGCACCTCGGCACCGCGCAACTCGGCGTAAAGCTCAGGATAGGCCAGCTGTAAACGCTCGAGTTCTTTCTCCGCACCTTCCGGCAGCGCCTGGCGCAGCTCTTCCAGCTCATCGGACGTGAAGTGCTGGTCGATCAGCGGGAACAGCCCTTCCCGCTCGTGGCGCAGATAGGCGCGGTGCGCTTCCAGATACGCCTTCAGGTCGTCCGCGAAGCGGTCCATGGGTAGAATGTTGTCCATGAGAATCATGTCGATATCATGGGACAGGCGCATCAACCGGGGCTTTAGCTCACGGTAGTCATCGGCCATTTGGGTCATCAGCGGCTGATGCTCCGGCGCTTGCGCTTGCAGCCGCTCGACGCAGATTCGTTCGAGAGGCGCGGCAAAACCATCCATGTAAGACAAGATGTAGTCGACCACTTCACGCATTAGTTGAAAGTCAGGCCGCTCTCCTTCGGCCAGCGTTTTATGCTTGAGCTGAAGCACATGCAGCATGCGCGCCATATTGGCATGATCCAGACGCAGTTGGTTTAACATCTTGCCGTCTCCTTTGATAAGTATCGTACCCCGTGCTTCCCCTACCGAAACCAGGGTACGCGACCATGATCAGGGTTCTACTACACTAGCGTTAATCCTTGTCTTGCGCCTGGGGATTTGGCCAACCAATGCAGAACTTCCCAGTTACGCCCAAAGGTAGCCTGACGTAGCGCTACTTACCACAGACACTTGTTAAGCATTGAATGTTCAACGTAACGATTTACAACGGAAGTTGCCATGGACCTTTTTGACGCCCAACCCGCCGAGGAGGCACCGCTTGCCTATCGCATGCGCCCTCTAACCCTCAACGAATACGTTGGCCAGCAGGCGCTGGTTGGGCCAGACAAGCCGCTGCGCCGCATGGCCGAATCGGGTGTCGTTCGCTCGATGATTCTCTGGGGCCCCCCCGGCGTGGGCAAGACCACCCTGGCCGAACTGCTGGCCCGCGCCTCCGAAACGCACCTGGAGCATTTGAGTGCCGTGATGGCCGGGGTCAAGGAAATTCGGCTGGTGGTCGAGGGCGCCCGCCAGCGTCAGACACCCACGTTGCTGTTTCTGGATGAGATTCATCGGCTCAACAAGAGCCAGCAGGACGCGCTGTTGCCCCACGTGGAGTCAGGGCTGCTGACCCTGATCGGCGCGACCACGGAAAACCCCTCCTTCGAGGTGAATTCGGCGCTGCTTTCCCGCGCTCGGGTCTACGTGCTCAAGGCGCTCTCTCAGCAAGAGCTGATGCAAGTGATGCAGCAGGCCCTCGACAGCGACAGCCGAGGGCTCGGCAAACGGCGCATTCAGGTGGAACCGGGGGTGCTGGAAGCGTTGGCCCACGCCAGCGCTGGCGATGCCCGACGGGCTCTGGGGCTGCTGGAGACGGCCTGCGACTTCACCGACGCCGTCGCAGGCCGGGAAGTGCTGCGTAAGGCGGTACTGGCCGACGTGGTGGGCCACCAGGCTAGCGCCTTCGACAAACAGGGGGATGCCTACTACGACCTGCTGTCGGCCATTCACAAGTCGGTTCGCTCATCGCGCCCGGATGCCGCCCTGCTGTACATGGCGCGCTTTCTTCAGGGAGGCGGCGATCCGCTGGATATCGTGCGCCGTTTGACGGCCATTGCCTCGGAAGATGTGGGCAATGCCGACCCACGGGCACTGCCACTGGTGATCGCCGCCTGGGATGCCTACCTGCGGCTGGGTGATTACGAAGGCCAACGCGCCATTGCCCATGCCGCCATTCACCTGGCAGTGGCACCCAAGAGCAACCGGGTCGACCAGGCCTGGAAAAGTGCTCGACAGTTCGTGGCACAGCAGCCTCAGCTGGACGTCCCCAGCTACCTGCGTAACGCCCCAACCAAACTCATGGAGCAATTGGGGCATGGGCAAGGTTACCGCTACGCCCATAATGAGCCCCACGGCTACCCGGCAGGCAGCGCACACGATTGCTGGCCAGACGAAGTACCAGCAGCCCGCTTTTACGAACCCAGTGAGCTGGGTCAGGAGAAACGCTTTGCCGAGATCATGGCCTGGCGAGCACAGCAGGACCAACAAGCAGATCAGGCACCCGAAGGTGCCTGATCAAGAGGTGCTAATACAGAGATGCCAAGCGGAAAGAGCGTTTTAAACAGCAAGCACGCTGCCTACCACTCTTCACGGATGACGTCGGTGCCGTCCGGGATGTCGAAGTCGAACAGGCTGCGGTCGATGCTGCCATTGCGGGTGATATCGCTGAAGGTAATCGAAGTACGCTGCCCGGTGCTGTCCATCATCCACAGCTCGGTCAGGGTTTGCTGGTCGAACACCATGCTGAGCTCTTCGAACAGCGTATCGGCAGAGGTGGGAATCAGCGTAAAGACGTCATCACCATCCTGCTGCTCGTAGAACACGTCGTAGCTGGCCGTCAGCTCGGTGGCACTTCCGGAAAGCAGTAACGCCGGCGTGTGCGTGACACGGTCATCCATGGCCTGAACGGTGACCTGCTCCAGGTCCGGGTCGTACAGGTAAACGTCTTCCCCATCGGACACGACGATCTGTGAATAAGGGGCATCGACTTCCCAACGCAGCAAGCCAGGACGCGACAGCCACATTTCGCCATGAGCGCTTTGCAGGCGCTGGCCGCTACCGTCGAGAATCTGCTGTTCAAATCTGGCGTGGTAGTTCTCAAGAGGGTCGAGGCGTTCGGTGAGACGCTCGGCCGCTTCGTTGGCCCAGGCCATGGGTGCGGCAAAGGTAAGCCCCAGTGCGCTAGCAGCCAATGCCAATGCAGGCGAGCGACGTTGAGTAGGTTCGCGCATAGTGATTCTCCCTAGGCAGTCATTGCCAAAAGCGGATGAGGCACGGAGCAAACGCTGCTCCTGATGCCATTCAGACGCGAAAGACGCCGCAGGGTTGCACCTGCGGCGCGACTTTCACGCTTGTTGCATGATTGACGAATACCGATGGCTCAATGGCCCACCGGCGGCGGCGCCAGCACCTCGCGGGAACCGTTGCCCCCCATGGAGGAGACCACGCCCGCCCCTTCCATGGCTTCCACCAGGCGTGCCGCGCGGTTGTAGCCAATCTTGAAACGGCGCTGAACCGCCGAGATGGACGCCTTGCGCGTTTCCGTGACGAACTGGACCGCCTCATCGTACAGCGCATCCTGCTCGGCATCGTCGCCCTCCACGCCTTCGGCTTCGAGGCCCGTCAGCGCGTCGGCAGAGACACCGCCCGAGAGAATCTCGTCGATGTACTCCGGCTCACCGCGTCGCTTCCAGTCATCGACGACCCGGTGCACCTCGTCGTCATCCACGAACGCGCCATGGACACGATTGGGCGGGCCAGACCCGGCCGGCAGGTAGAGCATGTCGCCATGCCCCAGCAGGCTCTCTGCACCGCCCTGGTCGAGAATGGTGCGAGAGTCGATTCGTGACGATACCTGGAACGCCATCCGCGAGGGAATATTGGCCTTGATCAAGCCCGTCACCACATCCACCGAGGGGCGCTGGGTGGCCAGAATCAGGTGGATACCGGCCGCCCGTGCTTTCTGGGCCAGTCGGGCAATCAGCTCCTCCACCTTCTTGCCCACGATCATGAACATGTCGGCGAATTCGTCGATGACCACCACGATATAGGGCAGTTTTTCCAGTATCGGCGGTGTCTGGTGCATCTCCCAGGGCTCCGGCTCCCACAGGGGGTCCGCCACCTGGGCACCGGCGCGAGCGGCCTCCTCCAGCCGACCATTGAAGCCCGCAATGTTGCGCACTCCCATGGCAGCCATCAGCTTGTAACGACGCTCCATTTCCGCCACGCACCAGCGCAGGCTGTTGGCGGCCTCTTTCATGTCCGTCACCACGGGGGCCAGCAGATGCGGTATGCCATCGTATACCGACAGCTCCAGCATCTTGGGGTCGACCATGATCAGCTTCAGCTCGTCAGGCTTGGCCTTCAGCAGCATCGAGATCAGCATCGCATTGACCCCGACCGACTTACCCGACCCCGTGGTACCGGCCACCAGCAGATGCGGCATCTTGCCCAGATTGGCGACCACGGGACCGCCACCGATGTCCTGGCCAAGGGCCATGGTCAGCGGTGAGCTCTCCTGCTGGTAGCGGTCGGAGTCGATCACTTCGCGCAATCGAATCATGGCCCGATGAGGGTTGGGTATTTCGATACCGACCGTAGGACGCCCCGGGATGACCTCGACCACGCGCACGCTTTTCACCATCAGCGAGCGTGCCAGATCCTTGGCCAGGTTACTGATCTTGGAGACCTTCACCCCAGCGGCGGGCTTGATTTCGAAACGCGTGATGACAGGCCCGGGCCAAGTGTCCACCACTTCTGCCTTGACCCCGTATTCACGCAGCCGGACTTCCAGCAGCTCGGCCATGTCCGCCAGCTGCTCGTCTGTGTAGTTGGGCTGATGGGGCTCGGGCGGGGTCAGCAGTTGCAGGCTGGGCACCTCCCCCTCGGGCTCATCCTGGGTCTCGAAACTGGGTCGCTGACTCTGCAGATGCTCGACGGTCCACAGCGTAGGGCCATTATCGGGCTCTGCATCCGGCGGCGTATCTGCCGCCAGGGTTGGCTCATGGCGTGGCCCTGTGGCTATCGGCGCCGGGCTGACGGGCAGCTCTTCGTCATCTTCGTCCCATACCGGCTCGGGCACGACTTCGGGCACCCGCTCGCGGCGTGGCTCCGCCGCCAGGGGCACCGGGGCCGATTCAACCGATGTCGAAGCAGCCACCTGTTCGGGAACGACGGCCAGAGGCGCTTCTTGACGTGTCTCATCGTCCGGGTCGCGGGCGCTCAGCGACGTGGGCGCGGCCATCGCGGCATCGTCTTCTCGGGAAGCTCTCAGCGGCGCCTCCTCAGACACTGGCTCATCGGCCACTGATTCAGCGAGAGCTGGCTCATCGACCACCGGTTCATCGACTGTCGGCTCGTCAATCTTTGAGTCGGGCGCTGTCGGCTGCGACGCGGCAGACGGCGTCTCCGTGGCGGAAAACGACATCATTGGTTCACGCGACGGCTCGACCGACTCCTCGACGAACGCCCTGGCAGGTACTGCAACCTCGGGGGCGCTCTCTTCCTGCACAGGCGCAGCAGGCGCCTGTGCAGCTGGCTCGGGGCTCGGGGCCGATGAGGCGCTCGACGGTGCAGCATGGCGCTCGCTCAACACGGCCGCTGCTTCCCAAGGAATGGAGGTATCGCTATCGGGAGCCGTTGCCGTAAAACTGGGTTCGCGGCGCTCACGACGCGACGCAGGTGAGCGCTCGCTTACCTCGTCATCGCCACGGCGGGCTGAAATGGGTGTACTGCTTCCCTGAGGTTCGGGCGTGGCATAGAAGGCATCGTCCGGGGCGGGCTCTGGGTCGGTACTGGTATCGCTGGGCTCGACCCAGGAGCGCTTTTTCACCTTGCTGGCCGCCGCTTTTCCCGCCGCGCGAACGGCTGCACGTTCGGCACGCTTTTCGCGGCTTTTGGCACGACGCGCACTGAACCAGCCGCCCACTCGGCAGAGCCTGCGCCCTACCTCATCGGCCACTTGCAGCCAGGAAGTACCGCTGAACAGCGGAAAACCAATCAGAATCAACGCCGCAGCAATCAAGCCCACCCCACCGCTGCCCACCAGCGGCTTCAGCGTCCCCACCAACCCTTCTCCCAGAATTCCTCCAGAAGCGTAAGGCAAAATACTGTTGGGATGATAAAAATGCAGTGCACCCAGCGTGGTGGTGCCAAACATCAGCAGCACGAGGCCACCCGCCCGCACGGCAATGGCCACCGGGTCCAGCTCGAAACGCACCTGGCGTGAGCGCATCAACCACCAGGCCGAATAGCCAAACATGGCAGGCCACCATAGAGCGCTGGCCCCCAACAGTGAATAGAGCATGTCGGCCAGCCAGGCGCCGACCGGGCCCATCCAGTTACGTACCTGCGTCTCAGGCCCCTGGTAAGACCAGCCCGGATCTGCCGGGTGATAGCTAAACAGTGATAACAGCAAGAAGACGCAGACGGCCAACATCACCACCACGACGCCTTCACGGGCCGAGCCCTGCAGGCGCAGGCCGAACCGGCGCGCCTTGTCCTTTGCCGCCGTGACACGCGTCGATGAACGAGATGGTGACTGGCGCGCGTTACGCTGCGTTCGCTTGTCTACCGTCTTATTTACTTTCAAGCGATTCTCCCTTTACACCACACTGGTGTCTTTAATCCACTTGCGAGTTGGCATCATACCGAGCATCCTTCCGCCGTCACAGCGCTTCTAATCAAGCTACATGTCACAGGAGCAAGCGATGCTACCCTGGCTCTCTTCGCCAACCCCTTTTTTCCCGTCGACCGAGCAGGCATTGGCGTCGCCCAACGGCCTGCTGGCTGCCGGTGGAGAGCTTACCCCAGCGTGGCTGGTCGAGGCTTACCGAAAGGGTATTTTTCCCTGGTACAGCGATGACGACCCCATTTTGTGGTGGAGCCCGGACCCACGCATGGTGTTATTGCCTGCACAGTTTAAGCTACGTCGCAGCTTAGCTAAACGCCTGCGCCATGGTGGCTTCAGTGTGACCCTGGATCAACACTTTTTAGCCGTGCTGGATGCCTGCGCGGCGCCGCGCCGGGGCGAACCCGGCACCTGGATCACCGCCGAGATGCGCCACGCGTATCACACCCTACATACTCTGGGCATCGCCCATAGCATCGAAGTGCATCAGGCGGGGAATTTGGTGGGTGGCCTGTATGGCCTGGCCATGGGGCCGGTGTTCTTCGGCGAATCCATGTTCTCGCGCGTACCCGATGGCTCCAAGATCGCTCTCGCCCACCTGGCATATGCCATGCAGTCCCATGGCGGCCAGTTGATCGATTGCCAGATGCACACCCCCCACTTGGCCAGCCTGGGCGCAACAACTGTCGCTCGCCGCACGTTCATCAACTATCTTGAACAGTGGTTACCGGAAAAAACATTCTGCTTACCCTCAACCCCTGATCAGACGCCTGTCGTGCCCGCCTCGCTCTGGCTTGATGCGCTGCCGAATGCCATCGAGGCGAGATGATGGCGTCACTATCCACTCAAGGAGGCAAGCCGTGAGTAGTAACGCTCCTCGCCGCCCCGTGCGGGATCTGCGCTTCTTCCTGACCGTTCCTCATGCCTGCAGCTACCTTCCCGACAAGGAAGCGACCACGCTATTTCTCGACCCGCAAGAGTCGCCTGTCCCCGGGGTATACGACTCGCTATCCCTGCTCGGGTTTCGTCGCAGCGGGCGACACTTGTACCGCCCACACTGCGAAGGCTGCAATGCATGTCGTTCGGTGCGCATTCCCGTCAACGGCTTCAAGCCCAACCGCACCCAGCGCAAGGTTTGGCAACGTAATACGGATATCACGGTGCGCGTCATGCCTGCCCACTTCGACCCCGGCCACTACGCGCTGTACGCCGATTATATTCGGCTACGCCATGCCGACGGCGACATGTACCCGCCCAGTCGTGACCAGTACCGTACTTTCCTGACGCTGCAGGAGCCCTACGCCCATCTGATGGAGCTGCGCCTCGAGGATGAGCTGGTGGCCGTGGCCGCGTTCGATCAGCTGGAGCACGGCTTGTCGGCCATTTATACGTTTTTCAAAGTGGACGACGCGCTGGAGAAACGCTCGCTGGGCACCTACGCCATCCTGCAGCTCATCGCGCTTTGTGAAAGCAGACAGTTGCCGCACCTTTACCTGGGCTACTGGATCGAGGAGTGCCGCAAAATGCGCTATAAGCAGGCGTTTTCACCCATCGAGGTGCTGGACGGGCGCCACTGGCGGCCTTTAATTCGTTAAACAGGCCAGCTTTTTTGCCTTGACGCCAGGCTTACGGCACAATATGGCGCTGTTGCTAAGCGCATCGGACCTTTGCCGATGCGCGACAAGTAAATATTTGACCAACCACGACGTAAAAAAGTGAGGATCTGCCTAATATGGCACGCGAAGATCATATTGAAATGGAAGGCGTTATTGTCGATACCCTTCCCAACACCATGTTCCGTGTTGAGCTGGAAAACGGCCATGTGGTCACTGCCCACATCTCTGGCAAGATGCGTAAAAACTACATCCGCATCCTGACCGGCGACAAGGTCAAGGTCGAACTGACGCCCTACGACCTCTCCAAAGGCCGCATCGTTTATCGCTCGCGCTAATCGCCTGCAGGCAACGCAGTTTCTTGCCTGCGCTTTACCCCCCTGCCTTTCTCTGCAGGCTGTACCGCACTTGCCGTACTGCCACGGTAGCGCCGTATAGTGCCGTACTGCATCGCGCTTTACCGTAATGCGCCGCTCGCTAAAAACGACAACGCCCCGTCGAAGACAGGGCGCTGCGTGTCGTAGGAACCGCGCCCGTCAGGGCGCGTCCGCCATCTCCGTCTCGGTGGAGAGATGCAGCTCCCCCTCCTCCAGACTGACATGTACGATGCCTCCCTGCTCGGCCAACTCGCCAAACAGGATCATCTCGGCCAACGGCTTCTTGAGCTTCTCCTGAATCAAGCGAGCCATCGGACGGGCACCCATGTCCGGGTCATAGCCTTTCTCTGCCAGCCAGTCGCGGGCGATATCGTCCACGTCCAGCTGCACACGCTTCTCGTCCAACTGCGCCTGTAGCTCGATCAGGAACTTGTCGACGACGTTGCGTACCACCGAGGTCGGCAAAGCATGGAACTGAATGATGCCGTCCAGGCGGTTGCGGAACTCGGGTGAGAAAGTACGGCGGATGACCTCCATGGCATCGGTGGAGTGATCCTGACTCTGGAAGCCAATGGAGCGCCGTGACGCCTGCTCGGCCCCTGCGTTGGACGTCATGATCAGGATGACATGGCGGAAATCGGCTTCGCGCCCGTTGTTGTCGGTGAGGCGACCGTGATCCATGACCTGCAGCAGCAGGTTGAAGACTTCAGGATGCGCCTTTTCGATCTCATCGAGCAGCAGCACGCAGTGCGGCTGTTTGGTGACGGCCTCGGTCAACAAGCCACCCTGGTCATATCCCACGTAGCCGGGAGGTGCGCCAATCAGACGCGACACCGTATGACGCTCCATGTACTCGGACATGTCGAAGCGTACCAGCTCGATCCCCATGATGTGCGCCAGCTGCTTGGCCACTTCCGTCTTGCCCACGCCGGTCGGGCCAGCGAACAGGAAGCTGCCCACCGGTTTGTCAGGAGATTTCAGTCCGGCGCGCGACAGCTTGATGGCGGCCGACAGCGTATCGATGGCTTCGTCCTGGCCGAATACCAGCATTTTCAGGTCGCGATCCAACTTCTCGAGCAGTTTACGATCCGAACTCGACACGCTCTTGGGCGGTATGCGGGCAATCGACGCCACCACGGCTTCGACCTGCTCCACATCGATGGTTTTGGCACGCACTTCCGGCGGCAGCATGCGCTGGTGTGCACCAGCCTCGTCGATGACATCGATGGCCTTGTCGGGCAAATGACGATCATTGATGTAGCGATCCGCCAGACGAGCGGCACTTTCCAGCGCACCGTCGGTGTACTTCAGCTCGTGATGCTCTTCGAAGCGCGAACGCAGCCCCTTGAGGATCTTGATGGTATCTTCCACCGAGGGCGCCAGCACATCGACCTTCTGGAAGCGACGCGCCAGGGCACGGTCTTTTTCGAAGATGCCGCGGAACTCCTGGAAGGTGGTCGAACCGATGCAGCGCAGTTCGCCCGACGAGAGCAGCGGCTTCAACAGGTTGGAGGCATCCATGACGCCACCGGACGCTGCCCCTGCACCAATGACCGTGTGAATCTCATCGATGAACAGAATGGCATTGGGCTGCTTGCGAAGCTCGCCCAGCAGGCTCTTCAAGCGTTTTTCGAAGTCGCCGCGGTATTTGGTGCCGGCCAGCAGCGCGCCCATGTCGAGGGAGTAGACGACGGCATCGGCGATCACGTCCGGTACGTCTTCTTCGACGATACGCTTGGCCAGCCCTTCGGCAATGGCCGTCTTGCCCACGCCCGCCTCACCCACCAGCAGCGGGTTGTTCTTGCGGCGCCGGGCCAGAATCTGCACGACGCGCTCGAGCTCGTGGTCACGACCGATCAGCGGGTCGATCTTGCCCTGACGCGCGTGCTCGTTGAGGTTCGTGGCATACCCGGTCAGCGGATGCGCAGCCCCTTCGGTGCCGCCCTCCTCGGCGTCTTCGTTCTCCTGAGAGGAGGGCGAAGGCGCAGGACCGTGGCCCGACACTTTGGAAATGCCGTGGGCGATGTAGTTGACGGCATCCACTCGAGCAACGCTCTGCTGCTTGAGGAAGTAGACCGCCTGGCTCTCCTGCTCGGAGAAGATCGCCACCAGCACGTTGGCGCCGCTCACTTCGCTCTTGCCCGAGGATTGGACGTGGAATACGGCACGCTGCAGCACACGCTGGAAGCCTAGCGTAGGCTGCGTTTCGCGGTCGCCCTGCCCTTCCGGGATCAGCGGCGTGGTCGAGTTGATAAAATCCTGCAGATCGGACCGCAGCTTGTCGAGGTTTGCCCCGCACGCCTTCAGCACATCGACCGCGGAGGCATTGTCCAGCAGTGCCAGGAGCAGATGTTCGACGGTCATGAATTCGTGGCGCTTCGAGCGAGCCACGGTGAAGGCCGTGTTCAGGGTCAGTTCAAGTTCTTTGCTCAGCATGGCAGTCCCCTTTTCGCTACTACCTAGGGCATGTTGCCACCTAGGGCTTGCGTCGGATCAGTTTAATCGACCGGCACTTTCAACATCGGGTACAAATGGCGTGGTTGCAAGCCCCAAGGCTACTTTTTTTCAACGCTGCATGCGGTGCAGCATGATCAATCCGCAGCCTCGATGTCGCTCATCAGCGGGTGCTCGCACTCACGGGCATACTCATTCACCTGATAACTCTTCGTTTCTGCAATGTCGCGAGTAAAGATGCCGCAGGTTGCCTTCCCCTGGGTATGCACCGCCAACATCACTTGTACGGCTTTTTCATTATCCATATTGAAAAAGCCCTGCAGTATTTCGACGACGAACTCCATCGGCGTGTAGTCGTCATTATGCAGCACCACCTTGTACAGAGGCGGCTGGGCCAGCGCAGGCTCGGCGGGCTGTACGGCCAGATCATCTTCATACTCGGGCATACCAGGACGCGTCATGCCTGCATGCAGAGTCGCTGTCACGTCCAGACGTTGTGTATTAGGCATAAGTCACATGCATCATCTTCTTGCTGCTGACAGTCAGGGCCTTGGATCAATTCAAAGACAAGGCTTTTACAGTCCAGGCTTCTACAGACTGTACACCCATGTATAAGACGCCTGCCATCAACAAGGGTTCATGAAAGGTAAAAAATTATCATACAGGAGAGAGTAAAAAACCCTCGCCCGCAAGGCGGGCGAGGGATCGATCAACCGTTGAGGCGCGACGGCTCAGCGCATGATCAGCCCTTGGCCACCATGGCCAGCGCGTCGTTGAAGGTCTTGCTCGGACGCATGGCTTGGCTGGCCAGCTCACCGTTGGGGTGGAAGTATCCCTGGATATCCACCGGCTGCCCCTGCACGCTGTTCAGCTCGTCGACGATGGCACTCTCGTTAGCTTGCAGCGTCTCGGCCAGACGGCCAAACAGGGATTTCAGTTCGGCGTCCTGGTCCTGAGCGGCCAGCGCTTCTGCCCAGTACATCGCCAAGTAGAAGTGGCTGCCACGGTTATCCAGCTCGCCCACTTTACGCGATGGCGACTTGTTGCTGTCGAGGAACTTGCCGTTGGCCTCGTCCAGCGCCTTGGCCAGCAGAGACGCACGGGCGTTGCCGAAGGTGCTGCCCAGGTGCTCCAGCGAGGCAGCCAGCGCCAGGAACTCACCCAGCGAGTCCCAACGCAGGTGGTTCTCTTCCAGGAACTGCTGCACGTGCTTCGGTGCAGAGCCGCCCGCGCCGGTCTCGAATAGACCACCGCCGTTCATCAGCGGTACGATAGAGAGCATCTTGGCACTGGTGCCCAGCTCCATAATCGGGAACAGGTCGGTGAGGTAGTCGCGCAGCACATTACCAGTGACGGAGATGGTGTCTTCGCCCTTGCGGATACGCTCCAGGGAAACCTTCATGGCATCGACCGGCGCCAGGATACGGATATCCAGACCCGCCGTGTCGTGCTCTTTCAGGTAGGCCTCGACCTTCTTGATCAGCTGCGCATCGTGAGCGCGGTTGGCGTCCAGCCAGAACAGTGCCGGAGCACCGCTGGCGCGGGCACGGGTAACGGCCAGCTTGACCCAGTCCTGAATCGGCGCGTCCTTGGTCTGGCACATGCGCCAGATATCACCGGCTTCCACGCTGTGGCTGAACAGCGTCTGGCCTGCGTCGTCGGTCACTACCACGGTGCCATCAGCAGGCATCTGGAAGGTCTTGTCGTGGGAGCCGTACTCTTCGGCTTTCTGGGCCATCAGACCCACGTTGGGCACGCTACCCATGGTGGTGGGGTCGAAGGCGCCGTGCTGCTTGCAGTCCTCGATCACCGCCTGGTAGATGGTGGCGTAGCAGCGGTCCGGGATGACTGCCTTGGCATCCTGCAGCTCGTCGTTGGCATTCCACATCTTGCCGGAATCGCGGATCATCGCTGGCATGGAAGCATCGATGATGACGTCGCTGGGCACGTGCAGGTTAGTGATGCCTTTATGGGAGTTGACCATGGCCATGGCCGGACGCTGCTGGTAGAGCGCATCCACGTCGGCCTTGATGGCCTCCTGCTGGTCGCTGGGCAGCTTCTCGATGGCGCTGTACAGGTCACCGATACCGCTGTTCGGGTTGAAACCTGCGCTCTTCAGCGCTTCGGCATGCTTCTCCAGCACGTCCTTGTAGAACTCTTCGACCACGATGCCGAACATGATCGGGTCGGACACCTTCATCATGGTGGCCTTCAGGTGCAGCGAGAACAGCACACCGCTCTGCTGAGCATCGCTGATCTGGCTGGCGATGAAGCTGCGCAGACGGCGGCTGCTCATGCTGGCAGCGTCGATGACTTCGCCTGCTTTTATCGCCAGCCCCTCTTTCAGCACGACGCTGCCGCCATCCTTCTGCTGCAGCTCGATCTTCAGCGTGCCCGCTTTTTCCATGACCGCCGACTGCTCGCTGCCGTAGAAATCGCCTTCGCTCATGTGAGCGACGTGGGATTTGGAGTCGGCGCTCCAGGCACCCATGCGATGCGGGTACTTGCGGGCGTAGTTCTTGACCGACTTCGGCGCACGGCGGTCAGAGTTGCCTTCACGCAGCACCGGGTTGACGGCACTGCCCTTGGCCTTGTCGTAACGTGCCTTGATGGAGGCTTCTTCGTCGTTCTTGGGCTCTTCAGGATACTCGGGCAGCGGGTAGCCCTGGCTCTGCAGCTCTTTGATAGTCGCTTTCAGCTGCGGGCCAGACGCACTGATGTTGGGCAGCTTGATGATGTTGGCTTCCGGCGTGGTGGCCAGCTGGCCCAGCTCTGCCAGGTCATCGCTGACCCGCTGTTCGTCGCTCAACACGTCCGGGAACTGCGCCAGCACACGCGCTGCCAGAGAGATATCACGGGTTTCTACTTCGACACCGGCCGAGTCGGTGAAGGCATCAATAATCGGTAACAAGGAGTAGGTAGCGAGCGCAGGAGCTTCATCGGTGAGCGTATAAATGATCTTCGGCGTTTTAGACATTTTGCGTTAACCTCTTCTTTTCAGTCGCTGTGATTATAAAAAACCCTGAGCTACGCGGCTCATACAACGAATAGCCTTGCCGCGAAGCGGGTGGAGCATCCTGTATGCGCTGCCCCTTATGGTCACTCGGTGGTAAAACGACGCCGGTACATCTCAAACGGCTGCGCCGGAGTATACCAGCGCTGCACGGTAATCGCATGAGCGATTGTCGACAAATCAACTGACCCGCTATTCGAGCCCATGAGCACGCTATATTTACTGCACAAGCCCTACCGAATGCTTTCCCAGTTTACCGACCGGGAAGGCCGCGCCACCCTGGCCGACGTGATCAGCGTGCCCGGGGTCTACGCTGCAGGTCGGCTGGATTACGACTCCGAAGGCCTGCTGCTGCTCAGCGATGATGGTGCCTTGATTCACCGCATTGCCCACCCTCGCCACAAGCAGCCCAAGACCTACTGGGTACAGCTGGAAGGCCAGCTCACCGACGACGCCCTTCACGGGTTGCGCTCCGGCCTGATGCTCAAGGATGGCCCGACGCTGCCCGCCAAGGCGCGGCGCATGGCGCCCCCCGACTGCCTGAGCG
>NZ_LFGT01000012.1:79996-84295 GCF_002078115.1 Halomonas sp. BC2 | reverse complement strand
GACCAGCTGGCTGGAGCTGACCATCAGCGAAGGCCGCAACCGCCAGGTGCGCCGCATGACGGCGGAGGTAGGCTTCCCTACCCTGCGCCTGATACGCGCGGCCATTGGGCCCTGGCGGCTGGAGGGGCTGGCGCCCGGCGAGTGGCGCAAGGAAACCCTCCACGCGCCGCGCCAGGCACCGGCCAAAACGGCGCGCACCCACCCAACTCGGAGAAAGCCGCGATGAGCCGCCCGATCATTCGCAGCACGGTGGCCTGCGTGATTCGCGAAGGGGAGCGCTTCCTGATGGTCGAAGAGGACAAGGGTGGCCCACTGACGCTGTTCAACCAGCCCGCGGGCCATATCGAACTGGGTGAAGGCCCGAAGGCCGCCCTGCTTCGCGAAGTTCAGGAAGAGACCGCCTGGCACGTTTCACTCACCGGCTACCTGGGCCTCTACGTGCTGCATACCGAACAGGGCGATACCTTTCACAGCCACGGCTTCGTGGCCACGCCGCTCCGCTCGCTCGGCACACCGCTGGATAACGACATCCTGGCCACCCACTGGTTGACCCGCGCCGAGATCGCCGCGCTGGCCAGCGAGCGTCGGCTGCGCAGCCCGCTGGTGCTGCAGCGTATCGACGATGCCCTGGCAGGTCGCCACTACCCGCTGGACGTGATCCACGAGTGAAGCACTCGAAGCATCCGGCTCCCATCGTGTATAATCGCCGCCCACTTGCATACCACTTCAACTGAGGATGCCCATGACATCCACCCATGGCACCGCTACCCAGGCCACCCCCGACACCGCCGCTCACGCCACTGGCAAGGTCATCGTGGGCATGTCGGGAGGCGTCGATTCATCCGTCTCGGCTCTGCTGCTGCTTCAGCAAGGGTACGAAGTCGAAGGCCTGTTCATGAAGAACTGGGATGAAGACGACGGCACCGAATACTGCACTGCCAAGGAAGACCTGGCCGACGCAGAAGCGGTCTGTGCCAAGCTGGGCATCAAACTGCATACGGCCAACTTCGCCGCCGAATATTGGGACAACGTGTTCGAGCATTTCCTGGCCGAATACAAGGCGGGGCGCACTCCCAATCCGGATATCCTGTGTAACCGGGAAATCAAGTTCAAGGTGTTCCTGGAGTACGCCGAAATGCTCGGCGCCGACAAGATCGCGACCGGCCACTACGTGCGCCAGGGCGAGCGCGCAGGTCGACCACGGCTGCTCAAGGGGCTGGATGCCAACAAGGATCAGAGCTATTTCCTGCACGCCGTACCTGAAGCGGCCATTGCGCGTACGCTGTTCCCCGTCGGCGAGCTGGAGAAACCCGCCGTGCGCGCCCTGGCCGAACAGCACGACCTGGTAACGGCCAGGAAAAAGGACTCCACCGGCATCTGCTTCATCGGTGAGCGTCGCTTTCGTGATTTCCTGCAGCAGTACCTGCCCGCTCAACCAGGCACCATCGAAACACCGGAAGGCGATGTGATTGGCCAACATATGGGGTTGATGTACTACACCCTCGGCCAGCGCCAGGGCCTGGGAATTGGTGGACTAGCCAACTACCCCGAAGACCCCTGGTACGTGGCAGGCAAGGACCTGACGCGCAACGTACTGATCGCCGTGCAAGGCAAGCAGCACGCCCTGCTGCATACCAATGCCCTGGCCACCGAAGCAATGGACTGGGTAGCGGGCGAGCCACCTGCCCAGCAGGGCCGGTTTACCGCCAAGACGCGCTACCGCCAGAGTGACTGCCCCTGCGAGATCCGCGCCCAGGCCGACGGCAGCGTCGAAGTCATCTTCGATGACCCGCAGTGGGCCGTGACGCCCGGCCAATCGCTGGTGCTTTACGACAACGACATCTGTCTGGGCGGCGGCGTGATTCGCGCCACCTGGAACACCACGGAGGCCGCGGCATGAGCGCCACCCCCATTCATCGTGCTCCCGACTCTCCGGCAGCGCGCCAGGCCCTGGCTCTGGCCGGGGTCTTTCAGGCCGCCAGCCTGGTGGACGAACTGGCCCGCACCGGGCAGGTAGACACCCGCGCCTGGGACACGCTGATCCATGCCACGGTGGATACCAACCCCGAAAGCTTCGAGGCCATTTACGGCGGCCACCCCAACAACCTGCGCCGGGGGCTCGACACACTGGAAGCCCTGGTAGGCCGCAAGCAGGCCAATCCGGTGGTGCTGCGCTACGGCTTTTCGCTGCTGCTATTGATGAACAAGTTGCGTAACGACACGGCCATGATGGACCTGCTGGGCCAGAAACTCACCCACGTGCAGGGGCAGGCAGAGCACTTCGGCACGACCCACGAAAACGTGATTGCAAGCCTGGGGGAAACCTATCAGGAAACCCTCTCCACGCTAAAGACCCGCATCGTGGTACAGGGTGACCCCTCGCTTTTGCAGACCCGCATGATGCCCGAACGCGTACGCGCCTGTCTCATGGCCGGTATCCGCTTTGCGCTGCTGTGGCACCAACAGGGTGGCCGACGCTGGAAACTGGTGTTTCAGCGCAAGGCCTTGCGCCGCGCTCTGGATGAGCTGGGCTAGACAAACGCTGCCTCGCCAGCCTGACGCCCCAACCACTGATGTTCGACCACCGACTCTCGATCACCGACTCTCGATCACTGACTCTCGACCAACCTGGAAACCAAGCCATGCAACTCTCAGCCTTGACCGCACTTTCCCCTGTTGACGGCCGCTACGGTGCCAAAGCCGCAGCGCTGCGTGAACACTTCAGCGAATTCGGTTTGATCCGTGCCCGTGTGATCGTGGAAGTGCGCTGGCTGCAACGCCTTGCAGAGCACAGCCAGATCGTCGAAGTACCGCCGCTTTCGGCAGCCGCCACGGCCTTCCTGGAGCAGTTGATTCGTGAGTTTTCAGTGACCGATGCCGAACGCATCAAGGAGATCGAGCGCACCACCAATCACGACGTCAAGGCGGTCGAATACTTCCTCAAGGAGAAGATTGCCGATCAGGCCGAGCTGCATGCGGTCACCGAATTCATCCACTTTGCCTGCACCTCCGAGGACATCAACAACCTCTCCTACGGGGTCATGCTGGCCGATGGCCTGAAAGCCATGCTGCCTACCCTGCATGAAGTGGCCGATGAAATCGGTAAGCTGGCCATCGCCCACGCTGGCCAGCCCATGCTGTCGCGCACCCATGGTCAGACGGCGAGCCCCACCACGCTGGGCAAGGAAATGGCCAACGTGGCCTACCGCCTCAAGCGCCAGCTCAAACAGATCGAAAGCGTCGAGATTCTGGGCAAGATCAACGGCGCCGTGGGCAACTACAACGCTCACCTGACCACCTACCCGGATATCGACTGGGAAGCCAATGCGCGCACGTTCGTGGAAGGGCTGGGACTGAGCTTCAACCCCTACACCACACAGATCGAACCCCACGACTACATTGCCGAGCTGTTCGACTCCCTGTGCCGCTACAACACCATCCTGATCGATTTCGATCGTGACGTGTGGGGCTACATTTCGTTGGGCTACTTCAAGCAGCGCACCGTCGAGGGCGAAATCGGCTCCTCCACCATGCCGCACAAGGTCAACCCCATCGACTTCGAAAACTCCGAAGGAAACCTTGGCTTGGCCAATGCCATCCTCAGCCACCTGGCCCAGAAGCTGCCGATTTCCCGCTGGCAGCGCGACCTGACCGACTCCACGGTGCTGCGCAACCTCGGCGTCGGCCTGGCTTACGGCTTGATTGGCTACCACGCCAGCCTGAAAGGCATCAGCAAGCTGGAAGCCAACCCGGCCAGACTCGCCGAAGACCTGAACAACAGCTGGGAAGTGCTGGCCGAACCCATTCAGACCGTCATGCGTCGTTACGGCATCGAGAAGCCCTACGAGAAGCTCAAGGAGCTGACCCGCGGCAAGCAGATCGACCAGGCAGGCTTTGCAGCCTTCATCGACACCCTGGCACTGCCCGACGATGTGAAACAAGAGCTGAAATCTCTTTCGCCAGCCAGCTATATTGGTAATGCGAAGGCGCAGGCCGAAGCCCTTCCGCAACGGCTGGCGGCCCTATAAACGCACGCCGTTTCGATCCGTGCCGCTCACTCACTTCAGGATAACGCCATGAGTCATCACGATAAGCCACTCACCCTGCTGGGTGATTTAACACCCGCCGACTTCTTGGCCCACTACTGGCAGCAGAAGCCCCTGCTGATTCGTGGCGCTATCCCGGACTTCGTCAGCCCCATCGACCCCGATGAGCTGGCAGGCTTGGCCTGCGAGCCGGGCGTGGAAGCGCGGCTGGTGGAAGAGAACGGCCCTGACGGCCCCTGGCAGGTATCCCACG
>NZ_LFGT01000012.1:70022-79649 GCF_002078115.1 Halomonas sp. BC2 | reverse complement strand
CCCCGAAGGCCACTGGAGCCTGCTGGTGCAAGCCGTCGACCACTACGTGCCCTCCATTGCTGCGCTGATGGACGAGTTCGACTTCCTGCCCCGCTGGCGCATGGACGATATCATGGTGAGCTACGCGCCCCCCGGCGGCAGCGTCGGCCCGCACATCGACCAGTACGATGTGTTCCTGCTGCAGGCCCGCGGCCATCGCCGCTGGCAGCTGGGCGGCAAGCAGCCGGACAACGCGCCGATCGTGCAGGGCATCGACCTGCGTATTCTGGAAACCTTCGAGATCGAACCCGACTCCGATTGGACCCTGGCACCGGGCGACATGCTCTACCTGCCGCCGGGCTGGGCGCATCACGGGGTCAGCCAGACCGACGACTGCATGACCATTTCAGTGGGTTTTCGTGCTCCCTCGGCCGACGAAGCCATCACCTCCTACGCCGACTACGTGGGCGAGCAGATGTCGGAATCCCAGCGTTACAGCGACGCGGGCATGGCACCGGCCCAGCATCAGGGCGAACTGGACGACGCCGCCATCGAGCGTATGCGTCAATTCATCCTCTCGACGCTGGACAAACCGGAGCAGATGGCCCAGTGGTTTGGCCGCGTCATGACTCAGCCCAAGTACGTCGACCAGCTGATGCCACTGGACGAGCCACTGGACGAGGCCGCGCTTGTTGCTCAGCTACAACAGGGCGAGCCGCTGTTCCATATGCCCGGTTCGCGCTTTGCCTGGCGCAGCGATGCCGCCGGCACCACGCTGTTCGTGGATGGCGACGGGCACGCCTGCTCGGAAGCGCTGGCCAAGCGGGTCGCCGACCCGGAGCCCATGTACGACGAGGTGCTGGAACTGGACGGTGCGGCAGCGCTGCTCACGCAGCTGATCAATAGCGGCAGCCTGGGCTTCATGGGTGAAGACGACGAGGAGTAAGGCGTGAACACAGCCACCACCGTGCAACAAGGCGACTGGCGTGAACTGGGCGACGCGGCGTCGTTGATTCGCCGCGTGGTCTTCATCGATGAGCAGCAGGTTCCTCAGGAAGAGGAGTGGGATGGCCGGGATGGCGAATGCCTGCACTTCCTCGCCACGCTGAATGACGAGCCGGTGGGTACCGCGCGCCTGCTGCCCGACGGCCATATTGGTCGCGTAGCGGTGTTGAGCAGCGCACGGGGCGCGGGCATTGGCTATCGACTCATGGAGGCTGCCATCGCCGCTGCCCGCGAGGCAGGCCATCGCCACGCGGCCCTCAGCGCCCAGCTACACGCCCTCGCCTTCTATGAGCGTTTAGGCTTCGTAGCCCATGGCGAGGTCTTCATGGATGCCGGCATCCCCCACCGCGAAATGACCCTGGTGCTGTAACCCGCCACCAGGCCATCGAACACGCGTTATCGCGCCGCTGAGACAGCGGCGCTTTTTTTTGCGTCCAACAGGCGAAAAACGACTACACAAACAGGGCGTTCGACGTAGTCGATGTCGTCGGACTACAACGCCCCCTGCCCCGAAGTGACAATTGTTGAATGCAGCTGCCTGACCGATAGTTATTGCACTGCAGCGACGTTGGCTCTCAGCTCTTACGCCATGTCGCTGTGTGACGCCAAGCGCCGAGGCACGACGTTTTACTGAGAGACGATTGGCCTAGAGACAGCGCCGCAAAATTGCACAATGCTGAACGCTATCTCGCAGGTGCAGCATAACAACAAGCTAGCCTGCGAACGACGATAACCCTGGAGGAATCAGCTCATGTCAGGACTGCTCGACGATATCAAAGCCATGGCCCAACTGCGCGAAGCCCAAGGCGGCAAGTGGTCAGCGATCAAACCTGAATACGCCGCTCGGATGCGTGCCCAGAACCGCTTCCATACTGGCCTGGACATTGCTCGTTACACCGCCAAGATCATGCGTGACGACATGGCCGCCTACGATGCCGACACCTCCCAGTACACCCAATCGCTGGGTTGCTGGCACGGCTTCATCGGCCAGCAGAAGCTGATTTCCATCAAGAAGCATTTTGGCACCACCAAGCGTCGCTACCTGTACCTTTCAGGCTGGATGGTGGCAGCCCTGCGCTCCGAGTTTGGCCCGCTGCCTGACCAGTCCATGCATGAGAAAACCTCGGTGGCCAACCTGATCGAGGAACTCTACACCTTCCTCAAGCAGGCCGATGCGTGGGAACTCAACCACCTGTTCCGTGCGCTGGACGACGCCAAGGAAGCAGGCGACAGCGCCAAAGAAAAAGAGCTGATCAGCAAGATCGACAACTACGAAACCCATATCGTGCCGATCATTGCCGATATCGATGCCGGGTTTGGTAACGCCGAAGCCACGTACCTGCTGGCCAAGAAATTCATCCAGGCGGGCGCCTGCTGCATTCAGCTCGAAAACCAGGTATCCGACGAGAAGCAGTGCGGTCACCAGGACGGCAAGGTCACCGTGCCCCATGAAGACTTCCTGGCCAAGATCAACGCCGTACGTTACGCCTTTCTGGAGCTGGGCGTCGAAGATGGCGTCATCGTGGCTCGTACCGACTCGCTGGGCGCTGGTTTGACCCAGAAGATCGCCGTCACCAATGAGCCAGGCGACCTGGGCGACCAGTACAACAGCTTCCTGGATGGCGATGTCATCGAGAACGCCTCGGACATCAACAACGGCGACGTGGTCATCAAGCAGAACGGCAAGCTGGTCAAGCCCAAACGGTTGGCTTCTGGCCTCTACCAGTTCAAGCCAGGCACCGGCGAAGACCGCGTGATCCTGGACTGTATCACCAGCCTGCAAAACGGTGCCGACCTGCTGTGGATCGAAACCGAGAAGCCCCATGTGGGCCAGATCGCCAGCATGGTGAACCGCATCCGCGAAGTGGTGCCGGACGCCAAGCTGGTGTACAACAACTCGCCCTCCTTCAACTGGACGCTGAACTTCCGCCAGCAGGTCTTCGATGCCTGGGAGAAAGAGGGCAAGGACGTATCGGCCTACCAGCGCGACAAGCTGATGAGCGTCGAATACGACAACACCGAGCTGGGGCAGCTGGCCGATGAGTGGACTCGCAACTTCCAGCGTGACGGGGCGCGCGAAGCGGGTATCTTCCACCACCTGATCACCCTGCCCACCTACCACACGGCGGCGCTGTCTACCGACAACCTGGCCAAGGGCTACTTCGGCGACGAAGGCATGCTGGCCTACGTGGCAGGCGTCCAGCGTCAGGAAATTCGCCAGGGGATCGCCACGGTCAAGCACCAGGACATGGCAGGCTCCAACATCGGCGACGATCACAAGGAGTTCTTCCATGGTGAGGCTGCGCTGAAAGCCGGCGGCAAGGACAACACCATGAACCAGTTTGGCTAAACACACAGCCACTGCAACGCACCACGGGGAGCCACGGCTCCCCGTGGTGTTTTTTGCGGCGTGCTTCATGGCCTGTCGATTTTTTGCACACTGCTTTCTTAATGCCTGTCTACACTCTACTTTGTGACCTTTTTTCCAAACGGCTGGTCAAAGCGTACGCTTTGGTTATCTTTTAGCGAACGCCGTTCTATAATGATACGCACGCATTGATCTGCGGACGTTCACAGCCATATGGGCTGATTCTTACTGGAGGTTTGAATGAAACGTTTACTACCCGTTGCAGCGTTGAGCATCCTGACACTGGCTGGCTGTGCCAACACATCCACCTACTCGGGCGATGTGTACCGCGGCAACCAGGCGCAGACGGGCCAGAGCGTCAGCTATGGCACCATCGTGGCCGTTCGTCCGGTACAGATTCAAGCCGATAGCCGTACCGGCAACCTGCTGGGCGGTGGCGGTGGCGCCGTGATTGGCGGCCTGCTGGGCAGCCAGGTAGGCGGCGGTTCAGGCCGTCAGCTGGCCACCGTGGCAGGTGCACTGGGCGGTGCCGTCGCCGGCACGGCGGCAGAAGACAGCGTCAACCGCGTCAATGCACTGGAAATGGAAGTGCGTCGTGACGACGGTACCGATGTGGTCGTCGTTCAGCGTGCCGACCGCCAGTTCCAGGCCGGCCAGCGTGTACGCCTGATTGGCAGCGGCGCCAACCTGAGCGTTGCCCCCTACTGATCGGTCGTTGTAT
Organism: Halomonas sp. BC2; assembly: GCF_002078115.1. Classification (NCBI taxonomy): domain Bacteria; kingdom Pseudomonadati; phylum Pseudomonadota; class Gammaproteobacteria; order Oceanospirillales; family Halomonadaceae; genus Halomonas; species Halomonas sp. BC2. The sequence goes on along the minus strand of NZ_LFGT01000012.1, from coordinate 75,576 downwards.
CGGCGCTGGTCACAGCTGACCAGCGCCTGCAAAAGCACGGTCTCGAAAAAAAGCCCGTCCACCAAAGTGGACGGGCTTTTTCATGTCTGCTTCAAGCCATGCCTGATTAACGGGTGGCGGGGTACAGCACAAACCACCCATTCGGCAGACCTTGTTTCGGCAGACTTAGTGGGTCACCTTGTTGCTGGCCCAGTTGGCCAGCTTGTAAACGACAAACCCGATCAGCGCCAGCAGCAGAGCCACCAGCAGAATATCGACCGGACGCACCAGTGTGGTGGCCCCCAGGATAGCGATGGCCGCTACCCACAAGTGGCGGTTCTCGCCATGGGTCTTCAAAACACCGGGCAACAGCTTGTCCAGCCCTTGGCTAAAGCCATTGTCCCAACGCTTGTTGGCAAAGTAGGCGATCAGCACGAAGGCCACCACCCAAATCAGGAAAACAGTCATATCAAGCTCCGATCACACTTCGTTAGCTTACGGAAAAAGGGTGAGAGTAGGGTATCGCTGGTCACTGTCGGGCGCAATAGTGCCAAAGGCATGGGGGTTAAAAACCCGGCTTACCCCCTGACAAGCCAAGCCACACGCGTTACCATGTTGGGACATGCACTCACCGAAAGGTTATTCAATGCAAATTGCGCAAAACTCGGTTGTCGCGTTTCACTACACCCTGACCAACGATGCAGGTGAAGTGCTGGACAGTTCCGAAGGCCGTGAACCGCTTACCTACCTCCACGGCGCCGGTAACATCATTCCGGGCCTGGAAAAAGAGCTGGAAGGCCGCGCCGCTGGTGACAAACTGAACGTCAAGGTTGCCCCTGCCGAGGGTTACGGCGAAGTTCAGGAACAGCTGATGCAGGAAGTTCCTCGCGATGCCTTCCAGGGCGTCGAGAGCATCGAGCCGGGCATGCAGTTCCAGGCCCAGACCCAGGGCGGCCCGCTGATGGTCACCGTCACGAAAGTGGAAGGTGACACTGTGGTCGTGGATGGCAACCATCCGCTGGCAGGTCAGCACCTGAACTTCGACGTTGAGATTGCTACCGTTCGTGAAGCAAGCGAAGAAGAAGTTCAGCACGGACACGTGCACGGCGAAGGCGGCGTTCAGCACTGAGCGTAAGTCATCGTCATCAAGGCGGCCCGCGGGCCGCCTTTTTTGTGCGTGGCCGTTCGTGCCGCTATTCGCCGGGAATCAACACCAGCTGCCCATGGCGTACGCTGCGTGACGAGGTCACTTCGTCAGCAAACTGCTTGAGCGCACTCCCCTGCCCTTTGAGCAGCGCCACTTCCAGGCAGCTGTCATGGTTGATATGCACATGCAGCGTCGACAGCGTGAGGTCGTGGTGGTCGTGGGAGTGCCGGGTCAACCGCTTGGAAAGCTCTCGCGCCGCATGGTCGTAGACATACACCAAAGCCCCCATACACGGGGCATCCGGCGCGACCTCTTCCTTGGCCTGAGTCAGCCCGCTGCGGGTCAGGTCTCGAATGGCCTCGGAACGGTTCTGATAGCCACGCTGCTGCATCAAGGCATCCACCTCGCGTAGCAGCTCTTCATCCAGCGTCACGGTAATACGTTGCATACCTTCTCCTTTGCTCACCCGAGCGTTGAATGGGCCTGTTGACTACCCGCCACACGAGTATGATGTTATTGTCAAAACATCATACTTATTCGTCACAGGGTGCCCCATGCGTCGTTCGATACTACTGACCATTGCCAGCACATGCCTGGCGCTCAGCGCTCCCGCGCTGGCCAAAGAGCAGTTGGTGCTTGCCATCGGCGGCGAGCCAGACCAGGGATTCGACCCACTGCTGGGCTGGGGGCAATACGGAAGCCCGCTGTTTCAGTCCACGCTGCTCACCCGTAGCCAGGATTTTACCCCTCAAGCGGGGTTGGCCACCGAATGGTCTCTGTCGGACGACCAGTTGACCTGGACACTGCATCTGCGCGAGGACGTGCGGTTTGCCGATGACACGCCGCTCACCGCCCGGGATGTGGCATATACCTTCAATGCCGCCGCCACGGCAGGGGGCCGAGCCGACCTCAGCGCGCTGGCACATGCCGACGCCGTGAATGACCACACCGTCACGCTTACCCTGAAAGCCCCCCGTATAACCTTCATCGACCAGCTGATGACCCTGGGCATTGTACCTGATGCCGAGCGGGAAAATGGCCATCATGCGGGCTATGGCCGCCAACCGCTGGGTTCTGGCCCCTACCGCATGGTGGAGTGGCAGGAAGGTGAACAGCTGATCGTCGAGCGTAACCCCTATTTTTACGGCCCAGCTCCGGCCTTCGAGCGCCTGGTATTTCTGTTTACCGATGAGGCAGGCACGCTAAGCGCTGCCCAGGCAGGTCAGCTCGACCTGGCCGTCATTCCCCAGGCGCTGGCCAGCACCATGCCGGGCCAGATGCAGCGGGTCCTGATGGAGAGCGTCGATAATCGCGGGATTCTGTTTCCCATGCAGCCCGATAGCGGGGAGCGCGCCGCCAACGGTGCCCCGATTGGCAACGATGTCACGTCCGACCTGGCCATTCGCCAGGCCATCAACCTGGCGCTATCCCGCGACACGCTGGTAGACGTGGCCCTGAACGGCTTTGGCCGCCCGGCGTATGGCCCTGCCGATGGCCTGCCCTGGGGGCACCCCGAGGAAACCATCGCTTTCGACCTGGAGCAGGCCAATGCCCTGCTGGAGGAAGCAGGCTGGCTGCGCGCAGACGATGGCCTGCGCTACAAGGACGGGCAGCCTGCTCGCTTCCGGCTCACCTACCCGGCCAGTGATACGACTCGCCAGCAGCTCGCGCAAATCAGCGCAGAGATGGTGCGCCCGCTGGGAATCGAGATGCAGCCCACCGGCCGCCATTGGGATGAAATACAGCGGGAAGCTCTGCACCAGGATGCCATCGTGTTTGGCTTTGGCAGCCATAGCCCGCAAGAGATCTACTATCTCTTCCACAGCGAACACGCCGGGTTTGGCTTCTACAACAGCGGCTTTTACACCAATGAGCGCGTCGACCAGCACCTGGAGGCCGCCCAGGCCGCCGCCAGCGCCGAAGAAGCCAACCCACACTGGCAAGCAGCCCAGTGGGATGGCAGCACCGGCTATGGCCTACAGGGCGATGCCAGCTGGGCCTGGATGGTCAACCTGACCCATGTCTATGCCGCTGACCCGTGCCTGAACGTTGGCGAGCTGGGCGTGGCCCCCCATGGACACGGCTGGCCGATTACCGCCAACCTGCTCGAGTGGCGCTGGACGTGCCACTAGCCCGCTGGCTGGCGTGGAGAAGCCTACGGCTGGGGCTGGTCATGCTGTGCGTGGCCGGTCTCGCCTTCGGCCTGATGATGCTCTCGCCCATCGATCCCATCGACGCCTACCTGGGCCCGCAGATGGCCCAGGTAAGCCCCGAGCAGCGCGCCCTGATCGCCGCACAGTGGGGCTTCGATGAACCGGCAGCCGTGCAGTTCGGCCAGTGGCTGCGTCAACTGGCCAGCGGCGAGCTGGGCTGGAGCCATGTGTACCAACAGCCGGTAGGTGACGTCATCAGCCTGCGCTTTCAGCGCTCGTTCTGGCTGCTGTTCAGTGCCTGGCTGCTGTCACTGGTGCTGGGCGTGGCATTGGGTATCGTGGCAGGCAGCCGGGAAGGCTCGCTGCTCGACCGCTTGATCAGCGGTTACGCCTTGGTGACCGCCTCGACGCCCACTTTCTGGCTGGCCATTCTGGCACTGCTGCTGTTTTCGGTGACCCTGGGCTGGACCCCCACCTGCTGCGCAGGCCCCACGGGGGTGGTCAGCCGCGATGTCACGTTCGCCACCCGTCTGCACCACCTGGTGCTGCCGGTGACCACCCTGGCGCTATTGAGCATGGCCACCATCACTTTGCACACCCGCGCCAGAATGTTGGCCTTCATGCGTTCCGACACGGCGCTACACGCCTTTGCCCAGGGCGCTAGTCGTACCGACATCGCCTGGCGGCACGGGCTGCGCCACGCCAGCCTCCCGGCCATCACCCTGGCCTTTGCCTCGCTGGGCGAGCTGTTTGGCGGCTCCATTCTGGTGGAGCAGGTCTTCGCCTACCCGGGGCTGGGCCAGGCCACCGTAGCGGCGGGGCTGCGCAGCGATGTTCCCCTGCTGCTGGCCATCGCCCTGTTCACCGCGCTGTTCGTGAGCATCGGCAACCTGACCGCCGATGCCCTGGCACGGGTGACCGACCCGCGCATCCGTCTGGCACACAGCCCATGAGCGCACAGCCACGCCTGGCCGCCGCCGTTTATCTGGTGCTCTTCAGTGCCCTGCTGATGCTGCTGTTGAGCAGCCGTTTGTGGCTGGGTGACAGCCCCCAGCAGATGCAGTTCGAGGCACGTTTACAGCCACCCAGCCTGCTCCACTGGTTCGGCACCGATGCCTTGGGCCGGGAGCTATGGGCGCGAACCCTGGCGGGGCTGGCGCTGAGTTTTTGGGTCGGTTTGAGCGCGGCCCTGCTGGGCACGGCCATCGCCCTGCTGCTGGCCAGCCTGGCGGCGCTATCGAACACCCTGGATGCGCTGGTGTCGCTGCTGATCGATACGCTGCTCAGCGTGCCCCACCTCATTTTACTGCTGCTCATCGCCTTTGCGCTGGGCGGGGGTACCCAGGCCGTGATCATCGCCGTGGCCATTACCCACTGGCCTGGCCTGGCGCGGGTGTTTCGCGCCGAGCTGTTCAGCCTGCGCGAGGCCGAGTACGTGGCGCTCTCGAAAGGCTTTGGCAAAGGGCCGGGGTACATCGTCGCCCAGCACTTCGTGCCCCACCTTTGGCCCCACTGCGTGGTGGGTACGTTACTGCTGTTTCCCCACGCCATTCTGCACGAAGCGGCTCTGACCTTTCTCGGCGTCGGCCTGGACCCCAACCAGCCCGCCATCGGCGTGCTGCTGGCCGACGCCATGCGCTATCTCAGCGGCGGCTATTGGTGGCTGGGCGTGTTTCCCGGGCTAGGACTGCTGCTGATGGTGCTGGCCATTCAACGGCTGGCCACACAGCTGCGCCAGGCCCTGTAAGGCCCGCGTTTTCAACCATCAAGGGAGCCAAACATGCTGGAGATCACCGAATGGAGCCTGAGCCTGCCCCACTACCCCCGCTGGTGGAAGCGCGAGTGGTCACCCGTGATCGAATCGCTTTCGCTGGACATTCAGGCAGGGGAAATACACGCCTTGGTCGGCGCGTCCGGATCCGGCAAAAGCCTGCTGGCCCACGCCCTGCTGGGCCTGCTGCCGCCCGCAGCACGGCAGCACGGCACTCTGACCTTCCAGGGCGACCTCTTGACGCCCGAGCGCCAACGCCAGCTGCGTGGCCGTGAACTGGCGCTGATTCCACAGACCCTGAACGCCCTGGACCCATTGGCACGCAGCCAGCACCAGATACGCTGGGCTGCTCGCCGCGCAGGCCTTTCCCGCGTCAGCGCTCAAGCACGCAGCTACGACCTGCTGCAGCACTACCAGCTCGCCCATGCAGCGCGGCGCTACCCCCATGAGCTTTCCGGCGGCATGGCCAGGCGGGTGCTGGTGGCCATGGCCCAGGCCGGCCAT
>NZ_LFGT01000012.1:64854-69709 GCF_002078115.1 Halomonas sp. BC2 | reverse complement strand
GGCCGGCCATGCCCGCGTGGTGATTGCCGACGAGCCCAGCGTCGGGCTGGACCCGGCCCAGCGGGATCGCGTGCTGGCTACCCTGCAGGCACTGGCCCAAGAGGGCAAAGCTGTCCTGCTGATCACCCATGACCTGCGCCATGCCTTGCCCATTGCCCACCGGGTGACCATCATGCGCCAGGGGCGCGCCGTGGAAACGACCTCGGCCCGGGCCTTCCATGGCCAAGGGGAGCAGCTGCACAGCGCCTATGCCAAAGCACTTTGGCAAGCGCTGCCCGACAACGCCTTCGGCACCTTACCCATACAGCCTCATGTTCAGGAGCCCAGCCTTGCTTGAAGCCCACCAGCTCACCTTCGGGTTTGGCCGCGAGCCGCCGCTGTTCCAGACGCTGTCGATGGCGCTGGCACGGGGCGAGTGGGTCGGTTTGAGCGGTGCTTCCGGGGCAGGCAAGTCGACGCTGGGCAGAGTGCTGGCGGGCCACTGGGCACCACGCCACGGCTTTTTGCACATCGACGGAGTGCCCTTGCCATCACGGGGCCTGCGCCCCGTGCAGTGGCTGCCTCAATCGCCGGAACGGGCGGTCAATCCGCGCTGGCGGGTGGCACGATTATTGGAAGAGGCCTGGACACCGCCACAGGCGCTGAGGGAAGCGTTCGGTATTCAGCCAGCGTGGCTGAAGCGTTTTCCGGGGGAGCTGTCCGGGGGCGAGCTGCAGCGGGTGTGCGTGCTACGCGCCCTGGCCCCGGGTGTGCGCTATCTGATCGCCGATGAGATTTCGACGATGCTGGATCCACTGACCCAACTCAGCCTGTGGCAAGCCGTTAAGGCCCACGCCGAACGCCAGGCGCTGGGCGTGCTGGTCATCAGCCACGACATGGCGCTATTGAACCGGCTTTGTACCCGGCATCTGCACCTGGCCGACGGACAGCTAAGGAGCGACTAAGCGCTGGCCAGGCGACGCTCGACGCGCCGCATACCCAGCGCAATCATCAGGGTCACGGCCAGCAGTAGCCAGGACCCTACGGCCACCCCCTGCCACTGCGCCCAACGCCAGAACGGTTCCAGCCAGAAGCCCCCGATACTCGCTCCAAGGTAGTAAAACACCAGATACAGCGCCGACGCACTGCCCCTGGCGCCCTGGGCGTAGCGCCCCACCCAGCTGGAAGCCAGCGAGTGGGCCAGAAAGAAGCCAAACGCATTGATGGTCAACCCTACCAGAATCCCCACCAGCGACTCCGCCAGGGTAATGGCCGTCCCCAGCATCAGGATGACGATGCCCATGCCAATACAGCTGGCGGGAGAAAAACGTCCGGCCAGTTTGCCGGAGACCGTCGAACCCAGGGTACCGCCCAGGTAAGTGAGGAAGATCAGCCCCAACCCGCTGGCCGCCAAGTGATACGGCGCCTCTGCCAGGCGGAAAGTGATGTAGCTGTACTGATTGATGAAAATCAGAAAATTGATACCGCCCAGACAGTAAGCTGCCAGCAGCGAAGGCGTGCGCAGGTGGCCTGCCAGATCACTCAGCGCCTGGCGTAGTTCGAACCGCTTGGGCTGGAAGGCCCGGCTATTGGGCAGCAGCCGCCAGAACAGCACGCAGCCGATGATCGTCATGGCGCCCACGGCCAGAAACGCAGCGCCTGGGCCACCCACTGCCGACGCTCCCCCGCCAACGATGCGGCCGCTGATGCCCCCCAGCGAATTGGCCCCAATATAGAGCCCCACGGCGCTCAGCAGGGCGGGCTTGTCGAACTCATCGCCCATCCAGGCAATGGCCACGGCGGGCAGCCCGCCCAGCACGAAGCCCTGCAGCAAGCGCAACAGCAGCAGACTTTCAAAGGTGGGCGCGAAGGCCAGCGCCAGCGAGAGGCCACCCGCCAACAGCAGCGTAAAGCGCATGATCGCTTCACGGCCAATGGCATCGGAAAGCGGCCCAAAGACCAGCAGCGCCAGTGCCAACGACAAGGTAGAAGCCGACATCAGCAGGCTGATGCCCAGGGTAGAAACGCCGTATGCCTCTTTCAACTCGGGCAGCAGCGGCTGCGGGGCATACAGGTTGATGAATACCAGAAAAGAGCCGAGGCAGAGTGCTGCCGTCGCGCGCCACCAGGCGCGCGTTTTCGCTTCAATCATGCCATGTCCATGGTCAATTGGCGCGATGGCCCCCGATACACAAGGGGCCCAAGGCTACGGAAGATAGGATTGTTCAAACCGACCATTCAGCTGAGCAAGATTGGTCGGCTCCAGCGCCCGGCGAGACTGCCAGTAGTAGCGCTGCCAATAGCTGTTATCCAGGCTCGAGATGGTCACCCCTTGCGAGGTGGAAGCATGCAGGAAGTAGCCGTCACCGACGTAGATCCCGACATGATTGTAGCGTCCTGGAGGGCGGAAGAAGACCAGATCGCCCGCCTGCAGCTCCTGGCGGTCGATCGAGCGTCCCTCATGCACCTGATCCTGGGTGGAGCGCGGAAGCTCCATATTGAACGTATCGCGGAAAACATGTCTAACCAGTGCAGAGCAGTCGATTCCCCTTTCGGTGGTTCCCCCTACTCGGTAAGGAGTGCCGGCCCAGCGCTGGTGCTGTTCGAGAAGGGCCTGGCGAATTACCGTAGGTGGTGGGGTCTGCATGCTGCGCAATTGCGCCATGATCGGATCGGCTGGCGACATCTGCGGCGTGGCGCCGCCCATGCCGGGCAGCACCATCGAGAAATAATCCTCGGGGGGCTCCATATCCTGACGTCCACCGGAGCCTGCACAACCAGCCAACAATGCTGCGAAAACACAAACACTTACAACACGGACAGCGGTCACAGCGGGGTGTGGCAACGCAACCATGCGATTAACCTCTTGACAAATGTATAAGAAAAAGTGGGCAGAGCATGAGAAAACTCATTTACACAAAGCCTGGACTATAAGCCAGTTCTACTATGCTTGGCGAGTCTCAATGCAAAATACGTTGATCTCCCGGCAACGTATCGATATGCAGCGGCGCAAAATGGCGCGGTTTATTGCCCGGAAAATCCAGGCTGGCCCAAGGCCCCGCCAGAATGGGTGCGCCGCATAGCCAGGCCACCAGCGCTTGCCGAAAGCCCGCCAGAAAGCTCTCTCGTTCGGGAGTTTCCCCCATGAAGAACGAGAACCCGGCGTACATCCCCGCCGCATACTCTTGCCAACCGGCATAATGGTCTGCGGCCAGCTGATAGGCGCGGTCCAGCACGTCGGCAAAGGCCTGCTTGTCCAGCCAGCCCAACTGCCGGGCAGCGATGGCCAGATCCACGAGCTGAGCAATATCCCACGCGGCCATGTCGACGTCGTTACACCCGTCCTCGTTGGCACTCACTCGCCGCAACCGTAACAGGTGGTGGCGCTCCTCTTCGCCGCAATCGCCCGATTCGAGAATGGCGATTTCTGCCGCCAGACGCTCCGGGTTCAATGTATAGGGCGCGTAATTGATCTGGTACTCCTGACGGTCCCCGGCTTCCAGCATGAAGCTGAGAAACTCTTGCATGTCGTCGGCGCTGGTCAGGTGGTAGTGGCTTTCGACCCACTCACGAATATCCGCACACTCGCGCGGGCTCTCCAGCTGCGGCTCGCTCCACACGGCGCTATTCAATGGCCCCACCAGAGACATCGCCGTAAAGTGGCTCAGCGTAGGCCGCTCACCCGGCTCGCACCAGGCGTCTGGCTGCCAGTTCAGCCAGTGAAACAGGCTGCCGGGATCCTCCAGATGCCAGGCAATTTCACTGATCAAGGAGTCGTGCTCGGGCTCCGGCAGGCAGCTTTCCCAGGCAAACCATGCGTCCAGCAAGCGTTTGGGCGAGGCATAGAAACGGCACAGGCAGCTGCGCAACGCGCTGGCATGCTCCATGAGCGGTTCGCGCTCGAACAGCCCACTGTCCAGCGCCATGTGGAGGTAGAACGCGAACTTCTCGGCCATGTGAATGGTGGCGGCGTGGCGGCTGACGCCTTTCACCGCATTGCGCTGCTTCAGCTCGTCGGGGGTAGGCTGGCCGAAATGGGTCTGCGAAGGCGGCATCACCCCATGGACGGCATCTGCCGCCAGCTGATTCAGGTGGTGTGCCTGAGCGGGCAACCAGTAGCGCGCCAGCACTTGATGCCCTTCGTCGGCATGCAGCCCCAAAGACTCTTGCAGATACACCGCTGCGTCGGTGCGGCGCTGCTCGCTGATCGGTGCCGCAGGGTTCAGTTGGCGCAGCATTACATCGGGTTCACGCACCCCTGCCAGCGCCAGCAGCCAATGATGAGGGGTATTGCGCCAGCGGCGGATGCGCTGACGTGAAGCGTCGCGGGTGGCATCGTCCAGCAGGGCGCTGGGCGCCTGTTTCCATGGGCTGAACGAGGCGTGCATCAACAGCTTGTGGCGTGGCGAAGGCGTCATGCCCCGGCGATCGACGCCCTCGAACAGGCTCTGACCACGCAGGTAAGCCTTCAGCATGGCATGCCAGTCATGGTAACGACGGCCAATCAGGTCAGCCGCATGGGCCGCCAGGTCGTCTGCTTCGGCCTGGCTCAGCCAGCCGCTGCAAACGCCCGCCCAGGCCAGTTCGACCAGCCGAAGCCAGTCCCAGGCCGCCCACTCCAGGGGCTCCCCCTGATGTACGAAGGTGGTCAATACGGGCGCATGGGCAGACTCCTGCTCGACACCGCGCTGCCACTCCTGACGCTGGGCATGATCCATGCTCAACAGCTCGCGGGCTTCGATGTCCCAGCGCTGACGCTCGCCCTGAGCGCTCAGCCATAGCATCACTTCAAGCAGTTGCTCGCGGTCGTAGACCTGCCAGACGCGCTCCATCCAGGCGCGGGCCTCGGGCCAGTCGGCGGCGCTGGCGGGATAGC
>NZ_LFGT01000012.1:62807-64042 GCF_002078115.1 Halomonas sp. BC2 | reverse complement strand
CCCAGTGCAAAAAACAGCTGATCCGCCAACGTCCCGCGGTCCGTGATGCCCAGCTGCAGCAGGCGCTGTTCGGCCGCCACTGCATCTACCGCCAAGGGGTGTGGTGTGAAAGCCCAATCACATAGCACCAGCTGTTGAGCCCACCAGGCATTTAGTGCATCGGCCAAAAGACACCTCGAAGAAACAGAAAGCGATCCATGAAAGCAATACCGCGCGGAGGCAGGGCTGCCAAAAGCGCCATAGTGTAACGGAAACTAACGCCAAGACCGATAGCCCGCGCACAAAACAACGCTGCCCGGCACAAGGGCCGGGCAGCGTAGGGAACAGCCGAGAGAAGCGCTAAGCGCTTTTGACTTTACTGATGACCCACAACAACACCACGGCCCCCACGGTCGCCGTCACCAGCGAACCAATGAAACCGCCCGCCTGAAGGCCCAGAAGACTGAACAGGAAGCCCCCGACCAAGGCGCCAATGATCCCTACCCCGATATTGCCCAGCACGCCAAAACCGCCGCCGCGCATGATGTTGCCAGCAATCCAGCCAGCCAAACCACCAATGATCAACCACGCAATAAAGCCCATACATCCTCCTTGGTTTTACCTAGCCTGGGGTTTTAACTTTCGCCTATGGTTGTTCTACCATAGCACACAGCGCCAGGGTGCTGCCCATTTGTTGCCTTTACTCACAAGGCCTTCTTACAAGGACTTCCCATGATTCCCGACTCCCTCACACAGCTGCTTGCCGATGTCGATGGCCACCAACCGGCTACCTGGCAAGGGCGCGACGTCGCGCTGTTCAACATGGACTGGGGCAGCATGGTGATCAGCCTGCAGGGTGCCCAGGTGCTGCACTTTCAACCGCGCAACGAGCAGCCCTGGCTATGGGTGACGCCCACGCCTCAGGCGATGCCGGGAGCGATTCGTGGCGGCATCCCACTGTGCTGGCCCTGGTTTGCCGACGAGCGTTATGCCGACGAAAGCCCCGAGCGTAACGGCCCCTTCCACGGCCTGGCTCGCCACGCCCAGTGGCGCCTCGACGCTGTGGACGATCATGCGGAAGGCATCGAGGTGCACCTTTCACCCACCCAGCCCCTGCACAGCCAACTGACCGCTCGGCTGGTGGTTCAAGCCAACGCCCAGCGCCTCAATGTCGAGCTGATTACCGAAAACATTGGCGAGGCGCCGGTCAAGACCAGCGGCGCACTGCATACCTACCTGGCTGTCGATGACGTGCA
>NZ_LFGT01000012.1:60584-62406 GCF_002078115.1 Halomonas sp. BC2 | reverse complement strand
TGGACCTGTTCGATTATCCCGGCGAGTGGCTGCTCGATCTTCCCCTGCTGCAGCATGACTTTTACAGCTGGAGCCAGCAGCAGACCCAGCATCTGGGGCCGCACCGCCGGGCGCTGTTCAGTGAGTGGCTGGCTGAGGCCGAGCAGTTGGACCCCAGCGCCGAAGCGGATGAAGCGCACCTGGCACGCTTAGCGGAGGCCTATGCGCTGGGGCTGCGTCGCGCGAAGCAGGCGGGCTTTTCCGACCTGCAGCCGGGCCGCTTCCTGCTGCCGGGCGAGCTAGACGGCGCGCCGGTGCTGCAGTTCTTTCCCTTGCCTGGACTGGAGGCTCCCCAGGAGCGTCTCGACGCGCTTCCGGCCACGAGCCTCTACGCCACGCTGGCATCGCGCTTTCGTTACTATCAGCAGCAGGTGGTACGGCCCTTCTATCGCGACCACTTCCGGCGCTTTGACCGACAGATCGTGCTGGTGGATGTGCTCGGCGCGCTCAACGCGGGGCCGGAGCGTTTCGAGGACCTTTCCAAAGCGCTGCATCAGCTGATGCAGAGCTTCGATTACGGCAAGCGTAGCCTGTTGACCCGGCTGTTTGCGCCCAAAATCGACCGGCTGGCGATTGCCGCCACCAAAGCCGACCATGTCACCCCCGACCAGCACCCCCATGTGGTGACCCTGCTGGAAGCGCTGCTGGCGGAGCCGCTCAAGGACCTGCGCTACGCGGACATTCCCGTCAAAGCGCTGTCGCTGGCCGCCATCCGCGCCACCGAGGCCCGGGAAGTGCTCCACGACGGCCAGCGCAGCCCGGCCCTCAAAGGCACCACCCTGGAAGGCGAAGAGGTGCTGGTCTACCCAGGCGACGTGCCCAGCCGCTTACCCAGGGCCGATTTCTGGCAGCAGCAGGGGTTCGATTTTCCGAGTTTCCGCCCGATGCCCGCCAACGGCGAGGCGCTGCCCCACATCCGTATGGACGCCGCGATCGACTGGCTGATTGGAGATAAACTGTCATGAGCAACCCTCAGCCCCGCCGCGACTTTCATAGCGAAGCGCCCCCCGAGCCCGCCGCAGAGACCCTGCGTCAGCGTGAGCGCTTCGCCGCCACGGACACCCACCAGCCGCTGGCCACCCAGGCCGAGCTGAAAGCCCTGCCGGAAGAAACCCTGGGCGCTCCCCGCAAGCGCCGCTGGGGGCTGATGTTTGCGCTGGCAGGCGGTGCCACGCTGGGCACCGTGGAACTGGTCACCGGCATCCCCGATGCGCTCACGCAGTCCCAGTGGCTGACCATGGCCTGGCAGCTCTTCGGTATCAGCCTGATTGGCCTGGGCGGTGTCTCGCTGTTGAAGGAAGTTGGCCGTCTGGGGCGGCTCAAGCGCCATGACCGGCTGCGGGCCAACCTGGCCGAACTGCCCCAGCGCTCCGGCAAGCAGGCGTTGGCCATGGCCGAACAGCTTCGCCAGCAGCTGAAGCTCGGCAACGACGACCCTCACTGGCTGGCCTTTCAGCGCGCCTGCCAGCCCCACCATAGCGGGGAAGAGATCCATACGCTGCTGCGCTACCACCTGTTGGCCCCTCGAGACCGGGAAGCCCAGCGTTTGATTACCCGCATGTCGGGTGAAACCGCCATCATGGTGGCGGTCAGCCCGCTGACGCTGGTAGATATGGCCCTGGTGGCCTGGCGCAGCCTGGCCATGGTAGACAGGCTCAGCCGCCTGTACGGGCTGGAGCTCGGCTACGCCAGCCGACTGCGGCTGTTTCGCCATGTGTTGCACAACATGGCCTTTGCCGGAGCCAGCGAACTGGCCACCGATGCCAGCGTCAACATGCTCTCG